>CAZRHK010000093.1:0-5851 GCA_964599815.1 uncultured Bifidobacterium sp. | reverse complement strand
GACGAAAACTCTGTCCACCCTTCACGCAGATCGTGGAGGATGCCGTGATTCTCTTCACTCTTATCTGTGGGTACTCGATCGAGATGTCGTAAAGAGAACACCAGAAGACCAGCAATAAAGAATGACACTGCATCGGCCATGATGGCCCACCCAGAACCAACCGCTGCCACCACCATTCCCGCAATGGCAGAACCAATGGTGAATGCAAGGTTTCCACCAACACCAAGAATGGAGTTGGCACTCTGCAAATGTTCACGCTTCACAATCTGCGGAGTGAGGCCAGTAAATGCTGGATACCAAATTGCGTTCAACACTCCGAAGACAAAACCATTGAATGCCAAAAGAGGAACGGTTGCACTCCCCGTCAAAAACTCAATCGCACTTATAGATACAAACAAGCTTCCAATTAAGTCGCATGATCCCACCAGTCGAGCACGACCAAACCGATCTGCGACTGCACCACCGATAATCATGAACAACACCAGTGGCACCATGTGCACACCAGTCACAATGCTGAGCGAACTTGCGTTTCCGCCTGGCAAATCGAGTACGCCAAAAGCCAACGCCACTGGCGCCATGCCGTTTCCAATATTGCTAACGATGCGAGAGCTGAGAAGGATTCGAAAATCTCGAACCTTCCATAGTTCTCTCAGTTGGTCGCGAGTAGTTAGCGACCCTTCCATTCGGGTGCTCGCTTCTGCGCAAACGCTGTTGCGCCTTCTTTTGCATCTTCGCTGGTGAACACTTTCTTTTGAAGTTCACCGAGAAGAGCCGGGTTTCCATTTCCAATTTCGTCAAGCATTAACTGCTTTGTGGCCTGCACCGCAAGCGGGCCATTTGCTGACACGCGTGCTGCGAGCGCGAGCGCAGCGTCACGCAACTCTGCCGCGGGAACAACTTGATTAATGAGACCTAATTCCTTTGCGCGTGGAGCTTCAATGGGGTCACCAGTAAGGCCCATTTCCATTGCAACAGCAAGTGGGATTCGCGCTGGCAAACGCACGCCACCGCCTGCTGCGAAGAGACCACGCTTCACTTCAGGAATACCGAAACGTGCGGTGTCAACCGAAACGATGAGATCACACAACATGACTACTTCAAATCCACCAGCAAGTGCGTGACCGTTCACAGCAGCAATAAGTGGCTTCTTGCAGTTACGCAGAGCAGCAAAACCCATTCCA
Source organism: uncultured Bifidobacterium sp. (assembly GCA_964599815.1). Taxonomy (GTDB): domain Bacteria; phylum Actinomycetota; class Acidimicrobiia; order Acidimicrobiales; family Ilumatobacteraceae; genus UBA2093. The sequence continues at coordinate 4,670 of CAZRHK010000093.1, read as the reverse complement.
ATTTTTGCAATGTCTTCGCCAGCAGCAAAGGCTTTGAGATCCATTCCTGCACAGAAGATTTTCTCGCCAGCGCCAGTAATGACAATGGCACGAATGTCGTTGTTGTCAGCTGCCTCGGTCAGCGCGTTCGAGAGACCTTCACTAAGTGCGCCGTTCAATGCGTTTCCAGCTTCGGGACGATTCAGCGTGAGAACGAGAACGTTGTTTGTAATTTCAGACAAGACTTCCATAAGACTCCTTCAAGTGCATTAATAACCTTGCCACAACTGCGTTACTGGCTGCCATTCCTGCGTGGTTTGACCGTGAATGACAAACCAAAAGACGCAAGATCTGCAACAAATGTCATGACACGGTTCACCGCTAAGGCGATGCCCATGGCTTGGGATGTTGCAGAAGAACCGCCTAAGGCCCACAGCGTGACCACTTCGCGCACTCCAATTCCAGCAGGCGCAAACACCGCCAGGTAACCAAGGCCACGACCCATTGAAAATGCGCCGATGGCCACGAGTGGAGACACTCCGGCATCAACCGCTTCAAGTGGTATCCACACGCCTAATCCAAAGAAGATGGCCATGACGATTTGCTCAGACAGAGAACGCAGAACCGCAATGGGAACTATGGGCTGGCCTGTAAGTCGCCCACCGACCCAAATGAGAATCACCCATGCAGCGAATAACACAATTCGTGAGCCGAGAACCACGATGGACGAATCTGATAGCCCAACGCCTCGTAAGCCTTGAGGCGTCAAAGCAAGTGCGCCTGTGGCAAGAGCACCCAGCACCATCCAGTACTTCTCAAGCGCAAATGCTTTGGTTGACGCAGTCGCAGACATTCCCATGTTGGTGTACAAGCGCACGCGCGCCAGCGCATTCCACAAACCACCGGGGATGTACTTCACTAAGTCACTGGCTGAATACATCCAGAACGATTCACGAAATGTGAATTCTCTGCCGTTCACCTTGGTGATGAGTTGTGAGTGCACACTGACAGCAATTTTTCCTGCAATGGTGACCGCAACAGTTCCAAACAACACAACAAAACTGAAGGACCTAATGGTGTCAGTAATGGAGTCCCAGTTTTTGACCATGTACCGAACAACGAAGACGGTCACAAGCACCATCCAGATTGCTTTCAGTGCATTACGTACTTGTGGTGACAGCAATTTCGATGCGACAACTCTCAGTCGTTCAATGAGTTGGCGCAATGAAGTCATGAAATGTGAGATTTAGTGAGCGGCGGGTTCAACGCGAAGTTGGTGTTGTGAGCACACAATCTTTCCGTTTTCGAGACGACCGTCGCGAAGTGGAACACCTTGATGCGGACAACGCGCACAGAACGTTTTTTCGCCATCTGGTGTTTGCACAATGAGCTTTCCGTCTTCTTCACGAGAAATATCTCGAAGCGGTCGAGCCTGTGGACCGAAATCAACAAAGAAATCATCACGTGACGCCGGTTCAAATGAACTCTTTGCAGACAATTTCAATGTGGTGAGATTCGAATAGTTAGGCGAGATACGCACATAGTTGTACATAAAGTCACGATGGAAATCAGGCTCTTCCACGGTGCAACGCATTGAGAAAGCAAATCGTGTTTTGTCTGTTTGATTCAAGATTGAACCATGCATCAATTCGGCACGGAATAACAGGGCATCTCCAGTATTCATCTGGGTGAGGTACTGGCGCTCTGGATATGTATCGCAACCTGGAACAATTTCGTTGTCTGCAAACTTTGGCAAGTAATCAACAGAATGCGGAACAAGCATCATTCCATTTAATGGAGTCACATCACTCAAGGCCAGCCACACATTGATGGTGTTTGACGGATGAAAACGCCATGAATCCTTATGCGGACCATGCGCATTCATTTTTCCGCGACCAACACGGGCCTCGATTTCCTTCTCCTTACCGCGCACAGTGTTGTAAGGAACATGTGGACGAAGGTTTGGCATTAGCTCCGCATACAACTCTGGCGAGTGCCCGAACAATCCGTAGAAAATGCTGCATTCCAGACCGAGAATTCGCTCATCCATTTTCAATTTCTCGGTGACATCAAGAATTTGATCAATGGTGAGCAATTCATGGATGCGGTCTAAGTCTTCATATGGAATTCCATACGCACCCGACATGACGGAGGCAAAGTCTTTGGCAAGCCCAGTGTTGTTGAGAAAATCCTTAGCAAGGAGAATGTGACCGGCATCTAATTTCTTTAGGACGTCAGATTGCGCGACTGTTTCACCAGACATCACATCAACAATCACTCCACTAAACGTGGGCTTGGAAGATTTCGCAACAATCCGCTTGTTTGCGCCGCTACGGACGATGGAGTAAGCGCGTGACCCAAGGCTGGCAATGAACGGCAGATCAGACTTCAACCGCGCAACAAAACGGTGATTCAACATGGATAACTCCCCTTGCGGACAAAGGAAATTCTAACACTCACGCCATTTTGAGACCTGTGAACTCTGGCTTTCCCACTGTTGCAGCACCTGCAACTAGCGGAACTCTAAGCCTGCAAACTCACCAGAAGTACGCCATTGTTCGATGTATTCGAAGTACGCAACTGGACCACCAGGGTGACCGCTTGAGTTCAACTGTTCACGACGCCCCATTGGGCCACCCTCGTTGTTGTAGTAGCCGGGCGTGCAGTCTTCGCCGCCACGAAGACCACGTTGAGTACTGGTAATGAATTCAATCCAGTTGTTCTCGGCTTCTTCCGTTACCTCAATTTCGGGGGTGCCATTTTCAAGTGCATGCGCAATGGTGGATGCAATCACCACGCTGTTTGCCACGTAATTATGCGGAATGTTTGAAATTAGATTGGCCCCTTGGCTTGGGCCAAGAATGAACAGGTTCGGAAACTGATGAACATGAATTCCGTGCAAGCTGCGCATGCCGTCTGCCCAGTACTCACTAAGCGCAACATTGTTCTTTCCAACAACGTCGTATCCACTTCGGCGCGTGTATGGCGTTCCCACTTCAAAACCTGAAGCAATGACCAAACAATCAATCTCGTAATGAACGCCATTTACCCACACACCGGTTGCATCAATACGTTCAACACCTTTGCCATCTGTGTCAACAAGATGAGTGTTTGGATTGTTGAACGACTGCAAGTACTCATCGTGGAAACATGGACGCTTGCACAGTTGGCGATACCAAGGCTTCAACGCATCGGCTGTTGCCGTGTCTTTCACAATTGAGTCAACTCGCGCACGAATCTCAGACATCTTCTCGTCGTCGCTCTCTTCGTAAGCGCGCAACAATGTGGCAGGACCAACTTGACTTCCCGCATTCACCATTTCAATCACGCGGTCACGAATACGAAGAGAAATGTCGGTCCAGCCATCCATCACCAGGTCTTTGTCTGCAAAACCCATGGTTTGCAATGTGGTGAAGTTCATCAGCCATTCGTTTTGCCAACCCGGCTGAAGTTGAGAAAACCACTCTGGGTCAATTGGGTGATTATTCCGAGTGTCAATTGCAGAGGGTGTTCGCTGAAACACAAACAGTTCTTTTGCCGCGCGTGACAAGTGCGGAATGCATTGCACCGATGTAGCGCCAGTGCCAATGATGCCAACTCGCTTTGTTGACAATTTCTCCATCAGCGCGCCCGTCGGATCACCACCGGTGTAGTCATAATCCCATCGGCTGGTGTGGAATGCATGCCCAGCAAAGTCATGAATACCAGGGATGCCAGGAAGTTTTGGACGATGCTATGGCCCCGTTCCCATGGCCACGAATCGTGCCCGAATGGTGTCACCCCGATCTGTTGTGACTGTGTATCGCGAGATGCTTGGGTTCCACGAAATGCCGGTAATGCCAGTTGAGAAAAGAGCGTTGTCGTACAAATTGAATGTTGTTGCAATTCGCTTTGCATGCGCATGAATTTCAGGAGCCGGCACGTACTTGGCAGACGGCACTGTTCCTGTCTCTTCTAACAGAGGAAGATAAATCATTGCCGCGGTGTCACACATTGCACCGGGGTACCTGTTCCAGTACCACACGCCACCGACATCGCCAGCTTTGTCGATGAGTCGAACATTGGTGACACCTGCTTGCTTCAGTCTCGCGCCTGTGACCAACCCCGCAAAACCTGCACCAACAATGAGGACATCAACTTCATCATTCACAGCATCGCGAGGAGCCACGTCTACATATGGGTCCTCTAAAAGATTCGAAAAGCGCCCCTCTGGCTGCAAGTACTGAAGGTTTCCATCTGACCGCAAGCGCTTGTCGCGTTCCAGACGGTATCGATCACGAATTTGTTGACGTTCTTCTTCGGTTAGTCCACCAGCCATGTCCTTGAGACTATGTGGCGGTATTGGAGTCTTCAGAGTCCGACCTGCCGAATATTTACTACGATGACCACATCGCTACTCGAAAGAATCTCAAGAAAGCTGATTACATCGCAGCTGCCTTCGATTTCGTTGACTCAAACGGAATTGAAGTAATGACTATGAGGTCTCTCGGAGCGGCGATGGGGGTGGACCCCACTGCGGTGTACCGCCACTTCCCCACCAAAGAAGAACTCGTCAATGCGTTGGTGGACCAATTTCTGCAAACCATCTATGCATCGCTGAATACCAAACTGAGGTCCCCACGCGAACGAATCCTCGATCGCGCCATGTGTACTCGTCGTGAATTTGAAAAACATCCCGATGTTGGCGTGGC
>CAZRHK010000092.1:0-5896 GCA_964599815.1 uncultured Bifidobacterium sp. | reverse complement strand
CGTTCATGACGAACCGGCAATCCCGTTTCTTCTACAGATTCACGCAACGCAGCTTGTGCCGGAGTTTCTCCCGCATCAATATGACCGCCTGGCTGCAACCACATGTTCAAACGTTTGTGTAGATGAAGTGCCACTTTGTCTCCCGCATCACTGACAACAATTGCCGATGCGGTGACATGCACCAACCCACTCTCTTCATTACATGGATCATCAAGTTCGGGAACAACTGAAAGAAATTGTTCTATTGACTCTGACTCTCGTTGGTCGATAGGGGTGTGTGACCGAAAAAAATCAAACACAGAGGACAAATTGGGAAAAGAGCGACCTGTCATGCCGCCCAACCATCTGCATCAACATGTCGTGCGATGAACTCAGCCACTTCACATCCACATCCGTGAGCAATACACCCCGATACATGTTCACTCGCAGACATTTGCGCTGCCACATAGTTGGAGTTGCTTCTCTGGGCCACCAGATCCTCTGCAATGGGGAAACTCTCACCCTCGAAAATTGTTGCAACAATGGGGATGCGCGCCAATCGAGTGGGATCGGTGTCATACGGATCACCATCGAGAACAGTGAAGTTGGCCATCTTTCCTTCTTCAATGCTTCCCAATTCGTTTTCACGTTGCCACGAGAACGCTGCCTCAATGGTGACTGCCCTCAGCGCATCATGGACTGAGATTCGCTGCTCTGGTCCGGCCACTCTTCCTGATGGTGTTGTTCTATTAACCGCATACGACGCCATCATCATGGGATCAGACGGACACATTGGAAGATCTGAATGAAACGACAACGGAATTCCTTCACGCAACACAGAAGCTGCGCGAACCATAACATCGGCGCGCTCTGGCCCTAATCCCCACTCAGAGAACTTGTCGGCAAACCCAACGGGGTAATACGGATTCGCAGACACAATGGCACCCAAGCGAGCAATGCGATCTACTTGTTCTTCGGTGGAGTTTGCAAAATGCACAATCACTGTTCTGTGGTCAGCGCGCGGGAAACGTTTCTGTGCATCCTCAAGAACATCGAGAACAACATCTAGTCCTTTGTCGCCATTGACGTGGATGTGTGGTTGCCACTCGGCATCCCAATATGCATCGAATACCGTTTTCAGCACCGCTGGCTCCATCATCCATTCACCATGGTGATGAGCATCTGGCCGTCCCTCTCGGTCTAGATACGGCTCGTTCATCTGCATCAATTGCGAAATAATCGCCCCGTCGGCAAACAGTTTCACTTGTTTATCAACAACAAATACTTTGTCTCCAGCACCACGTTCCACTTGTTTCTGCGCGTCCGCTACAAATTCATTCGGTGCGAGTTTTCGAACTGGTTGTGTTCGTCCTTCCACCATGAACGTGCTCTGAAAAGGCGTGGATGCAGCACCGAGTATCTCTTGATACAAATCCCATGGTTCATTTCGCCAGTAGATACCTGGCTCGTTAATGGCGGTCACACCATTCATGTGTAGGTACTCCACCATTTGTACAAGACCCTCACGAAAGCGTTCGCGCGTCATGAAAATTGGCATGAGATACGGAGCCAACGTAAGCATCCATCCGTTTTCCCAGAAATGTCCGCGCTGGTAATTGATTTGGCTACTTGCCAATCCGTACCCTGTGCATTTTTCTTCCGTTAGCTCAAGCGTGTCCAATGCAGCAGAATTGAGATACCACTCGTGACATGACCGCTGCCAAATAGCCACTGGCCTGTTGGGTGCTATGGCATCAAGCCTCTGCCTGCTCATGTCCCCATGCCACAACGAGTGGTATCCCCACGAGAACAACCACGCACCTTCTGGCAATCGGCGATGCGCATCACGCAGACGTTCGTCATATTCCAATGCAGTGGACGCTGCAGGATGCACTCGACGAGGCATGTGCCATTCTTCGGGCGCGATGATCTCGGTTGTCAATGTGGTGGCACCCAACATGGGATGCAGGTGCTGATCAATTAAGCCCGGAAGAATGACCTTGTCTTGATAGTTGTCGTTGAAGATGTAGTCACCTGCGACCCGATGAATCACTTCTTCTTCACCACCAACCGCAACTATGCGACCCTGTTGCACAGCAACGGCGGTTGCATGCGGCGCGTTGTCATTCATCGTGATGATGGATTTCGCGCGGAAGATCACTGTGTGGGCATCTGCCATGTCAAAACACTACGACACCGCATCTAGAACGCATTCATTTCGCAACTTCAGTGACACACCCATGTCGTATTCTTTACATCATGTAACGCCACATGTTTGCTGCCTTCACATCCCTACACGGGACTTCTCTGATAGGAGCTCACATGTCCGACGACACCTTCCCATTCTTCGTCCGTGGCACCCAACGTCAACTTCGATGTTTCTATGTGGTGCGTCACCACGTAGACGGCGATCGACAACTCTGTTCCTTTTGGTGCACCAGTATTGAAGAAGCAATCATCGAGGCAGTCAACACCTTGTCTACCGACCGATGGCACATTGAGTCGGTCATCATGAATTGCGACAACCTCACTGAAGAAGAAATTTGGCAAGAAGTGGAACGTCAAAATTTTGATAACGAGTTCTTCAGCATGATGGAGAACTTTCACGACAATCAGTCATAACGGGCAAGAACGGTCCACTCAGAGTTCTCTAACCCCAGCAACAACACTCGCGCTGCATTGCGTTGATTACGAACCAACATTTGCATCCGCACATGGCGTCGACGCCGGCGGGCATCCCACCAACGCTCTTCCACTGGCCACGGACCCGCAACGGATTCAACGCGATAGGAATACCCCTCTACCTCAATGCGTACAGGAACACTGGTGAGCTCGTGTCGACCACTGACCAACACAGGCTCTCCCTTGTGGTCAACGAGAACAGCACGATGCGGTTGAGGAAACACACACGCCGGCGATGGTGTTGGCACAGCACCGCTCCAGTGACGCGCTACACCGCGACCAGTAGTAACACGTTGTTCAGCATCGTGCGTGTCTGCAATGTTGGCCGTGGAAAACGGAACATACGAATACACCTGAGCGATGTCTCGCCCGCCCTCCCACTGCGGCACTGTGGCCACCACAGAGGCATCTACCGCGCACGCCATGGTGACTGCGCGAATGGCACGCTCGATATTTTCTTCGTACCCACCCCATAACAAGGGTTGCACCGCAGTTGATGCACAACAATCAAGCGGAACAAGACGCACACGCACAATGCCACTGGTGGGTGCATCTGGCACGGACTGTTCATTCATTAACCAACCATCAAGTTGATACATGAGTCGTTGCAACACTGCAGCAGCAGAAAAGCCTCGGGGCTCTCCCCACACGCGGGTTGACATTTCTGCATGATCTGTTTCGCATTCCACTAATAGACGAACACAGCGTTGCCCTTGATTCGCAATTATCTGCATGGCCTCATTCACAGCATTATGTGATGCCGCCACCACATGCGGTGCCGTGATGAGTGGTGATTCAAAATCGATGGTGCGTGCGAAATCTGATGGTGGTGCATCGGGAGAAAAATGCCGCACATCTTCTCCAGTAACCAGCTGCCACACAGAGCGACCCTCTGCTCCGAAACGATCAATAAGCGCCGACTCACCAATATCTCGCACTGCATGACAATGCGATAACCCCAAACGTTGCAATAGCCCCACTGTGTCGGCAGAAATGGCCCCGATGCGATGCAGCGCACCAACTGGAATGCCATTTAGAAAATCTTGCGCAACCGATTGATGAATAATGCATGGTGTTCCACGCGATGCAGACAAATGTGCAGCAACAAGTGCTGCGAATCGAGAGGAAGCAATTCCAATTCCGCTAGCAATGGATTCAACGGAGCAAATGTTGCGCAAATGCTGGACAACAGATTCTTCTCCACCGAAATAACGAGAAGGACCCCGAGCAGACAACACCATGACGCCGGCTTCTTCTACTTCCACTAACGGCGAGATAGCAGTAACAGCGCGAACAACACGTTCAAATTCAATGAATGAATGCTCTTCCCCAAAAGATGCATAGTGCTGGCCCCATTCGGGAAACACAATTGCGATAGTGCGACTCATACCCCACCCACAGACACACCACCAGAATGATTTGGCATCAATACAGAGCACGACCGTTGTCCGTGAACGCGGCGACCACTAGCACTGACACGAACAGAACGTTGAGCGGCGTGAGTGGAAAACTCCCATTCATGTGCAGAGGCAGACAACACTGCGTCAAGAGAGAACACCTGTGTTGCATTCATAACGAATAAAACAGACCCTTGTGCTTTCACGCGGGCAGCAATACGACGCGCTTCAGCAGCAGAACAATGAGTGGCCGACACCGCAACAAGATCGATGCCATCAACAAGCGCACCAACAACCCCGGCCCACACTGACCCTTTTTCAGGAGTGGAAATACACACGGTTCGATGCAACGCGACGCCGTATTCATGCATAGACCGCAGACCAACATGTGGCATGTTGACCAACGCCAACCATGACCCAGATTGAGTGGCCGATGATGCAAGCGCACCTAACAACGACAGCGATGCACCACCAGAGATTCCATAAATAAAGCCGCGTTCAAGACCACGTGCGGGAAACAACGACACCAGTTCCTGAGGAACACTGAGTGGTCCGTAACCAGATGCGGCACGTGCGCTGACACGTTCGGCGAATTGAGCACCCGTCTCTAACGCCGAAAGATGCCGCCCTGACAGCACGAGCGACTCGATAGTGGACATGGCGCCACCATAGCGAACACATGTTCGTAAGTTTCAGGCCATGATTGGCCCCAGCAATTAGCCCTGCTTAGCGAGCCATTTCTCGCGGCCAAGGCGACTGCGCTCCCACAAGTGAGCAGGCACGCGAGGGTCGAGACCGGCGCCTGCACCATCGGCAGCAGGAGCCGCGGCTGCAGGTGCAGCTTCTGCCGGCATTTGTGCCAACAGTTCTTCCACGCTTGGCGGGGTCATTCCTGGCTTCCAGTACTGATACAGATCGCGAACAATGTCGTTCAAGCCAGATTGCGAGGCCCCAGACGACAGCTGAGCGGTCACGATATTTCCGTACACATGCACCCATGCCACTTGGCCAGATTCCAAGAAACGACGCGCGAGAACAGCCGCTGGGCGGGTTCCTTTGGCCTCGGCCACCGACGTAAAACGCTCGTGACCCATTCCTGTGAGAGAACGATTGGTTTCAAAACGAACGATGGCGGCACTGCCACCGGCCTTCTGCTCTACTGCTACTGGCTGACCCATAAATGTCACGCTAGTCAACCCGCCTCGGCTTCGCCTACTAATCCGACAGGCAGGTACCGTACGCAGTACATATCACGACCCCCCGAGGGTCCTGTTCTAGGGGAACACCATGGCAGACATCACCATTGAAGAGTTCGAAAAAGAAGCTCGCGCTTTCCTTGAAGCAAATGCAGAAAAGCGCCCCGTAGAAAAAGCGTTCGTCTGGGGCGAAGGCTCTGACAACTTCTATCGCGAGAAAGACCGCGCACAAGAAGCAGCGCAAGCAGAAGATGCAAAGAAGTGGCGCCAGAAGAAGTTCGATGCCGGCTTTGGTTGGATCTCCGGACCGAAGGAATACGGCGGCCGCGGGCTTGCACCAGCCTTCGATCGTCTGTACAGCCAGATGGAAGCTACGTATCGCGTACCAGACCAAAGCGCATTCGCCATCAGCCTCGGAATGGTCACACCAACAATTCTCGACCACGGTTCACAAGAAGCTCGCGATCGTTACGTGCGCAAGTTGTGGCGCGGCGAAATGATTGCATCACAGTTGTTCTCAGAGCCAGGTGCAGGTTCCGACCTTGCATCACTCACCACAAAGGCTGTCAAAGACGGTGATGAATGGGTCATTACTGGTCAGAAAGTGTGGACCACTGGTGCGCACTACTCAGACATTGGCGA
>CAZRHK010000091.1:0-6016 GCA_964599815.1 uncultured Bifidobacterium sp. | reverse complement strand
TTGATTGATATGGTGGGCGATACATGGATCGAACATGTGACCCCTGCAGTGTGAAAACTTAAATAATTTTGTTTTCCTTATTGAAATCAATAATCTACACAACATTAAGAGAGTGGTAAACACCACCGCCGACCTGCCTACCTGGGCAAGGTAGCTCGCAGTTGCGGATGTGGCCGTCACAGCAATGATGCGGGAATTAGCCCGCCTCTGGGGGGGGGATTTGTTCCAGATTGCAGCCCCCGACCTATGAAGTTGGCAACAAAAAAAGAAAAAGAAAGGTCGGCCCCATACCGGATTCATACATGAGGCCAATTTGCACAGAACCGTTGGGTATGGACATCGCTGTGAGTGTTGTCATTCAGCAAATGCGGCGCGAACAAGAGGACGAAATATCTGTGATCGAGCGAGTCGAGTCCTATTTCTAAAAGTAAGAAATGACATTTCTACAAATCCTCACCGAGCTTTGGTCGATCTGTCAATGTGTGGTCAGTTTGCTTTAAAGGAATGAAACTATAGAGCCTAGATGCAAGTTGCCGCCTAGCTTTTTCGTCAAGTTTTGATACGGACAAGTCGCGTCCTTTAATGGCGTCAGCCTTGTTTTGACCTTCTGGCAAAGACCTAGCAGCAAGTGAAAGCCAAAAAGCAGATGTAAAGTAATTTCTCTCAATGCCTTTACCTTCTAAAAATAATTCACCTAGGCTCAGATAAGCAGTCGGCTCACCTTGCATTGCTGCTTGTGTATACCAATAAATTGCCATGCCAATGTCTACTGGTGTTCCATCGCCTTTTTCATATAGATCACCCAGATTATTTTGCGCACCAGCAAAACCATTTACTGCTGACCAGTAGTACCAATAGCGAGCTTTTTGTAAATTTTTCTCTTGGCCTCTTAATCCATGCTCAAATCCAAATCCGAGGTTATGCATGGCATAGGGATTGCCAGCTTCAGCCGCATCAATTAAAGCCCTCATAGTTTCCTTGGAAGGACTATTACTATCTTTGTCGGCATCCGCAAACCACTTATAGCGAGAGTAAAGTACATCTGCTTGACGCATCTGCAACTCATGTCTTCGCTCTTTTGCTTCAGCAATAGTTTTAACGCCACCCCGGTCGATAGCTTTAGCCAATACCGTCAAATAATCAATGTAAGCATCAGCTTCAATCGATTTTTCATAACGTTTGGATTCAAGCTTTGTATTAACAGCCTCCAGTGTGGCAAGTGATTTCTCAAAATCCAGAAAAGTGTTGAAGTAATTTGCCAACATGACTCTTGCCTGCATTGCTCTGCTTGAATCATTTAATTTTTCTAATCCAGTCAACGCCTCTTGAGCTTGTGCAAGTAGACTGCTTGCCTCATTCATATTTGATGAACGCCTGTTCAATTCTGAATGCGCAAGAAGAACAATGACCTTCAACTGTTGTGTAATTTCGTTTAACAGTTTATTTTTAGTTTTGATACCAACCTGCTCATCTTTTTGAAGAGCCATTTCCAACAATTTTCTTTGTCGAATCATTTCTTCAAAGTCTGATTGGACCCAAGCGGCGTTCATCTGTGTAAATGCAGCGATGGCCTCACCACCTTCGTTTGTAAAATCAATTTTAGAAATTCTGCCTGGAGTGCATGTCATCGCTGTGATGTATATGCTTTGCTTCCATACATTTGCATTCGCATCGATCAAGCCACAAGCCCAGTTGGCAATTGTGTATCTGTCTTTCGGGCTGTCGTTTTTTAATGCTGCCACATAGACTTCCACTGAGTTGCGAGCATGTTTTTGTGCGCGATTTGCATCAAAGTTACCGAAATAACTTGACAGAGCTGTTTGAAGATTTAAATAACCTTCAAGAGATAACTTCTTATCATTCAATAAACCTTCTGTTCGAGTAAGCAGATCAAAATCAGCTCTCTTTAGGTATGCATTCGTATCAATTACTTTAGCGACAGCGTTTGCTTTTTCAGTCTTATCTTTGATTGAAAAAGCTTTGCTTTTAGCCAAATCAAGCAAGCACCCCGCCGGCTCAATGGATTCGAGGCATCTAACGGGTCCAGACTGCTGCGCCTGCACAGCGTCTGAAATGCTTAAACCAACAAGCAAAGTAACCGCTATTCGAAAAAACATATTTAGCTCCAAAGAGTTTTCACACGATCAGAAATTTATCTGTTTTAGCAAGTTTAATGTTAGATTTGAATCTACAGTAACAAAACATAGCGAGATGAGAATGAATCTCAACAATCAACTGATCTGGCGAGAAGTCAAAGTTGTCTCTGATTCGACACAAGCGGTTTGCGAACACTTTAGAGATGGGACTACTCGATGTTTCTTGCGTGGGCGTAATGGTGGAAAAGGTATCGATCTGGAAACATTTCGTCAAACTATGCCATCAAGCACACAAGAACAAAAAAATTGGTTTCGCGATCAGTACGATGAAAATGGTAAACACACGGTTACTTTCATAACCGAAAATACGCCTGATAGTTTTTTCGTACAGGACACTAAACTAAACGAACATTCAAAGGAAATCGTTCCAACTAATCAACACAAAAAGATAAATTGGTGGAAATGGTTCTTGCTTCTTTGGATACTCGCTGCAATAGCTAGAACCTTTTCCCCCTCGGGCGAATTGAGCAAAAAAATTCGAGAAGCTGAAACCAACGCTGATGTATTGATTAAGCAAAGTCAGTAACCATCATGTATGCGACAGCATTACATAACCCCTTAGCATTGATTTTGAGCTGGATGATATTGATTGTGCGGGGGTGGTTCCAAACTGATAATGAAAAAATTTTGGCATTGTTTGCCTATGGGATAAGGGGATTAGCCCTGCCACCGGGTAGGTTGTTGTGATTAACTTCTCCATTCTGACCGTCAATGCGGACACGCACCGGGTGATGCATGTGTTAATGCATGCGACCAAGCCGCCAAAGGAGCTGAAATGAAAGTCAAAGAAATACTATCTGATGTCAAGTTGGTTATCGCGCAGATTGAAGTTGAATTAAACGGCGAACTGCGCACTAGTCCTACCCTTTGTGCGCTGATTCCTGCTGATGTTCAAGAGCCTGAAAAAATCATTCCACTAAACACGCCCGATGGTCGACCAATTTTCATGAATATAGAAAATGGCATCAGACCAGTTTCATAGCAGCGTCGCGCTTAACCGCTTCAATGAACACGGCGTCTAGTCTAGTTAACTTCAAAAACATGATTCACTTTAAAGCAAAACAATTCGATGATGAGCTAAAGTTCATCGCTGAAGAACTCAAAAGTGCGGACATAAATTACGAAAATTAAGCAGCAAATGACAGGGTGGTTCTCATGATAGAAAAATTTAAAAACCTAGCACCACTAGGTAAATCGATGGCTTATATGAGCTTAATATTTGCAATTTTGTTTATCGTCGTCCCTCTATATAAATCTTTACCAATCGATTTTGATGCAGTAATTGGGTGCTTGGTACTTGGAGCTTTTTGGTGGCTACTAGGCAAGTGGCATGAGAACGAAACTAAAGATCCATATCCTTAAATGCATCAAAAAATCTAAAAAATTTGAAGTGATTATTTTTATTTTTATAAACTGAATAAATCATCCAGCAAAGAAGAAACATAGACTTTAGACAGTTGATGTCCTGCGTTAGGGACAATAGTAACTGGCAACCCAAGCAAGCTTGCAAACTTAGTAACGTTTTCTGGATTGCTCTGCCAGTCCTCTGAACCAACATGAAACGAGCAGTTCATTGGCGCTGGGTACTGATTGCCGCTAGCAAGCTCAATGAGTCGATCAGCGTAAGGCGGGATAAATCCCATGCTGATTTCCTCGCTTGAAAACTCCCCTACGATTGGCGACAGCAGCAGCATCCTGCCAATGTATGGATCCAATTTCGACAACGCATGAAGCAACAAATAGCCGCCGAAAGAGTTGGCAATGATCTTGGCATCCTCGCGCCAAAAGTGCTCTTTTATGTCATTGGCAATCGTGGCCACTTGATCGTTGAAATTTAGCTTCTTAAAGTCACCCACGGTCTCGCGTCCAACGACCTCGTACCCCCTAGCAACTAAAGCCTGCCCTAAGCCGTTGGTGATACGACCCCCATGCCCTGGAAGGTAATAGATTGATAGGCCATGTACAGAGGGTGAAAGGTCCATAGTTCAATTATGTTGCCCCAAGTAACCATTTTTGCTATGCCTGTCGTGACCGCGGGCCGAGATTTTAAAAACACACAAAAAACCGCCAGATGTCCCGCCTTTCGGCGCTTTAGAGCGTTTTTTGGTCCCGCAGGGGCCTGAGTGGGTTCTCTCATTCGGCCCATATAAGCTACGAAAGGTAAATGTCGAAGGGTTAGCTTTGAATCTTGCTATAAAAAAATTGTAGCGGCAAGGTTACTTACAAACCTCGCCTACTAATGTCATATTCTGACCATGAAATGATTTTCAAAAAAGCTAGCCTTTGTTGTTGAGTGGTTATTCATTTCAGCATTCAATTGATTTAATAGGTGGAATCCTAGAGAAACTGAAGGTTAATTCAAGTAGTGTGTGAGCAAGATGATATGAGCATGATCGATCTTCATCGACCTCTTGCGGATTCCCGCACAACTGCACGAAGCTCCTTTTTATACTTTTTTGTGTCCATGATTGCGACCCAAAAAAGGCATCACTCATGCCCGAAGCACCGTCTTTGTAACCAGTTTAAATGACTTCCACAGATTCAGATTTAGTCAGCAAGCTTTGCAAGTTTTCCACTAGAGAGCCTTCGAAAATCGGATTTTGGGTGAATAACTATTTGACGACTCCAAGGCTATCAACGGCTCCGTCAGGCTAGTCATCGCCTGCAATATCGGGTTTGGGGACCTCCGGCGCCTGAGGTAAAAGGTCAAGGAGATCCAGGAGCGCCAGTATGTCGAAGTCGATCGAAGTGTCTCCTTGCTCGATCCACCAGCCAGCCCCCATGCCGCCAAAACTACCCCAGTATGTTTCCTGCCATTCGTAGACTTTGGCGTCGCCAATCCAAAGTTCACAGTACTGGACGACTTCAGTGTAAGAGTTGGGGTCCGTGATGAATTCAGGTTCATCGAGATTCGTCTCGACCTTCAGTTTAATTCCCTGCTCCTTTAACTGCTGAATTCTTTCGGGCAGTTGATCGTCTAACTCGCTGTCGGCTAGATCGCAAAGTTCTTTGAGTATCTCAGTGGGATTGGTAGGCGTCATTTGGTTAGCTTTTCAAGGGAAACTGCAGTGATTTTTCGGTCAAACTTTGTTTCTGGAATGAGAAAAATTCTCAAACCTTGCCGCCTACCCCTTTAAACTTTTCTACAAAAGCCGCTAACTTTTGAAACACACTCTGCTTTTTGGTCAGGTACTGTGGATTCAGTGGACTCATCTTGGGCAAAACGGCATTCAGCTCCGTACCGCTGTCACTGGCATACTCACGCTTAAGTGATGCTGCGATGTACCGCTTAGCGGCCTCTGCATTTAGGCTCTCGGAGTTGATCAATTCTTGGGCTTCACGTTGTTGTTCAGCTTGCGCAAAAGAAAAGAAAGCCTCAATCACGCTAGCCTTGTCACCAATCTGGTCGAGATTTGTCTTGTTGATAAAGTCGACCAGCAAATTTTCTTTGGCGCGATTACCAAGGCTGGCACGAATGACGCGACGAACTTCATCCACCAGTTCGGATTTGCTCTTGGTTTTCTTGTTGTGATCGAAAATCAATTCAAGGATGTAGTCCAAATTAATTTCCTGCGACTTGAGCAAGTCAACCTCAAAAACTACATCGTCCCAATCGATGGTTGATTTGTCCTTGTCGTCGGCAGTTTTTTCCCGACGCTGCCAGTCGCGTACATCGTTGTAGGTAGATCGGTAATCCTGGATTTTCCGCTCAGCAGGCAATGTGATGGTGGCCATTGCAGTCATGTCTTCATCGGTCAAATAGTGTTTTGACTTGAACGCTTCCACCGCTGCCGGGTCATTCACATCAACGCTTTGCAGCTCTTTCAGGCTGGCGAACTCATCGTAGTTCTGCAGAACGT
>CAZRHK010000090.1:0-6145 GCA_964599815.1 uncultured Bifidobacterium sp. | reverse complement strand
ATGGCGAAGAGGCGGTGGAGTGGTTATTGCCAGGAGATGCTCCTTTGGAATTATTTCAACCAGATCACCAACCGCGATTTGCAACTCAACGAGTTTCTACTCGTGTGAATAGCGTTCGCAATAACGACCCCAGTTTGATTGAGCCTGACACTGGAGACGACAGCACCAGCGAGCTAACACTCTTTTAGAGAGTTGCCAGTGCTTCCTTAATTTTTGAAGCATTGGTCTCGAGCGTTTCACGCTCTACCGACGAAGCTGCGTTCGCAAAATTCAATTGACTCATGTCAGACGTGGGAATCAAGTGAATGTGGCAGTGGTTCACTTCGTATCCCGCAATGATGAGGCCAATACGTTCGCACGGAAAAGCTATTTGTAGTGCTCGGGAGATTTTGTGCGACACCTCAAACAAATGAGATGACAGGTATGGCGACAGGTCTACCCAATGATCAACCTCATCCTTTGGGACTACCAACACATGTCCATCCGCTAACGGGTTGATTGACATGAACGCCACGCATGCTTCATCTGTGTATACGAATGTGCCGGGAATTTCCCCGCGAATGATCCGCGTAAAGATTGTTGTCATCCGAGATATCCGCCTGACACAGTGAAGACGTCTCCGGTGCAGTATTCCGATTCGGGCCCCGAAAGAAAACGAATCATTTCTGCAATGTCGTTCGGAACACCCATGTGGCCCTTTCCAATTCGCATCACGATCCCTGCCTTCAACATTTCGCTAAAGGGGGTGAGTAGAGGAGTGTCGATGTAGCCAGGGCACACTGCATTCACATTGATGCCAAGTCCAGCAACTTCTTCTGCAGTCGTTTTTGTCAATGTAATGATTGCCGCTTTTGCGACGGAGTAGTGAGGTGCACCAGCAGACGGCTTTTGTCCCAAGATGGATGAGATGTTGATGATTCGTCCCGAGCGAGCAGGCTGCATGTGTCGAAGCGCGGCGCGCGTGCCATAGAACGCCCCGTATAGGTGAACGCGAATCATGCGATCCCAATCTGCGTCTGACATGTCCACCACATAATTAAGTGGTTCTAGTTCTGAGACACGTCCTTCCATCCGCTTCATCTGATTTGCCATAGAAATCTCAATCTTGTTTCCTGGTGCAGCGGGCGCAATTCCCGCATTGTTCACCATGATGTCAAGGCGACCCAGTTGTTGAACGCATGAATCAACCGCTGCATCCATTGCTGAAGAATCCGTCACATCAAAAGGAAATGCCAAACCACCAAGTTCTTGCGCAACAGCTTCAGCTGCTGATGGATTGAGGTCGTTAATGGCAACGATGGCACCGTCTTTAGCAAGACGTCTCGCAGTCTCGGCACCTAGGCCCGAACCGCCACCAGTAATGAATGCAACTTTGTCCTGCAGTGAAGTCATAGGTGAAGACTATGTCTTGTCGCGGTGGGGATTGTCACGCTGACTATTCTGATGCGGTGACTTGGAAATCAGTATTTACGTGGCGTTCCGTTTTTACTGTTCCAAACTTGATTTCAGTGGTTCGCCTTGCGATGCTGCCAACATATGTCAGCCTGATGGCCGACGATCGGGTGGTGGCCGGTAGCTGGTTCTTCGGGTTGTTGGCTTTCACCGACTGGATTGATGGCTACATCGCTCGCCGATTCAACCAAGTCAGCGAGTTGGGCAAAATCATCGACCCAGTTGCAGACCGGTTGGTGTTCTTCGTGGGAATCGGCGCGGCCATGTATTACGACCATTTCCCTATGTGGTTTGGAATTGTCATTCTGGTGAGAGAAGTGTCAATTGCCGCCCTCATGGTGGGCGCGACGGCATTGGGCATGGAACGTTTCCCTGTTACGAAGCTTGGCAAATGGGCCACCTTTGCTCTCATGTCGGCGGTGCCGTGGATCACGCTTGGGTCGGCTGGCGGATGGTGGTCCATCTTTACTGTGATGGGCTGGGCCGCAGGAATCCCAGGCGCCGTTATTTCCTATGTGTCGTTCGTGAAATACATCCCCACGGTGCGCGCTCATATGGCCTCGGGCCGACAGCCCTAACGAGTACCGTTAGAGGCGTGAATGTTCCTCAGAATTTGAAATACACAAAGGACCATGAGTGGGTGCTTCTCAATGGTTCCATCGCTCGTGTTGGCATTACCGATTATGCACAAGACGCGCTTGGAGACATCGTTTACATCCAGCTTCCAGACCAGGGTTCCGTTGTTGAACTGCATCAAGGTCTCGGTGAAATTGAAAGCACCAAGAGTGTCAACGATGTGTATGCGCCAGTGTCGGGAACAGTGGTTGCCATTAACGATGCGCTCACTGCCACGCCCGAACTGTTGAACTCTGACCCATATGGTGACGGATGGATTTGCGAGATCGACGTCACAACTTTGAACGAAGCAGGCCTTATGTCTGCCGAGGAATACTCTGCGCTGATTGGCGCCTAACACAGCATGTCGTACGTCTTCTGTAACAAGTGTGGACATAGGAATCCACCGGTTTCAGCGTTTTGCTCGGCGTGTGGCGCGGTGCTGGACATTATGGAAGACCGCACCATCACATTGTCGAAAGTGGACCCACTGCAAGATGCACTTGGCACATCAGACGATGTTCATGTAGATCTCGATGACATTCCTGCAGGAAGAGCCATCTTGGTTGTAAGGGGCGGCGAGGACGAAGGTGATTACTTCGACATAGTTGGACCTGTCACAACTATTGGTCGGCACGAAGACTCCATAATTTGTTTGGACGACATCACTGTGTCGCGTCAACACAGTGAGATTCATGAATCGGGCGGTCGATACATCGTTCGAGATGCCGGCTCATTGAACGGCACATATGTGAATCAACGACGCATCGATGTGTCAGAGCTTTCGCAAGGTGACGAATTGCAAGTGGGCAAATATCGCCTGGTTTTTCTAGAGAGTATTGAGGACCTGAAATGAGCGATCGGGATTATCTCTCTATTGGTGAGGTGCTTGCGCAACTTTTAGAAGAGTTTCCAGATGTCACCATTTCCAAGATTCGTTTTCTCGAGAGTCAAGGATTAATTGACCCAGAACGCACGCCCTCTGGTTACCGTAAATTCACCGAAGAAGAAGTCGAACGGCTTCGCTTTATTCTTCGGGAACAGCGCACTAACTACACGCCATTGCGCATCATTAAGACTCGCTTAGACGACGAGAGCGCAGACATCAGTCGCGACTTCACGCTTCCAAATCAAGTTGTTTCCACCTCTGGGCATCCTGCGGCACGCGGTTCTGTTCCTCGACCAAAGGATTCTGTAGTGTCTGAAAATTCGAATCCAGAGCAAGATCTACTTGTTCCTCAATCAATTCAGCGTGAGCAACGTCGTGAGGCGCTAACCCACAAGGACAACACCGAATCCATCCCGCGAGATCAATTAGTGCAACAGCACAAGATTGATCCTGTGTTCTTGAAGGAACTTGAAAGTGCCGGATTAATTTCAGGACACGAAGTAGGGGACACCACGTTCTTCGATGCCGCATCTATTGAGATTGCAAAAGCAGCGTCTCGCTTTAAAGAACTTGGTATTGAAGTCCGCCATTTGCGCGCGTGGAAGTCTTCTGCAGATCGCGAAGTTAACTTGTATGAGCAACGCATCTTGCCGTTGTTGCGTCAACGAAATCCAGCGTCACGAGAAGAGGCTCTCAACATGTTGAACGAGTTTTCAATCTTGGGCGGAGACTTGCGTACCGCTCTCATCATGCGCGACATCATTCGTCTGACTGAGCAGAGGTAGATGTGAAATCGTTATCTGTGCGCGGTGTTCGCATTGATCGGTTGTCCAACACGCCGGTGGTGACGTTGCGTGAAGAGGATTCGCCGCGTCGACAGTTTGAGATCTTCATTGGTGGACCAGAGGCAGCTGCCATCAAGACCGCTCTTGATGACGAGAAGACCCCGCGCCCTCTCACTCACGATTTGTTTGTCTTGGCGCTAGAGCGCATCTATGTGGTCGTGGTTCGAGTGGTCATCACTCATGTGTCGTCTGGGACCTACTTTGCAGACATTGTCTTGCGCCACGAAACAGACGACGAGGTCACTGTGTCGGCTCGCCCTTCAGATGCCATTGCTATAGCTCTGCGGGCGTCTTGTCCTATTTATGCTCAAGATGACCTCTTGGACGAGGTTGGAGAGACCGTTGATGAAGAAGAAGTGGTCTCAAACACCGAAATTCTCGATGAATTCAAGGAATTTATTGAAAATATCTCGCCAGAAGATTTTGGGGCTTGACCCCTTGACGATTCCCGTATCTGTCTCGTAGCGTCTTACACCCGCGTAGTTACCAGAGTGTGATGAACGCGGTGTAGAGATCGGAACAGAACATGAAGTCATTCAGCGGGACACAAGCAGCAGAGATTGTTGGCATCACTTATCGCCGTCTTGATTATTGGGCGCGTACAGACTTAGTACGTCCATCGGCAGCAGATGCCACCGGTAGCGGAAGTCGTCGTGAATACACATATCGAGATCTTCTTGAATTAAAGGTCATCAAAAAGCTTCTTGATGCTGGTATTCGTTTGGAATCCATTCGCGATGTTTTTGCCTATATGCGCGAACATGTTGACACCGATATCTCGGCGGCTCACCTTGTTATCAATGGTTCAAGCGTCATTTTGTGTGACGGTGACGAACTCATCGACGTTCTCCGCCACGGACAGGGTGTGTTGAATGTTCTTCCAATGTCTGGCGTGCGCGACGAAGTTGATCGCCGCATCATCGCATTTGCTCCAGCAGCACAAGAGTTGGCTGCAGATGTTGCAGGCCTCTCGGCACGCAACGAAGAAGAAGGCGGCACGGCTGCTGTAGTGGCAGTGTGAGATGAAATTTTCTCCGCTTGATGCTGCGCATCGAAAACTGAACGCAAAGATGGTTCCATTCGGTGGATGGGAGATGCCTCTTAACTATGAAGCTGGAACATTGGCTGAACACGCTGCGTGTCGTGCCGATGCAGTGATGTTCGACGTTTCGCATCTTGGAACAGTTCGTGTAGAAGGACCAGATGCGTTCTCGCAACTTCAGCGAGTCTTAACGAATGACTTAAACAAGATCTCGGTTGGTCGCGCACAGTACACGCACTTGCTTAGCGAGGCCGATGCATCGGTCTTGGACGACATCATCGTCTGGTGGGTAAGCGAAAACGTTTTCGATGTGATGCCAAATGCGTCTAATACCGATCGCGTTGTTGGCGCTATTGGTGGCGTTGACACAACAGCTTCTCGCGCTGTTATTGCAGTACAAGGTCCACATGCGCGCGAGCGAGTTCGTAGCATTTCCGCTGAGGCTGCAGACGTACCTCGGTTCGGTGTTCGTGTCGTTTCGCTTTGCGGCGCAACATGCACAGTTGCTGGTACTGGTTACACCGGTGAAGATGGAATAGAGATCGCGGTACCAGTTGCATCTGCAGAAGATGTGTGGACTGCATTACTGAATGCTGGAGTTCAACCTGCAGGCCTGGGAGCACGAGACACACTTCGTCTGGAAGCTGCATTGCCTTTGCACGGTCACGAGCTAGGTGAGGGAATTACTCCTTTGCAGGCTGGTCTTGAGTGGGTGGTCGCGTGGAAGAAAGAAGAGTTTCAGGGTCGTGCGCCTCTTGCTCACGAGAAGGAAACTGGAGTGGCTCGACGACTCGTGGGAATCTCCATTGAGGGGCGTCGCCCTGCACGCGATGGAAGCGTTGTAAAGGATGCGTCGGGAACAGACGTTGGCGTTGTGAGCAGCGGAAACTTTTCGCCCACACTCGGTCATTGCGTCGCGCTTGCATTCGTTTCGCCAAGTGTCAACGTTGGCGATGCAGTATCACTAGATGTGCGTGGCACCTTGTTGCCAGGCGTTGTGGTAAAAACGCCGTTTGTGGCTAAGAAGAAGTAGGGCCCTTATCTCCAGTTGATGGGGGAGATGAAGGCTTGTTCGGACGCAAGCCAAATAGTCCGCCTGCATTTTCAGCCAAGGTGGTGAGCGGGCCCAGACGTTTTGATAGTTCACCAAGTTGTTGAGCGGTTTCACCTAGGGCGGCCATTGCATTCATGGCCGTGCCTAATTGTGGCATGACGCGACGCAATGGTTCTTCAACTTCATCTAGCAACGAGTTCACTCGCGTTGTTGTCTTGTTGAGGTTGTCAACCGTTGATGCCAAATTC
>CAZRHK010000089.1:0-6246 GCA_964599815.1 uncultured Bifidobacterium sp. | reverse complement strand
CCATCGTTCCAATATTCACGTGAGGCTTATTGCGCTCAAACTTTGCCTTGCTCATGCTTCTTTCCTGTTTCCGTTAGGGAGTTAGTGGGTTGTCAATGTTCTGTATGAAATGCGTTTGCGATTATTCGCCGCGAACGCGCTTCACGATTTCCTGCGCGATGACCTCTGGTACCTGCTGGTACGAGTGGAATTGCATCGTGTAGGTGGCACGCCCCTGAGTGCGTGATCGGAGATCGGTACTGTATCCGAACATTTCCGAAAGCGGAACCTGGGCGCGAACGACCTGGGTATTTCCGCGAGCTTCCATGCCCTCAATACGGCCACGACGGCTGCTGAGGTCACCCATGACGTCACCCATGTATTCATCGGGCGTCACGACTTCTACGCCCATGATGGGCTCGAGGAGAACTGGGCCAGCCTTACGGGCGGCTTCACGGAATGCCATCTGACCGGCGATCTTGAACGCCATTTCAGAAGAGTCAACGTCGTGGTACTGACCGTCGACCAAGCTGACCTTGACGTCCACGGTTGGGTAACCAGCGAGAACACCATTGTCGAGTGCAGCCTGAATGCCTTGGTTGGTTGGCTGGATGTATTCGCGAGGAACGCGTCCACCTGTGATCTTGTCTTCAAACACGTAGCCGCCACCAGGACCTGTTGGCTCTACTGAAATCTTCACAACTGCGAACTGACCAGAACCACCGGACTGCTTGATGTGGCGGTATTCCACGGACTCAACAGACTTGGTGATGGTTTCGCGGTATGCCACCTGTGGCTTACCAACAGTTGCTTCAACGTTGAATTCACGCTGCATACGGTCAACAAGAATTTCAAGGTGAAGCTCACCCATTCCTGAGATAACTGTCTGTGCGGTTTCTTCGTCTGTGCGAACACGGAAGGTTGGGTCTTCGTCTGACAATGACTTCAGTGCCTTACCCAACTTGTCTTGATCGTCTTTTGTCTTTGGCTCGATTGCAACGTGAATAACTGGCTCTGGGAATTCCATGCGCTCGAGAATCACGAGGTTGTTGCGGTCACACAGTGTGTCACCAGTTGTTGTTTCCTTGAAACCAAGACCGGCAACAATGTCACCAGCCATAGCAACGTCGAGGTCTTCACGCTGGTTTGCGTGCATCAACAGAATTCGGCCAAGACGCTCTTTGCGCTCTTTGGTGCTGTTGTAAATTTCGTCGCCCTTGTTAACGGTTCCGGAGTACACGCGGAAGTAGGTGAGCTTGCCGAATGGG
Organism: uncultured Bifidobacterium sp.; assembly: GCA_964599815.1. Classification (GTDB taxonomy): domain Bacteria; phylum Actinomycetota; class Acidimicrobiia; order Acidimicrobiales; family Ilumatobacteraceae; genus UBA2093. The sequence continues at coordinate 4,999 of CAZRHK010000089.1, read as the reverse complement.
TCGGACACAATCTTGAATGCAAGTGCTGCGAACGGACCATTTTCGTCTGCTGCGCGCTCTACAACTTCGTCACCCTTTGCGTTTGTTCCTTGTGCTGCAGGAATGTCGAGTGGGCTTGGAAGGAAGTCAACAACTGCGTCGAGCATTGGCTGAACACCCTTGTTCTTGAATGCTGAACCACAAAGAATGGGCACGAAGTCAAATGCAAGCGTTCCCTTACGGATTGCACGCTTGATGTCTGCTTCAGTGACCTCTTCACCACCGAGGTACTTCTCCATGAAGTCGTCGTCGCTTGTTGCAATTGTTTCCAACAATGCAGTGCGGTATTCGTTTGCTTCGTCTACTTGATCTGCAGGAATGTCTACTTCGTCCCACTTCGCGCCGAGTTCTTCGTCGCGCCAGATGAGAGCCTTCATCTTCACAATGTCAATGAGACCTGCGAATGGCTTGTTGCTCTCTGGACCACCAGCACCAACTGGAATTTGAATGACTGCAGGAACTGCTTGCAGACGCTCTTTCACCATGTCGACTGTGCGATAGAAGTTTGCACCAATACGGTCCATCTTGTTGATGAAGCACATACGTGGAACTTTGTACTTGTTGGCCTGGCGCCACACTGTTTCAGTTTGTGGCTCTACACCAGCAACTGAGTCGAACACTGTGACTGCACCGTCGAGTACGCGAAGTGAACGCTCTACTTCAATGGTGAAGTCCACGTGACCTGGCGTGTCAATGATGTTGATTCGGTGGTTGTTCCAAATACAGGTAGTAGCAGCAGAGGTAATGGTGATACCGCGCTCTTGTTCCTGTGCCATGTGGTCCATGGTTGCTGCACCTTCGTGCACTTCACCGATCTTGTAGCTCTTGCCTGTGTAGTACAGGATGCGCTCGGTTGTTGTTGTCTTACCGGCGTCGATGTGCGCCATGATGCCGATGTTGCGAGTGCGATCGAGTGGAAATTCACGCTTGGCCATTGGGGTTCACCTTGTTCTTAGAGGTCGTGGTTCTTGTTATGTAGGTCTGACAGACGGGAGCGCACCTCAGGTGTACTGGCGGTGCGCTCTCGAAAAAAATTGGTTGTACGTGTTGCCCTACCAGCGGTAGTGCGCGAAGGCCTTGTTGGACTCGGCCATCTTCTGCATGTCGTCACGCTTCTTCATTGATGCGCCAAGTCCGTTGGCAGCATCCATGAGTTCATTTGCGAGACATTCAGCCATTGTCTTTTCGCGGCGATCACGTGAGTAATCAACAATCCAACGAATTGCCAATGTTGATGCGCGACGTGGCTTTACTTCCACTGGTACTTGATAGGTAGCACCGCCAACACGACGTGAACGCACTTCGAGTGGTGGCTTTACGTTTTCAATTGCACGCTTCACTGTTGAAAGTGGCTCTGTGCCTGTCTTCTTTTCGATGAGGTCCATTGCGTCGTACACAATTTTTTCAGCGATGCTCTTCTTGCCGTGCAGCATGACCTTGTTGGTGAGCTGTGTAACGAGCAATGAGCGGTAGATGGGGTCGGCGCTAAGTTCGCGACGTTGTGCGGGGCCTTTACGTGGCATGGCGTGTCCTTCTTACTTCTCGCGCTTTGCGCCGTAACGGCTGCGCGCCTGCTTGCGGTTCTTAACACCGGCAGCATCGAGTGCGCCGCGGATGATCTTGTAACGAACACCTGGAAGGTCGCGAACACGACCACCACGCACGAGAACAATGCTGTGCTCTTGCAAGTTGTGTCCTTCACCAGGAATGTATGCGGTGACTTCAACGCCTGATGTCAAACGAACACGTGCCACTTTGCGAAGTGCCGAGTTTGGCTTCTTCGGTGTTGTGGTGAACACGCGTGTGCAGACGCCACGACGTTGCGGCGATCCCTTGAGCGCCGGAGTCTTGGTCTTTGTTGTCTTGCTGCTGCGACCCTGACGGATCAACTGCTGAATTGTGGGCACGCAATTACCTCTTGCTAAAAAAATCTGACTGATGACCATCGATGGGAACAAGGTTCCGAACCGAAAAGTCGGCCATCAAGACCATGTAAGGCTAGGGGCGAGTATTCCCCGGTGGCAACCCGCCACCGGTTCACACTGCCGATGATTCTGGGGGTTCTTCCTCGGTTGTCATTTGGTCGGCTGGAACCTCTCCAGCTGGCTCTTCGGCCAGTTCGGCAACGGCTTCGGCAGCATCTGCTGACTCGGCGGCAACCTCTTCTGACTCTTCTGGAGCCGTGACAATCGATTCGAGAATGGCGTCTTCGTTGGCGAGGTCGTCAAAGATGGCCTCGTCGTTGGCGACGTAGGTTCCCTGAAGGCCGGCCAAATAAGCCGCTGGATCTGCTTCGTCGCTGGAGAAGTACTCCATGGGGACGTAGTCCGGAGCATCAACATCGAAGTAGCGATACTTCTCCATACCGGTACCGGCAGGAATGAGCTTGCCAATGATGATGTTTTCCTTCAAGCCAACAAGGCTGTCGGCGCGACCATCGATGGCGGCTTCGGTGAGGACGCGAGTGGTCTCCTGGAACGACGCTGCTGACAACCATGATTCGGTAGCCAACGACGCCTTGGTGATACCCATGATTTCTGGGCGACCTTCGGCTGGGCGCTTTCCATCTTCCACCATGGCACGGTTTGTGTCACGGAAGGTCTTTGCGTCGACGCGCTCTCCTGGAAGGAATCCGGTGTCACCAGTTTCCTGAACACCAACACGACGCGTCATCTGGCGAACGATGAGTTCGATGTGCTTGTCGTGGATGGATACACCTTGGTCGCGGTACACCTTCTGCACTTCTTCAATGAGGTACTGCTGTGTTTGACGAATACCAAGGATCTCCATGATTTCCTTTGGATCCCATGGGCCAGAAGTAACTGGCTGACCAGCATCGATGTTTTGTCCGTCAACAACTGTTGGACGGCTACCCGATGGAAGCATGATGAGGTGCTCTTCACCCTTGTCATCAACGACAGTGATGGGGATTCCCTTACCTTCGTCTTCACCAATGCGAACAACACCAGATGCTTTTGCAAGACGTGCTGATCCCTTTGGTGTACGAGCTTCGAACAATTCAACAACGCGTGGCAAACCGCCGGCGATGTCTTTACCTGCAACACCACCAGTGTGGAACGTACGCATGGTGAGCTGAGTACCAGGTTCACCAATTGACTGCGCAGCGATAACGCCTACAGCTTCACCAAGTTCAATGGACTTACCGGTTGCAAGTGAACGGCCGTAACACAATGCACACACACCAAGGAGTGCGTCACAAGAAACGACGGAACGAACTTGTACGCGGTCGATCTTTGCATCGTTGCGCAACAATTCCATTTCAATGTCGCCAACAAGTGTGTTCTTTGCGAGCACTTGACCGTTTGACAACTCAACATCGTTCAACAATGCGCGACCAAACAACTTGGTTTCAAGGTTTGCACGAACGCCGCCTGCATCTGGCTTGACGTTTTCAATCCAGAGACCAAGACGTGTTCCGCAATCTTCTTCGCGAACAATGAGTTCCTGTGCAACGTCGACGAGACGACGTGTGAGGTAACCAGAGTCTGCGGTACGAAGCGCGGTGTCTACCAAGCCCTTACGTGCACCAGGAGTAGCAATGAAGTACTCGAGTGTTTCAAGTCCTTCACGGAAGTTGCTCTTGATAGGACGAGGAATCATGTCACCACGTGGGTTAGACACGAGACCACGCATACCTGCGATCTGACGCATCTGCGTCATGTTTCCGCGAGCACCAGAACCAACCATCATGTCGATTGGGTTGAAGCGGTCTGCCTTGAACTCTTCCACCATTGCTGCCTGCACTTCTGCAGTTGCATCGGTCCAGATGGTGACTTCTTGCTGACGACGCTCACCATCGGTGATGATTCCGCGGCGGAACTGTGTCTCTACCTTGTCTGCTTGCTTCTCGTAGTTGTCGAGAATTTCACGCTTCTTCTTAGGCGTCTTTACGTCTTCAATAGAAACAGTGAGACCAGACTGCGATGCGTAGCGGTAACAAACAGCCTTCAAGCTGTCGAGAGTTGCTGCAATCACTGACTTGTCGTAGTGATCGGACAAGCGCTCAACAATGACACCCATTTCGCTCTTCTTCACCGGTGCGGTGATGTGACCGAACTGTTCTGGGTAGTCGAGTGGCAATGTCTCTTCGAACAACAAACGACCAGGAGTTGTTTCAAACGCAACGCGCTTGCCGTTTTCGTCGCGATCGAACATGCGAATGATGGTGTGCAACGTGATTGCACCTTCATCAAGCGCGCGGAACACTTCCCAACGCTGTGCGAATGAACGACCATGACCTGGTGCGCCTTCTACTGACTCTGTCAACCAGAACGCACCAATGATGAGGTCCTGTGATGGAGTAACAATTGGACGACCAGATGCTGGCGACAAGATGTTGTTTGCCGACAACATAAGAACACGAGCTTCTGCTTGTGCTTCTGTTGACAGCGGCAAGTGAATGGCCATCTGGTCACCGTCGAAGTCTGCGTTGAACGCAGTACAGACGAGTGGGTGAATTTGAAGAGCCTTGCCTTCAACAAGAACTGGTTCGAACGCCTGAATACCCAAACGGTGCAATGTTGGCGCACGGTTCAGCATGACTGGGTGTTCTTTAATGACGTCTTCAAGAACGTCCCACACCTGTGGGCGACGACGCTCCACCATGCGCTTTGCGCTCTTGATGTTCTGAGCAAGCTCGAGATCGACAAGACGCTTCATAACGAATGGCTTGAACAGTTCGAGTGCCATCAACTTTGGCAAACCGCACTGGTGCAAACGAAGTGTTGGGCCAGCAACAATTACTGAACGACCGGAGTAGTCAACGCGCTTACCAAGAAGGTTCTGACGGAAACGTCCCTGCTTACCCTTCAACATGTCGGAGAGTGACTTGAGTGGACGGTTACCTGGGCCAGTGACTGGGCGACCACGACGACCGTTGTCGAACAATGCGTCAACTGCTTCTTGCAGCATTCGCTTTTCGTTGTTGACGATGATCTCT
>CAZRHK010000088.1:0-6257 GCA_964599815.1 uncultured Bifidobacterium sp. | reverse complement strand
TGATTTCTGGTGCACCGAGATCGAGCAAGCGACGCAAACGGTTGTTGCGGTTGATAACGCGACGGTACAAGTCGTTCAAGTCTGATGTTGCGAAACGTCCACCTTCCAACTGCACCATTGGGCGAAGGTCTGGAGGAATAACTGGAACAACATCGAGAATCATTGCCTTCGGGCTGTTCATACGACGACCAGCGTCATCACGCTGGTTGAACGATGCAACAATCTTCAAACGCTTGATGGCTTTTTGCTTGCGCTGTGCTGACAGCGGCTTGCCCTTCAAACCGTTTTCAATTGCATCGCGAAGCTTGACTTCTTCTTCATCGAAATCGATGGAGTCGATGAGCATCTTGATTGCATCTGCGCCGGTTCCACCAGTGAAGTAGTCCTGGTAGCGGTCGTGAATTTCACGCCACAAACCTTCGTCTTCAATGATCTTGCGTGGGTGAAGATCGCGGAATTCATCCCATGCGCGCTTCAGTGTTTCAAGTTCAGTATCGAAGCGCTCACGCAGTGATGCTTCTTCCTTGTCCATGACCTTCTGGCGAGCCTTGATTTCAGCTTCCTTGGCGCCATCTTTTTCCATGGTCTTGAGTTCGGTCTCTTGCTCTTTGAGCTTTGCCTTCAGAGACTTTTCGCGATCCTTCTCAATTGCATCGCACTCTTCAATGAAGTCGGCTTCAAGTTGTGCCATGTCTGCATGACGCTTTTCTTCGTCAACAGTTGAAACGAGATATGCAGCGAAGTAGATGACCTTCTCTAACTGCTTTGCCTTGAGTTCTTCTTTTGGCTCAAGTCCGCCCAAGAGGTATGCCAACCATGAACGTGTTCCGCGGAGATACCAAATGTGAACAACTGGTGCAGCCAATTCAATGTGGCCCATGCGCTCACGGCGAACCTTTGAACGTGTGACTTCAACACCACAACGTTCACAGATGATGCCCTTGAAGCGCACGCGCTTGTACTTACCGCAGTAGCACTCCCAGTCGCGAGTAGGTCCGAAGATCTTTTCGCAGAAGAGTCCGTCCTTCTCAGGACGCAGTGTGCGGTAGTTGATGGTCTCAGGCTTCTTTACCTCACCCTTTGACCACAGGCGGATTTGATCCGCAGTGGCAAGGCCGATGCGGAGTTGGTCGAACATATTCACGTCGAGCATGGGAGTGTCGTTTCCTTAGGGTCGTTCGGATCAGTAAGCGCGAGCTGGGCGGCGGTCGTCGTCGTCAGAGCCACGCTCTGGACGGCTGATGTCAATTCCAAGTTCTTCGGCGGTGCGATAGATCTCATCGTCGAATTCATGCATTTCAATTTCCTTGCCTGCATTGTCGAGAACTTCGACATTCAGACACAGTGACTGCATTTCCTTCATGAGAACCTTGAAAGATTCTGGGATGCCTGGTTCAGGGATGTTGTCACCCTTCACAATGGCTTCGTACACCTTCACGCGACCAAGAACGTCGTCTGACTTAATGGTGAGAAGTTCCTGCAAGCAGTACGCGGCACCATATGCCTCGAGTGCCCACACTTCCATTTCACCGAAGCGCTGACCACCGAACTGTGCCTTACCACCAAGCGGTTGCTGAGTGATCATGCTGTATGGGCCAGTGGAGCGTGCGTGAATCTTGTCGTCAACAAGGTGATGCAACTTCAAGATGTACTTGTAACCAACCGTGATTGGGTTGTCGTACAACTCGCCGGTGCGACCGTTGCGCAACATTGTCTTACCCGTGTTCATGATGAGGCGCTTGCCATCAGCACTTTCTGGGTTGAGGTTTTCAAGGATTGCCTTAATGGTTGGGTGTTCGCCAGCGGCTTCCACTTCGTCCCAATGAGCACCATCGAAAATTGGTGTTGCAATAAATGTTGCAGGGTCTGTTGCGGCACGAGTCTTTGACTCGGTTCCGCGCTTTGGACTTTCTCCAACAACCTTGTTGTTCTTGGTGTCTGTCCAACCCCAACGAGCTGCATAACCAAGGTGAGATTCAAGAACCTGACCAACGTTCATTCGGCTTGGAACACCAAGTGGGTTCAAGATGATGTCGACTGGTGTTCCGTCTTCCATGTATGGCATGTCTTCAACAGGGAGAATCTTTGAGATAACACCCTTGTTGCCGTGGCGACCAGCGAGCTTGTCACCAACGGAGATCTTGCGCTTCTGAGCAACAAAGACCTTCACCAACTTGTTAACACCTGGTGGCAATTCGTCTCCGTTTTCACGCGAGAAGACTTTGACGTCAATGACCTTGCCGCCTTCACCGTGTGGAACCTTGAGTGATGTGTCGCGAACTTCGCGAGCCTTCTCACCGAAGATGGCGCGCAACAGGCGCTCTTCTGGTGTGAGTTCTGTTTCACCCTTTGGAGTTACTTTTCCAACGAGAACGTCGCCAGGACCAACTTCTGCACCAATACGAATGATGCCTTCGTCGTCCAAGTCGCGAACAATTTCGTCTGACAAGTTTGGAATGTCGCGAGAAATTTCTTCCTCACCCAACTTGGTGTCGCGAGCATCGACTTCGTAGTTGTGAATGTGAATAGATGTCAACACGTCGTCGCGAACAATGCGCTCGGACAAGATGATTGCGTCTTCGAAGTTGTAACCCTCCCATGGCATGAATGCCACGAGCAGGTTCTTTCCAAGTGCCAATTCACCATCGTCTGTTGATGGACCATCTGCAAGAAGATCTCCGGCCTTCACCTTTTGTCCTTCGCGAACGCGAATGATTTGGTTAATGCAGGTGTCTTGGTTCGAGCGGTGGAACTTCATGAGTTTGTGCTCGGTCTTCTTCGACTTGCTGGCGTACTTCACGGTGATGCAATCACCGGTGACTTCAACAACTTCACCGTCTTCCTCAGCAAGGATGACGTCTGCGCCGTCGTGTGCTGCACGCTTTTCAATGCCGGTTCCAACGTATGGAGCTTCGGCGCGTACCAAAGGCACTGCCTGACGTTGCATGTTTGCACCCATGAGTGCGCGGTTTGCGTCGTCGTGCTCGAGGAACGGAATGAGTGCTGTTGCAACAGAAACAATCTGCTTTGGCGACACGTCGATGAAGTCAACTTCTTCTGGTGTTACCGATGCGATGTCTGTTGTTGCACCGAAGAAGCTTTCTGCTTCCAACATGCGACGAAGGTCGTCGAGGCTTGCAGCCTGTGGTGAACGACGCACCAACACGCGTGGGCCCTTCAACGAACCATCTTTTTCAACAGGTGTGTTTGCCTGTGCAACGACGTACTTCTCTTCTTCGTCTGCGGCCATGTACACAATTTCTTTTGTGACTTTGCCGTTCTTCACGCGAAGGTAAGGAGTCTCAATAAAACCGAACTGGTTGACGCGTGCATACGACGAGAGTGCACCAATGAGACCAATGTTTGGACCTTCTGGAGTCTCAATTGGACACATACGGCCGTAGTGCGAGAAGTGAACGTCTCGAACTTCGAAGCCGGCACGCTCGCGACTAAGACCACCAGGTCCGAGTGCCGACAAACGACGACGGTGTGTGAGGCCAGACAATGGGTTGACCTGGTCCATGAACTGCGACAACTGTGATGTTCCGAAGAATTCCTTGATGGCAGCAACGACTGGACGAATGTTGATCAGTGTCTGTGGCGTGATTGCTTCAACGTCTTGTGTAGTCATGCGCTCGCGAACGACGCGCTCCATACGTGACAAACCGATGCGAACCTGGTTCTGAATCAACTCGCCCACCGAACGCACGCGACGGTTTGCAAAGTGGTCCTGGTCGTCCAGACGGTAGCCAGGCTCTTGCTTCACAAGGTGCAACATGTATGACACTGCTGCAAGAACTTCGCACTTCGACAAAACGTCTTGGTCGTCTGTTGGAAGATCGAGTTGATCTTTTGACAAACCAAAGAGTGATGGAATCTTTTCGAGTTCTTCACCAAGCTTGCGGTTGATCTTGTAACGACCAACGCGGCTGAGGTCGTAACGACGGTTCTCGAAGAATGCACCTTCGAAGTACACGCGTGCAGATTCTGCAGTTGCTGGTTCGCCAGGACGTGCGCGACGGTAAATCTCTAACAACGCTTCTTCACGTGTCTGATGAACGTTGCGATCCTTTTCCCACTGACCTTCAAGGAAGTCGAAGTAGTTAACGAAACGGTCGAGGAAGCCAGGTGCGCCTGCTTCGTCGTAACCAAGTGCACGCAACAGCACGAAGATGCTCATGCGGCGCTTACGTGCAACACGTGTTCCGGCGGTGACGTCTTTACCTGGCTTGTGCTCAACGTCGAATTCAAGCCATTCACCGCGGTATGGGTGAACTGTTCCCTTTACCAACTGGTGCTTGGCCAAGTTACGAAGGCGGTAACGCTCACCTGGTTCGAAAATAACGCCAGGGCTACGAACGAGCTGCGATACAACAACGCGCTCAGTTCCGTTGATGATGAAAGTTCCCTTGTTGGTCATCTTCGGGAAGTCACCCATGAACACAACTTGTTCTTTAATTTCACCGGTGGTGCGGTTAGAGAAAACGGCGCGCACGAACACTGGTGTGGAGTACGTCATTTCCTTTTCACGACACTCTTCTTCCGTGAACTTTGGTCCAGGACAAAGGTCTTCATCGTTTGGATCAAACTCGAGTTCCAAACGGAGATCACCTGAGTAGTCGGTGATTGGTGAGATGTCTTCGAATGTTTCGCGAAGACCTTCTTTCATGAACCAATCAAATGACTCACGCTGTACAGCGATGAGATCGGGCAACTCAAGGTGCTCTGAAAGGTTTGCGAACGAATAGCGCTCATGTGACGACGAACGTGGGGCCACGATTACTCCTGACAGGCGGGACGAGGGAGTGCAATGTCGCAGTCGCTCTTACAGCCGCACTGATTTTGGGCAATGCGGAAGCAGGAGAGGTGAGACACAGCAAACTATGACGCTATCGGCTAAATCAGCCCTTAGGCAACGGAAAAATAGACCCTCCGCCCTCGGGGGTCTGACCGAACTTCGGGCAAGGTACGCCGACTGGCGCCCCGAGTCAAGCACCCTCGCCCATCCCGACCGACCCAATATCCCTGGAATGGCTCAGAAATGATGATTTTGGGGCAAAAGGACCCCAAAAATGCCAAAAACCCCGCCACCCGGGTGGGTGACAGGGCTTTTGAGTGAAAATACGGCCTCAGCCGCAGAAAATCACTTGAGTTCGACTGAAGCGCCTGCTTCTTCGAGCTTGGCCTTTGCCTTTTCGGCATCGTCCTTGCTTGCCTTTTCGAGGATGGGCTTTGGTGCGCCATCAACGAGGTCCTTGGCTTCCTTGAGACCAAGGTTCGTGATTTCACGAACAGCCTTGATGACCTGGATCTTCTGAGCTCCACCGTCGGTGAGGATGACGTCGAATTCGTCCTTCTCATCTGCGGCTGCTGCGCCACCGGCTGCACCGCCGGCTGCCATGACTGCTACTGGTGCTGATGCGCTAACGCCGAACTTCTCTTCGAATGCGTCGAGGAGTTCTTTCAGTTCAATAACGGTCAGTGCTGCGATCCCGTCGAGGATCTCTTCCTTGCTAAGAGCCATTTGCTCTCTCCTTTTGAGATAAAACCCTGAAAATAAAGGGCTTTGAGTTTTTTGTACGTAATGGTTGTGGCCAGAAGCTCTGGCCGAAGGATGCCTTAGGCGGCTTCCTTCTGGTCGATTAGAGCCTTGAGGCCATACGCCATGTTGCGTGGGAGTGCGAGGAGCAATCCAGCAAATTGGCCGAGCATGGCTTCGTGCGAAGGCAGTGATGCAAGTACATCGATGTAGCTAGCGCTGACGGTTTTGCCGTCGATGGCTCCACCTTGAAGTACAAGATTCTGATTGGTCTTCGAGAAATCCTTGAGAGTCTTTGCCACGGCGGCCACATCGCCATCAACAAATGTGATTGCGGTTGGGCCGACGAGGAGAGCATCGAGGCCTTCGATACCTGCTTCGCGAGCAGCAAAGCGAGCAAGCGTGTTTTTGTACACGCGATACTCGGCTCCGTGTTCACGCAGAGCAAGACGAAGGGATGCAAGACCGGTAACGGAAATTCCGCGGTACTCAGTGATGATGATCGCAGAAGCTCCGCTCATTTTCGCGCGGATTTCGGCGACGACGGCTTCCTTTTCGGAACGGACAGTTGACATTTCACCTCCTCTGGTTGTCCTGGATGTTTCGCCCGGGGCGCTCGCTGTAAAACGAACGCCGCACCGGACGGATCCGAGGATCCAGAGGTGAAGAGTCCGCCTCGTCTGGCGGGCCGAAGCCCTTTACCTGAATTTCTTCAGAC
>CAZRHK010000087.1:0-6346 GCA_964599815.1 uncultured Bifidobacterium sp. | reverse complement strand
CTGCAGCGGTTTCTCCCTGCAGAAAGTCCACGAACTTCTGTGCGGCCGTCTTGTGATTCGCATTTGCCAGAATCCCAACGCCTGCAACATTGACAAGTCCGCCCACATCGCCAGCAGCCATGAATTGGTTCTTTGCAACAACAGCGTCTGCACCTTCTGCTGCAATCTTTTCCAATAAGTAGTAGTGGTTCACGAGGCCAAGCGCGACTTCACCCGAGTTCACTGCGTCACGAACTGCGCTGTTCTTCTCGTATGCGACAGGCTTGTTCTTGGCAAAGGCGGTCAACCACTTTTCGGCACCGTCTTCACCACGAAGAACTCGAAGTGCAGTGACGAATGACTGCCACGATGCATTCGTTGGAGCAAAGCCGATCTTTCCAGACCACTTTGCATCTAGCAGTCCGTCAATGGTGGCAGGTGGGGTGGGAGCAAGCGTTGGGTTGTATACAACAACACGAACTCGGCCCGTGATGCCCACCCATTTGCCGCTTGTCGCTGCGTACTTTGCGTCAACTGCGGACAACGTTTCCGAAGGAAGTTCCGCAAGGTTGCCTTCTACAGCGCCGAGTGCGCCAGCATCTTGCGAGAAGAACACGTCTGCCGGACTAGCTGACCCTTCGGTGAGAAGTAGTGCTGCCATCTCGCCGCTGTCGCCGTAACGAGCGTCAACTGCAATTCCGGTTTCGGTTGTAAACGCGGCGAACAGGTCTTTTACAAGTTCCTCACTTCGACCGCTGTACACGGTGACAGTGGTGTCTTCAGCCGGTGCGTTGGTGGTGTCAGACGAGGAGTCTGACGAACCACACGCCGTCACGGCGAGGGTGAGTGCCGCAAGTGCGGCAAGTGAACGACGGATTGATTTCATGGGGGTCCTCCTTAGTTAGGCTTTCCTAACACTTTGATGATAGGTGAACCTAACACACTTTGCAACCTGTTGTTTCGGGGTCCTGGCGGGCCTCGCGAGTACCGTTGCATCTATGTCAACAGCAGACGGCACCCCCATCGATATCAAGCCCCGCAGCCGCGACGTCACCGACGGCAATCAGAAGGCTGCGGCTCGCGCCATGTTGCGCGCGGTGGGTCTCACTGATGACGATTGGCAGAAGCCACAGATTGGCATCGCTAGTGCGTGGAATGAAGTAACGCCATGCAACATGTCGCTTCGTCGACTTGCCGAACAGGCGAAGCAAGGTGTGCGCGAGGCTGGTGGTGTTGCGCTTGAGTTCGGCACCATCACAGTGTCAGACGGCATCAGCATGGGTCACGAAGGAATGCGCGCCAGCTTGGTGTCGCGTGAAGTCATCACCGACTCAGTTGAAACTGTGGTGCACGGCGAACGTTTCGACGGTTTCGTTGGACTTGCCGGTTGTGACAAGAGCATTCCTGCAATGTTGATGGCAGCTGCACGGCTCAATCTTGCGAGCGTGTTTGTGTACAACGGATCAACAATGCCTGGCGTTCACAATGGCAACAACATCGACATCACCACTGTGTTCGAAGCAATCGGTGCATGTGCTGCTGGCACCATGTCACAAGACGAACTTGATCAGATTGAAAAATCTGCATGTCCTGGTGAAGGAGCATGTGGTGGCATGTTCACTGCAAACACCATGTCATCAATTGCAGAAGCACTCGGTATGAGCCTTCCTGGTTCTGCTTCTGCGCCAGCAATTGATCGCTCACGTGAAGACGATGCAAAGCGTGCCGGTGAAGCTGTTGTCAACATGTTGCGTTTGGGTCTTCGCCCGCGCGACATCATGACGAAGAAAGCCTTTGAAAACGCCATCGCAGTTACCAACGCTCTTGGTGGAAGTACAAACGCGGTTTTGCACTTGCTTGCAATTGCGAATGAAGCGGGTGTCGACCTTGATTTGAATGACTTCAACCGCATTGCAGACAAAGTTCCGCACATTGCAGACACGAAGCCTGGCGGCAAGTACCACATGTCTGACATGCATCGCATCGGTGGTGTTCCTGTTGTGTTGAAGCATCTTCTCGATGCGGGTCTGTTGCATGGCGATGTCATGACATGCACAGGTAAGACCATGGCGGAGAACTTGGCCAACATCAATCCACCGCAACCAGACGGCGATGTTGTGCATCCGTTGTCCGATCCCATTCATGCTGAAGGTGGAATCAACGTTCTCACTGGCTCACTTGCGCCAAATGGAAGTGTTGTGAAAGTTGCTGGTCTCACAAAAGATCAACTTCAATTCGAAGGACCTGCACGCGTGTTCGACGGTGAAGATGGCGCTATGGATGCGATCATGACCGGCCGTATTAATCACGGTGACGTCATTGTGATTCGTTATGAAGGTCCAAAGGGCGGACCAGGCATGCGCGAGATGCTTGCCATTACTGGTGCACTGAAGGGCGCAGGCCTGGGTTCAACGGTTGCACTCATTACCGATGGACGATTCTCTGGTGGTACATGGGGCTTCTGTATCGGACACGTTGCACCTGAAGCTGTTGATGGCGGACCGATTGCATTTGTCAATGAAGGCGATCGCATTCGCATTGATGTGCCCAGCAAGTCACTTGACGTACTTGTTGATGCAGCGGAGATGGAAAAGCGCAAAGTGGGCTGGAAGCCAAACCCTCCGCGTTACACAACAGGCGTGTTGGCGAAGTTCGCCAAGCTGGTGCAAGGGGCCGACAAGGGCGCCATCACCAACGTCTCGCTGTAAGGCACCATTGCTTCTGGCCCTTGCGCTGTAAGGGTTTCATAACTCTGCACCACCCTTTTGGTGTCATATGGGTCCAATGACAGATTCCTCTTCCTCATCGCCTGAATTACCGTTACCCGACCCATCTTTGCCACCAGCCTCAGTCACGCCAGAGCTGCCTCCTTCATTCACACTGTCACTGTCTAACGACGAGTTCGTTCGTGTTGCATTAACTGCTGTCCGTCATTCACCTGGCCCTATCGGAAGTTATGTGTGCACCGTTGAATTCGGAGACACCAATCACACATGGTTCTTTGAAGAACAAAACGTCACTAGTTGGTTTTGGACGCCAGCAGACGAAGACGAACCCACATCTGGCTCTTTAGATGTTCCCGTGTATTTCCTTGAAGCAGCGCGCGAGATGTTGACCGACGACAACGTTGACAATGTTGACTTCTTCGTCGACCGCGATGCCAACACCATCAGCTTGAAGTCGCAACAGTGCACATTCACCGCCACATTGCCAACACAAAAGACTCGTGCACCACGTGTGGAACGACGTCGCTCGTCACGTTTGCACGTTCATGTCGATCACTTCGCACAAATTGGTTCATTTCTCACTGCGGTTCCTGTAGATCTTCCCGAAGATGAAGACGGTCACCCAGCGGTCTTTCAGCCGTTCATCACATTTTCTTACGACGGAACCGACCTCGTTGTGACGCGTGATTGGACACGCTTCGATGGGCCCGTTCTCACAATGCGAGTACCAGCCGGTGGTAGTTATCGCGGAACATTTTCAATGTATGCACCAGTAGTTGCTCGAGAGATTTATCTGTCAGATATCCACGGAAGTGGGGCATTGGTGTTTGAGTTCTTCGACGACGAACCACATCTCTGCAAGGTTGGTAACACCAGCTGGGGTTTTGATGTTCAGTTGGCAAACGAGCACGTCTTCAAATATCGCCGCAGACTTGAATCGTTGCTGTCTGGTGGCGATGCAGAGTTAGAAGTCACGCGTGATTCGTATTTCGCCTGGGACCCTGTGGTAGTTGTAAAAGCCGGATCACGCAGTGTCACGGCAACAATTACGCCAGACGAAAAGGGTGAGGCGAAATTCATTCGTCTCAACACAGACATCGTCTCCAACTTGTCGTGGAGCACAGAGCTGGCCACCGAGATCAACGCATGGAATAACCAGTGGCCGGCGGTCAAGTTGGTATTCACAGACGGCGTGTTGCATGCGGTGGCAGACGTACCCATTGGCGCCATTGCCGGCATCAGCGAGTCCGTTGTCAACCTTGTTGCAAAGGCCCAAATTGTGGACGAACTCATCGCTGCAGTTTTATAAAAGAACCTACGAACAAATGTTCTAATAAGGTTGCAACGTCCCTAAATACCTGCCACAATAACCATCCCCCCATACGAGTATCGGAACTCATGAAAGGAGTGCAGATGACCAAGAGACGGTTCATAGGCAATCGGGCCAACTAGTTCGCCGGGCACCAGCTTGTCCGACAAACGCGGTTCGGATTTGTCCTATCCATTTCAACAACTCACCGTCTCTACAAATAAGGAGCATCTGCATGTCCCATTCACCTTCCCCTTTCAGCGACGACTTCGGTCCGTCGGATGAATCACTGTTGAACACCTACGCGGAAATCGAACAGTGTGTTCTCGACTTGGAACCAAAGGTTCGTGAAATGAACCGCGTTCTCGTTCCACTCTTTGGAAAGTGCCCAACTTCTGAAGATGGCAGCTGGGCGTACTTGGCAAAGAACGACGACGATGAATTCATCATTGGGTTGGAAACACTTCCTGTTGACAACGTGTTCGCACTCGTTGCACGTTTGGCAGAAGTCATTGTCATCCTCGATGGCAGCGACTCCGGAGTTCGCGTTCGCGACAGCTACCAGCCAGACCTTGGCCCATCGCTTCTCGGTGAAGTGGCTCGCTTGCAGGCCATCCCTACCACCCACACACGTTGGGTGCGTAAGTAATGATGCCCGACTTCGAATCACATAAGTCCCCGTGGGTTATTCGCGCCACCGCCACCGAACTCATTGAGGTTGCTCAAATCATCGGCATGGTGGGTCGTCAACGTGGAAACAGCGAATCCAACGTGTGGTTGACACGTATTCCGAATGGTTCACGCTTGTGGATCATTCGCGAACGTGTCCTTACTGCATGGGTAGTCGCAGATGCGGAAGCAACAGATCCGGCATTTGCTTTTCCCATTCCAGATCGCCTCGTACCGCATCTGGTGGAATTGGCGTTGGGTAGTGGCGGCGTCGACATTTATTACAACGAAATGGACGGAAGCATTGTTGGGCGTGGCGCAGATCGCTACGTCTCCATCGATCATCCAAACGACGTTAAATTCACCGACAAAGACATGCCGTACTTCGGACGCGTGCACGGATTCCATTCAGAACCTGCCGTTGCAGAAGTGTCAATGAAAGACCTGCATTACTTTGCAGACATTGCACACGACATTCCAATTGGCGTGGAATGGGAAGAAAACCAGGTCTATGCGTTTGCAGAAATGTTTATTGGAAACAATTGCATCACCTGGACCATGGATTGGCGTCAACATTCGGCTGGCCGTATCTCAGGCTCCATTCAGGCGAGTACCACGGCTTCATCACAAGTGTCGTTCTACCCGTATCCACTTGCGCGTTTTCTTCGCACGCGTGACGAACACGAAACCGCAAAAATCTTCTTCGACTCAGAACACCCTGAGTATTTCTTTATGAAGGGCGAGTCGTGGGGCGTGCGTGTGGTGTGTGATCGCTATGAGAATGCACGGTGGAGCACGGCATTGCAGATGCGCTTAAAAGCAGCTGGCGTAGAGATGGAAGAGGTCACTAGTGAATTTCTTCCAGACTTCATTCGTTTCTCTGTTGGGCAAGGTGAATGCTTCGCATCAATCCATCCCACCGAAGATCAGATGTCTGAATATGTTCGCCTCACGCACATTGCGGGAGACAACATTCCAGCAACGGGAGAGATTCTGCAAGAGATCAATGCGCTGAATGCATCAATGTATGGGTCGCGCGTGGTGTTGCGTGATGGTGAGTTGCGCATCATTACAGAGTTCCCAGCCAGCGCATTGAAAGATTTGCCGTCTCATCTGGCCACATTCAAGAGTGCATTAACGCGCTGTGCGGGAATTACGGCCTTCTTGCCGTTGTTCTCAGACTGCGATTCAGGCGGGCCGTTTTAACGACGGCGTGCTGCAATGGCGCGCCACCCGTACATGGTTGCGCCCAAAAACAACGTTGCAACAATGACGAATGGCAATGCTGTTCCGCGGTCGAACACAAGATTGCGGAGCAGCATGCCAATGGCCACTGTTCCAATCCATGCCCACACAACTGTTAGCTCACGTCGTTGAGCGGCAAACAGTCCATGCACCGACGTCACTGCAATCAGAAAAGGTGCAGCCACAAACAGCACGCCAGAAATTCCGGTGTCTGTTTCGTGATTACGTGTGCCAATGATGACTAGTGCCATCACGCAGAGAATGTCGAATGCGAGTGCCTTGTAGGCGTCGCGAGAAAACATGTGACTTAGTCGGTCTCGTCGTAGTACTCGCGACCAAGGTGTGTGATTTGGTCTTCACCCATCAACCAACGCAAAGTGTTCTTCAACTTTGCAAGCTGAATAAACAAGTCGTGTTC
>CAZRHK010000086.1:0-6525 GCA_964599815.1 uncultured Bifidobacterium sp. | reverse complement strand
TGCACCAAGTTGAAGTAGTACAGCAAACCAATCCAGGTGATGCCGGCGAGAATGTGCAGATAGCGGAACCAGAAGTCGCCGATGGCGCTCTGGTCGAACAATGAAGCTGCGTTCATGGATATAAACCCCTTGTATCAGCGCCCACGAGGGCGTAGAGGTCAAGATACCCCTATCGGGCGCGGGAAGGGTGGAATCAACCCTCCCCAACTAACCTCAAGTGGGTCATGGCACACGAGTTCATCTATACCTGTTACAAGTTGGCGCGCTTCTACCCACCAGATCGCACCATTCTCGAGAACATCTCCCTGTCCTTTTATCCAGGCGCCAAGATCGGCGTTATCGGCTCAAACGGAAGCGGCAAGTCCAGTTTGTTGCGCATCATGGCCGGTCTCGACGATGGCTATTCGGGCGAAGCACGTCTCACTCCAGGTTTCACCGTTGGCCTTCTTGAACAAGAGCCACAGTTAGACCCCACAAAGAACGTCCTCGACAACGTGATGGATGGCGTCGCCCCAATTCGCGACATGCTTGCCCGATACGACGAAGTCATGGCCATGTGGGCAGACCCCGATGCCGACTACGAAAAAGTCGGCGCCATGCAGGCAGAACTTGAAGACAAGATCGCAGCCGCAGACGCATGGAGTCTTGACCGCAACGTTGAAATTGCAATGGACGCTCTTCGTTGCCCACCTAACGATGCCGATGTCACCAAGTTGTCTGGTGGTGAACGTCGACGCGTTGCATTGTGTCGTCTACTTCTGTCTCGCCCAGATCTGTTGCTTCTCGACGAACCAACAAACCACTTGGACGCAGAATCTGTTGATTGGTTGGAACGCTTCCTGAAGGAATACCCCGGAACTGTTGTGGCCATCACTCACGACCGTTACTTCTTGGACAATGTCGCAAGCTGGATTCTTGAGCTCGACCGCGGTCGCGGCTTCCCATTTGAAGGCAACTACTCGTCATGGTTGGAACAGAAGCAAGCGCGACTTGAAGCCGAAGAAAAGCAAAGCGATACCCGCCAACGCACATTGCAACGCGAACTTGAATGGGTGAAGATGTCGCCGAAGGCGCGTCAAGCAAAAGGTAAAGCTCGCTTGGCTGCGTACGACAAACTGCACGCAGAAGCACTGGCCGCAGAACGCGGACCCGACAAATTGGAAATCAATATCCCTGCGGGTCCACGACTTGGTGACAACGTCATCAAAGTGGAAAACCTCTCGAAAGGTTTTGGAGACAGGCTGCTTATTGAGAACCTGTCGTTCTCGCTTCCACCTGCTGGCATCGTTGGCATCATCGGACCAAACGGTGCGGGTAAGTCAACACTCTTTGCCATGCTCACAGGTCAACAAGCTCCAGATGCTGGAACAATCACGGTGGGCGACACGGTGCAGTTGAGTTACGTCGACCAGAACCGCGACTCACTTGACCCCGCAAAGACCGTGTACGAAGAAATCACTGAAGGTGTTGAGCACATGAAAGTTGGCGGCCGTGAAATTCATGGTCGCGCCTATGTTGCAAGTTTCAACTTCAAAGGTGCCGATCAACAGAAACTTGTTGGCGATCTCTCAGGCGGTGAACGCAACCGTGTTCACCTTGCAAAAGTGTTGAAGCGTGGCGGCAACGTGTTGCTTCTTGACGAACCAACCAACGACCTCGACGTTGACACATTGCGCGCACTCGAAGACGCTCTCGAACAATTCCCCGGCTGTGCAGTGGTCATTAGCCACGACCGTTGGTTCCTCGACCGCATCGCAACACACGTGCTTGCATTCGAAGGCGATAGCCAAGTGCGCTGGTTCGAAGGAAACTTCAGCGAATACGAAGCATGGCGACGCAAAGAGCTGGGTTCTGCAGCCGAGCAGCCACACCGCATCAAGTACAAGCCGTTGTCGAGGTAACTGTGGCACTAAAGCTCATCAAGACCACGTGCTTTGCGCTTTTCCTTGCGGGAATCCCCGCGATCATTGTTTCGTCAATCAGAGGAAACAATGAGGGCTGGGTGCTGACGTTTGGAATGATTACTGCTGTCGCAGCGCTTATCTTGATTGCAGTGTCGTCGGTAACTACCAATAAGCGAATTGATGCATTCAATGAAGTTCTCGCAGAACGACTTGAGCAACGTGTTCAACAGTTAGTTCAAGCCGGAGCCAACGAAGACGAAGTGCGTGCACTCATCAGAGAATCCATCGACCTAGCTCGTGGCCAACAGTGACCAATAGCGAACTCTTCGAGTCGTGGAAAGGGCTTTCCGACGCCGAGTTCGCAACTGCCCTCGCTGAACACACTGGTGCACTTCTGGTTCAACATCGCCAACAATTGGCAGAACGCGGGAATGTCTCGGTCTGGCAACTAAAGGACTCAGCAGATTTGTTGGCACACCATTTTCTCATGGATGCTTTTTCTGCGGTTCGACCAGACGACGCAGTGCTCTCTGAAGAGGGCCACGACAATCGAGCACGAGTTCATTCCCGTCGTGTTTGGATTGTTGATCCACTAGACGGCACCAACGAATACGGCGAAGGACGCGCCGATTGGGCCGTTCACATTGCATTGTGGGAAGACCACGCACTCACCGCTGGTGCAGTGTCATTGCCCAGCATCAACACGGTGTTCTCCACCGACCCTGCACCTGTTGTTCCACCGAAAGAAGGAACCAAACCACGGTTGGTGACGTCACGGAATCGCGCACCATATGCGGCAATTTTGGTGGCCGAGAACATGGACTGCGACGCATTCCGATTGGGAAGCGCTGGTGCGAAAGCAATGTCCATCATCATGGGTGAAGCCGACATTTACGTTCATGACGGCGGAATGCATCAATGGGATTCCGCAGCCCCCGCTGCAGTTGCACTTGCTGCCGGACTTCATGCAAGTCGTCTCGACGGCTCTCCACTTGAATACAACGATGCCGATACATGGCTCCCAGATTTTTTTGTGTGCAGACCCGAATACGTTGACGAAATCTTGCTGTCCATTTGGGGTCGCGACCCTCGATTGGATTAATGCTTCACCAACGTGGTTGATGCTCTCCAAGTTTTGGAACTGGCCCATAGGTTGGCGAATAACCGCTGAAGTCAACGGGCGAATTAACAGCACGGTACGGAGCTTCACCAGGTTGCGGACTCATGTCAACGAATGCCCCAGAAGCAATTGCCTGCGGATCGTTCACAACATCTGCAATTGAATTAAGCGGCGCCCACCACACATCGTGTTCGTCGAATTTCTTTGTCCAATACTCATAGGTGTTGGTAGCAAAATGTTCGTCAAGCACTGCAGTGAACTCCGCAGCATTAATAGACCGTGCTCTTGCGTTTTTGAAATTCTCCACAGTGGCAAGTTCTTCACGACCAATTGCCTTCAACATCCCTGGGAAATGTCGATCTGCTTCAAGGCCCAATAACCAAAACGCTCGACCGTCTGAGCACCGATAGCAATTCATCTGTGGCGCAGGGTTTGCTCTATTTGCTTTTGTGCTTTGACGCTTGCCGAATCGCAAATACACACCAATGTCCCAGCCCAGCGTGTACATCCCGGTGCGCAACAAACTTGTGGACACAATTCGTCCCTTGCCCGTTCGTTCTCTGTCAAACAATGCCGCCATGATGCCCGATGCCAACGAGAGTCCCGTGGTGTGATCTCCCTGCCCGCTTCGCAATGCTGGCGGTAACTCATCTGGTGCAACCGTGGTGTGCGCAAGACCAGAACGTGACCAAAACGCACCAATGTCGTAACCAGGTCGGTCCACATCTGGTCCATCTAGTCCGTACCCCGTAATGATTCCGTAAATCAGACGTGGAAATTTTGTGGTCAACGTCTCTGCATCTAGCCCCAATCGCTTTAATCCAGCGGGGCGCACGTTGGTGACAAACACATCTGCCTCAGACAACAACTGCATCATCGTGGCTAGGTCATCTGCATTTCTTAAATCGAGAACAACAGATCGCTTGCCACGGTTGTCAATTTCGAATGGCGGAACGCCTTGCTGGTCTGCAACACCGAGAGCACCAAACACTGCGCGTTGTGGATCGCCAGTTGGTGGCTCCACCTTGATGACATCGGCTCCCCAGTCAGCCATGACGCCAGTGACCGCAGGTCCTGCGACCCACACCCCCATCTCCACAACCTTCACATTGTTCAACGGTGCGCTCATGAGACTCCCCTTATTCCCCAACTCATTGTGTCCTATGTCGCCCATTGTTCAAGAATGCGAACGGCAGACTGAAAGCGTGACGAACTCTGCTGCAGACCTTGACTGGGGAAACTTCTCCGATGCCGGTCCGTGGGTGCTGAATCGTGAGTCAATTGCGTGGTCGCGAGTTGCGGTTGTGCTGCGACAGCAAGCCCAGGCCGAGGTACCCCGCCTCATTCGTGCACGAAAGTTGCCGCCCATCAAACGACTCGTCGTTGTTGTTGCCCGGTTGGGTTGGGCACTGTTGCCTTGGTTTTGGAACAAACGCCGTAAAAAGTTTGCAACGCCCGAAGAGTCCCGCGCGTATATTTCGCTGCGTCTCCGTCATGCAATTGAAAAACTTGGGGCTACGTACATCAAGTTGGCGCAAATCATCTCAAGTGGTGAAGGACTGTTTCCATCTGAGCTAGTCGATGAGTTCAAACGCTGTCGTGACCAAGTGCCAGCAGAACCATGGGACAGCGTGCGCACCACCGTTGAACAGGATCTCGGCGCACGAATTGAAGACGTGTTTTCTACATTTGAAAAGACAGCGCTTGCAGCAGCGTCTATCGCCCAGGTTCACCGAGCCACCCTGAAAACTGGCGAAGATGTTGTCGTCAAAGTGCAACGGCCCTCCGTATCTGTAATGGTTCGCCAAGATCTACAGGTCATGGCATGGCTTGCACCGTTCATGATTGGTCGCATCAAAGTGGCGGCACTTGCCAACCCACCAGCGCTTGTTGAATTGTTTGCTGAAACAATTGTTGAAGAACTCGACTTCCGAATGGAAGCAAGCAACATGGTGGACGTTGCAGCCATGATGCATGACCTCAACCAAGAGGCCTACATTGTTCCCCGCCCACACCCGTCCTTAGTCACTCGCAGAGTGTTGGTGATGGAAAAGTTACAAGGCTTCAATTTTGACGATGTTGAAGGAATGCGTGCGGCAGGCATTGATACTGAAGCAGTTGTTCGTGCAGGAATGATTTCGTTCATGGAAGGTGCACTGATTCACGGTGTCTTCCACGGTGACCTGCACGGTGGCAACTTGTTTGTTCTCAGCGATGGCCGTACAGCGCTTCTCGACTTTGGAATCGTTGGTCGACTCTCGCAGGCTCGCCGTATGGCTTTTATGCGATTAATGCTGGGGGCCACCACAAACGACCTCAAGGGCCAAGTAGCGGCGTTGCGAGACCTTGGCGCTCTTCCATCAGACACAGATGTTGACGCCGTCATTATTGACTTGAAGCTTGATCAACCCGTTGACCCCACAACATTGAATGGCGAAGAACTTGTGCAGGAAGTGCAGCGAATTGTGAAGTCGCTTCTTGCCTACGGCGCAAAGTTGCCGAAAGAACTCATGCTGTACGTCAAGAACATGGTGTTCTTAGACGGCGCTATCGCGCGCCTGGCGCCGGACCTCGACATCATTGCCGAACTCACCAACATCACCATGGTGTTCACACAGCGTCATGGTGAGCGTTTGTTCAGAGAATTAGGCATGGACCAAAGCGCATTCCAGATTGACCTCACCAGCGTAAAGAACAGCCTCGGTGTGGACGAATCAACCGAGACGCTCACCTATCGCGAACTCCAGCGCCGTCGAGAACTGATTCAAAAGCGCATGAAGGACCACCTAGTCAGTTGATATTTCCACCAACCACTCGCTATCGGCGAGAATGGGCTAGTGAGATTGTTAGTCGCGCGTTGCACCGTTGAATACGCAGGCCGCCTCGAAACGCGTCTTCCCGAAGCAATTCGACTTGTCATGGTGAAAGCCGATGGTTGTGTTGCTATTCATTCAGATGGCGGTGCATATAAGCCGCTGAACTGGATGAACTCGCCGAACACCGTGGAAGACAACACCGACCATTGGATTGTGCGCAATCCGAAAGGTGAGGCCATGACCATCACATTCCATGAGATCTTTCACGATTCGGCCCATGACCTTGGCGTGGATCCTGGGCTTGAAAAAGATGGTGTGGAGAAGCAGCTGCAAGAGTTGTTAGCTGCGTCGCCAGAAGTGATGGAACCAGGTCTTGTTCTGCTTCGTCGCGAGCACTACACCGCACTTGGTCCCGTGGACATCTTGTGCAAAGACCCACACGGCAACACCGTCGTCATTGAAGTGAAGCGACGCGGCGAGATTGATGGCGTGGAACAGCTCACGCGTTATCTCGCAGATTTAGAGAACGATCCCACGCTCACTCCCCTGCGTGGCATGTTTGTTGCGCAAAGCATTAAGCCACAAGCACGAACGCTTGCAGAGTCACGCGGCATTGTGTGCGTTGAAGTTGACTACGACGAGTTACGCGGCAAGAAGAACGACGAGTGGACGTTGTTCAGCTAGC
>CAZRHK010000085.1:0-6698 GCA_964599815.1 uncultured Bifidobacterium sp. | reverse complement strand
GGCTAGGGTGAGGGTCGCTCGGTTGTCCGAGTTCTCCCCGCCCTCGTAGAGGGGGGTCGAGATTCCCCCGTGCGTCACGCGCTTCGGCGTTTGCACGTACATCTCTCATTCGGTCACAAAATGGCCGCAGGAAAGCAGGAAATCATGGCTGCAGAAGCCCTTGAGAAGTCCGCACTTGAATCAAAGGACAAGGACCAGTTAATGGCCATCGCCGAAGCGCTCGGCGTGAAGGCTCCCGCACGTGCCTCAAAGGCCACGTTGGTGGAAAAGATTCTGGAAAAGACAGGCGTTGGGTCCGCACCAGCTCCGGCAAAGAAGGCTGGTCGTCCGGCCAAAGTCGAAGAGGTCGCTGAAGAAGTGGACGAAAAGCCAGCACGCGAGCCGCGCAATAATGACCGCGGCTCCCGCAACAACAATGGCGAGCGAAACAACAACGGTGAATCGGAAGAATCAGCCAAGCCTTCAAATGAACCCATCGTGTATCTCGGTGACGACGGTGAACCACTAGCCGAGTGGGAAATTGAACTTGCACAGCACGAGGGTCGCCTTGATGAATTGAAGACAGCTGGTGGTGGCCAGCGAAACGATCGCGGAGATCGTGGCGACCGCGGACCACGTCAACAGGGTCAAGGTCAACAGAATCAAAACCGTCATCAGAATCAGAACCGCCAACAAGGTCAACAAGGTGGCGATTGGGAAGAAGGTGGCCGCAACAGCCGTCGCCGTCGCCGTCGTGGACGCAACGGTCGCGATGAAGGACCTCAGGGTGATGATCGTTATGACGCAGGTGGCGATCAGAACGAACCCATCAGCATGGACCCCGTCAAGGTCGAGGGCTACCTGGACCTTCGCGACGAGGGTTACGGCTTCTTGCGTGTTGGCGGCTACCAACCAACACGCAACGACGCATACATTCCGGTGAAGCTCACGCGTCAATTCGGATTGCGAAAAGGTGACCACGTCACTGGTTTGTCGCGTCCAGCAGGTCGCAACGAAAAGAATCCCGCGATGTTGGAGATTCACTCGGTCAACGGACAGGACCCAGAGAAGTCAAAGAGCCGTCCACGTTTCGAAGACCTCACTCCATTGTTCCCAGACCACAAGTTGCGTATGGAAGATCCTCGCGATCCAACAAACATGACAGCGCGCATCATCGACCTCATCGCACCAATCGGTAAAGGTCAGCGTGGACTTATTGTGTCGCCACCAAAGGCGGGCAAGACAACTGTCATGAAGTCCATCGCGTCGTCAATTGAAAAGAACAATCCCGAAGTGAAGTTGATTGTTCTTCTTATCGACGAACGTCCAGAAGAAGTGACCGACATGCGCCGCACTGTTCGCGGTGAAGTTATTGCGTCAACATTCGATCGTCCATCAGATGAGCACACGCACATCGCAGAGATGACGATTGAAAAAGCAAAGCGCATGGTGGAGATGGGTGAAGACGTTGTCATCATCCTCGACGGCATCACACGTTTGTCGCGTGCGTACAACCTTGCTGCTCCTGCAAGCGGACGCATCATGTCTGGTGGTATCGACGCTGGTGCTCTCTACCCACCGAAGAAGTTCTTTGGTGCTGCACGAAATGTGGAAGAGGGTGGCTCGCTCACCATCTTGGCCACCGCACTGGTGGAGACCAACAGCCGCATGGACGAGGCAATCTTCGAAGAGTTCAAGGGAACCGGCAACATGGAATTGCGTCTCGATCGTCGCATCGCAGAGCGTCGCGTGTTCCCCGCCATCGATGTGGATGCCTCCAGCACCCGCCATGAAGAATTGCTGTTCGAGCGCAAGCAACTCCAGCTGGTCTGGAAGCTTCGCCGAGTCCTCAGCGGCCTTGCCCAGGACGGGAATCCCGCGCCAGGCTTGGAAATGCTGATGGACCGCCTCAAGACCTTTGGCACCAACGACGAATTCTTGGCCGAAATCGCCAAGACGCCCGGCGCATAGTCCCGATACACTTCACCGTCCGTTTCGAGGAGATGCCAGAGACATGAAGACCGATACACATCCTGAGTACACAGAAGTCAACGTGAAGTGCTCATGTGGAAATTCATTCACCACACGCAGCAGCAAGGGTCAGCCCATTTCGCTTGAATTGTGCAACGAGTGCCATCCCTTCTACACCGGCAAGCAAAAGCTCGTCGACACTGGTGGACGCGTGGAGCGCTTCAACAAGCGTTACGGTGCGCGCAAGAACGCTCCTGCAAAGAAGGACTAATTGTCTGCCGACGCCGAGCGTCGGTCACGTCTCCTCTCTCTGAAGTTGCGCGCCTTGGTGCGCGAACATTTGGGACTCGAGTCTGATCCTCTGGGAACTCCAGAAGTCTTTTCTCTGGGTGCTGCATTTCTTACAGACGAAGCCGTCTGGATTCTTATAGATGGCGATGCGTCGCGTGCGTTGGGGCCAACTCTTGCGTGGGCAACTCGACACAACAAGGACATTCACGTATTGGTGGAGAAAGACTCCGGCATTCTTGCTCGTCGAGCAGAGTTCTTTAGCTCATCCATCACTGTGTGGCACATAGACGAAAAATCGTTACTGCCTGCAGTTGCCGAACCTCATTTACCCATTGTTGAGGCGGAGCCAGAACATCTTGCACTGCTGCCATTGATTGCATCGTCTGGTGCAGACGCTGTTGTGGAACATGGTGTTGTTGTGGGCGAAGTGCGCGGTTTGGAAATGTGCCGCGTGGTGAATGATTCAGTCACCGGTGAAGCACGTCTTGAAGTGGGAATGGGTGTGAACGATCGCGAAGCATTCGCCATGGTGCACGGCGAACTGCCAACAGAACAAGCGTTGCGAAATGTGATTGAGGCAGTGCAAGTACATCGCGAACCGGGTGCCATGGTGCACCCCTTTAATCAGTTTGGTGCAGAACGCTTGCACCGTTGGCGTGCGTTGCAAGATCCGGACTCCGTTGGATTCGTTGAACTTCAGCCGGCCGACCCACCTATTAAGCGAACAAATCTGAAAGACCCAGTTCCATGCGTGGCGGTGGGAACCCTTAAGACAGGACAGCGCGCCGTGGCGGCATTTGTAAATGGAATAGATCTAGACGTTGTTCCATTTGCACTTGATGCAGCAGATATGCACGGCGTTGAGAATGTTGTGATTGCAATCCGTCAGAGAGATGTCACGGACTCTCTTCGCCGAATGGTCTCTGTGGCGTTGCGCTCAGTGGAATTTGCATTTATCGATTAAGTCTGCGCGCCGCATTCCCGCACCACGACCGCTTCATCACCTAATTTTGACAACGCAATGAAGCGTTATCTCCCCGTCGCTCTTGTTCTCGCATGTGTTGTGAGTGCATGTTCTCAATCCACAACGGTTGCGCCAACGACAACTACGACCCCACCTGCAACGTCCACAACTGTTCCGTGGGTCACTGGTGCGGCAGCAAAAGCCTGGAAGAAGTTTGTGAAGTCATACCAAGTGGTTGACGTGTCGGCGATTTCAAAAGGGGATTGCGGTGTCTACGCAATGTTGGTGACCGAGGGAAGCCTCACCTTTTACTGGTGGGATGGTGAGAAGTGGAATGATGATTCGTCGCAACTTGCTGGCGGGAAAGGTCAGCAACCACTGAAGGTGTATTCGCATGACTTCACAAACGATGGTGTTGTTGATTTCTTCGTGACATACGGAGACCGAAAAGAATCTGGTGGCTCAACGTATGGTGCGTTCTTTGCGCACCGTTGGAGTGGCGACAACATGTGTGATTGGGAATGGGTCGACGTTGACGACGGTCGCTCATTAACAAAGACAGTCGAATCACCTGAAGTTGATCAGCGCAAGGGACTTGTTTATGCCGATGGTTATGCAAACAGTCGCTGGAAATCGTATGGACTGGTTGATTATCTGCCGTCAAGTGGTTCGTTCGTCTTCCAAGAGGTGTTCAAAGACAAGAAATAGGTGGCGTAACAGCCGTAGCCTTAGTACCCATGAATGACCGGCTGGCCTCAATTGAGCGCGACTACATCGAACTCGAGGTCAGCTTGGGAAGCCCAGAGGTGTTGGGCGACCAAAACAGACTGCGTGAAGCGTCGCGAAAGTACAAGCAGCTGACGCCGCTCATTCAATGCATTCGAGATCTACGTCAAGCAATCGGCGATGCCGAGGCCGCCAAAGAGTTAATGGCTGAAACATCTGGCGAAGAACGAGATGCTTTCAGAGAAGAAGCCGCAGCTGCCGAAAGCCGAGTGCAAGAGCTTGATGAACTACTTAAGGTGTTGCTACTTCCACCAGATCCAAACGATGGCAAGAACGTCATCATGGAAATTCGTGGAGCCGAAGGTGGCGAAGAAGCCAACTTGTTTGCGCGTGACCTCATGGAGATGTATCTCTCGTACGCGTCAAAGCGCGGATGGCAAGTAGAAACCATTCAGGTGGACGACTCCGAAATGGGTGGCGTCAACCAAGCAACACTCATGTTCAAAGGTGACGATGCATGGAGTCGTCTTCGTTTTGAAGGTGGGCCGCATCGCGTGCAACGTGTGCCGGCAACGGAAGCTCAGGGACGTGTTCACACTTCATCGGCAACAGTTGCAGTCATGCCCGAGGCAGAAGAAGTAGATGTTGAAATCGACGCCAACGACTTGCAAATCGATGTGTATCGCGCATCTGGTGCTGGTGGTCAGCACGTCAACACCACAGACTCTGCAGTTCGAATTACGCACAAACCAACCGGGTTAGTTGTGGCGATGCAGGACGAGCGAAGCCAGTTACAGAACCGTGCACGAGCAATGACCGTGTTGCGCTCGCGTTTGTTGAAGTTGCGTCAAGAAGAACAAGAAGCTGCAGCATCGGCCGAGCGTCGCGCACAAATTGGTGGCGGTGGTCGTGGCGAGAAGATTCGCACTTATAACTACAAAGAGAATCGAATCACCGATCACCGAATCGGTTTCACGTTGTATCAATTACAGGCAGCGTTGAGTGGAGACTTAGATCCCGTTATTGATGCGTTGTCGGCAGATTTGCGCGCGCGTCAACTTGCCGACCATGGCTGACGCATCCGGTCACATTACGTGGCGGGAATTGTGGAAGAACACCGCCGACATACTTGGTGACCGCGTTGTTGCCCGCTGGTTATGCGAGACCGCAAGCGGGTGTCATTCAAACGAATTCGACTCTGAATTGAATGAATTGGTGTCTGCACGTTCGGGACTTCATCTCGATGCCATGGTGCGTCGAGTTCTAGCCGATTAGCCAGCGCAGCGTGGGATGGGTCCATGGGCGTTTCGCCATCTCGACTTAATGGTGGATCCCCGTGTCTTAATTCCGCGACCAGAGACAGAATTAATCGTCGACCATGTGATGGCGTATCTTCGCTCACGGCCTGCACCACATGTGATTGCAGATATCGGAACCGGTTCAGGTGCTATTGGTCTGTCGTTGTTACACGAACTTCCGCTACATAGCGCAGATGTATGGATGACAGATGTTTCTCCAGATGCAATTGATGTTGCACGAGCAAATGCCGCAGGAATCGGCCGACCCGCCGCACGAGCAAAATTCGCAGTCGGGTCGTGGTGTGATGCATTGCCCGATGACATTCGTGGCTCATGTGATGTTGTGGTGAGTAACCCGCCGTACATCGCGGTGCACGATAGCGAGGTTGATGCATCGGTGCTGGACTATGAACCGCACACGGCATTGTTTGCTGGAAATGACGGATTGGATGACATTCGCACAATCACCCAGCAGGTCTCGCAGTGGTTAGCGCCGGGCGGCATGGTGATTGTTGAGATGGGCTACAGGCAAGCAGATGCAGTACGTGAATTGTTTGAACGTGCTGGTCTCGTGAACCTTGAGACACACCTCGATTTGTCTGGCAAACCGCGCTTTACCGCGGGCTACACAGCCAACTAGCCAAGCGACCGCTTCAAGAACTCCAGTTGGTGAAGTAACAGATTCTCTGCCACTTCCTCTTGTGGAGTCATATGCGTGACGCCAGAGAGGGGGAGCACCTCGTGCACTTTGCCGGCTGCAAGAAGCGCGGATGACAATTGCAATGTATGTGCAGCGACAACATTGTCGTCCGCTAGTCCATGAATAATCAGAAGCGGGCGTTCAAGCTTTGGTGCATCTGTGATGAGAGACGTGGTCTTGTAATACGTGTCGTCAATGCTGGGGTTACCCACATAGCGCTCTGTGTAGTGCGTGTCGTACAAGCGCCAATCGGTTACTGGTGCACCAGCAACGGCAGCATGAAAAACATCTCCACGACGAAGCACAGCGAGTGCTGCGAGGTATCCGCCAAAACTCCATCCGCGAATTCCCACTCGCGTTGTATCTGCGCGAGGTTCAAGGTCTTCTAACGCCCGAACAATTTCAACTTGATCGTCAAGAACAACCTGGGCGAGATCATTGAGAACATCGCGTTCCCATTCACTGCCTTTGCCCGGAGTTCCAACGCCATCTGCAATAACAACAACAAACCCTTGGTCCGCAAACCATTGGGATGACAAGTAAGCGTTTCGCGATGCAACAACTCGTTGCGCATGTGGGCCACCGTATGGGTCGAAGAGCACGGGCAACTTTGTTGTGAGGCCGTCGCGTGGAGTCACAATTGCTACTGGAATGCCACGAGGTCCTACAGCCAAGATGCGAACGTTTGGTTCCACAAGTGGAGTCTCTGCGAACGACTGAATTGATAGTGCTGTGTTCAACACAGAGAATGTTGCGCGTTGCGACTCCA
>CAZRHK010000084.1:0-6962 GCA_964599815.1 uncultured Bifidobacterium sp. | reverse complement strand
CGTCGTTGGAGAACTCTCAGGCGCACGTGACACGGTGGAATTCACTGCCATTCTTGATTACGCGTTATTGGGTGACGGATCACATTCCGTGGAACTATTTGTTCGAGATGTAGACGGAACTGTCACTCGAGTTGGAGCGCCAAAGTAGGGCTTTACTTCGTGAGTCGATGACGCCAATTGTCAACGTTGTGAATGTCTGACACTGCTACGGGAACGTTCACCGCATCAATGGGTCTACTAATGAAGTAGCCCTGTGCGCGGTGGCACTGCAGAGATTGAAGAGCGGTCAATTGAGGCAGCGTCTCGATTCCTTCTGCCACCACTTCTGCACCCATGGACTGTGCCATGGCGATGATCGTTCGCACCATGTTGTGTGTCTCTGATGCTTCCGTCATGTTCTGCACAAAAGATCTGTCGATCTTGATGCATTGAATAGGGAACTGCTGAAGTAGTGACAGCGACGAATAGCCAGTTCCAAAATCGTCAATGGCAATACGAACGCCCAAAGAATTGAGGCGTCTGAATGCGGACAAAGCCTGTGCTGGTTCGGTCATCATGACCGATTCGGTGACCTCTAGCCACAGCTGCTCTGCGGGAAGCCCGGATGCGTGAAGGGCATCGCTCACTGTTGTAACAAACTGCGGGTCATGAAGTTGGCGAGGAGATACGTTCACGCTCATGGTGGTGCTGGCAGATACCACACCGGTTTCAATCCATTGTTTGAGTTGTTGCAGGGCATCGTTAATGGCCCACGAGCCAAGCGGCACGATGGTGCCCGTCTCTTCTGCAATGGGTATGAAATCTGCTGGAGACACGATCTCTCCGTCGTTTCGTTGCCAGCGCATGAGGGCTTCGAATCCAACAACAATGCCCAAATCAATGTCAACAATTGGCTGGTGCACCAGGTGTAATTCGTTGCGTTCAAGTGCGCGATACAGCGCGGTCTCAACGTCTAATCGTTGCGACACGCTGTGCAGCATTGATTCGTCAAACAATGCGATGCAGTTGCGTCCAGCAGCCTTTGCTCGGTACATGGCGGTATCGGCATGACGCAGCAGTTCGTCGGCAGATAAATCAAGCTCTTTGGGTGCGTACGCAACGCCAATACTTGCCGTGACAAACATGTCACCTTCGGGAGTGGGGACTGGTTCACGAAAGGCTTCGAGGATGGACTCCGCCAACATCACGGATTGCGTGGGGCTCTCAGTGGTGGGGTCGAGCACAACAAACTCGTCTCCTGAAATACGGGCAACGGTTGCTTCCTGTTTCACGCACGCCAGTAATCGTGATGCGACGCGCATGAGAACGTCGTCACCAATTGAATGGCCAAGGCTGTCGTTGATGTTCTTGAACCGATCCACGTCTATGAACAGAACTGTTGGTTGCTTATGCGTTCTCCATGAAACCTGAACTGCTTGCTCGATGTGTTCCAACATGAGAATCCTGTTTGGTAATCCGGTGAGAGAGTCCGTCAGCGCACTGCGGACTAGTCGTTCTTGCGTGATGGCATTTGCTCTCACGGATTGAATGATTCGAATAGTTGCTGCAACTGCCAGAACCGCAACGGAAATTGTTCGAACAACTCGGTCTTGTGTGCTGTATGCATCGGTTAACGCAAGAACGATGATGGGCGCAATTAGGGACACGGTGGTGGTCAGCAATCGCGTCATCAAAGGTGCAGATATGCGTAAACCACTTTGACTGCCCAGAGTGCGAAGAGATGGATGCAACAGTGCTGCACCTGCGAAACCGGCCGCTATCAAAAACGGAACCGTAAAGGTGGAGACGGAAATGTTGATGTCTGATCTGAATGACAATGCGCGAAGGACCACGCCAACAAGCGCAAGACCGATGGCAATTCCAAAGAATGACGATGCGGTGGAAGGTGTTGTGTTCGAAAAGAGCAAGGTGGAGACGAGAAAAAGAACCACCATTGCAGCTCCCAACGAAACAGCTCGCAGTGTGGTGAGTGATGACGCAGTTTGGGAATCAAGTAGTGGTCGCACGAGAATCACCCAAACGAGAACCCATCCACCCATTGCAACGATGACACCATCTGCGAAAACTCCAGATGCTCGTGACCCCAGGCGTTTCTTTATGAACCAGACAAGCCCAAGAGCGAGAACAGAGAGTGAGACGATGACAAGAAACTCACTTTGTGTCTCAGATAACGACGATTCATTGGAAGCTAGTGAGAGCCCAAGTGGAGCAGCAGTGCCAATGAGGGTTGCAATAATGATTCCGGCTGGCTTGTGAAGAACAATTGCGGTTGCGGTGGCGACTATTAGTAGCCCAATTGCCGTCACCGTTGTGTTTGACGATGCGGAATTCCCAGCAACACCGTGTGCGACGCCAACTGCGAGCCCAAGCAGGGCCCACAGCCATGACACGCCGACAATGGCCTTACGCAAGAGAAATACCTGTGAAGTGCATGAAATGACCGCCGAATTGGAACCACTGTGACGGTACTACGGGCTGTGGGATGGGTCGGGGAATCTCGGTCTGTCGATGGTTGTCGGTAGTCTGATTTCAGATGAGCACAGTTGCCCCCAATGTCACGGTTGTCGTACCTGGCACGCACCTCATGGCTGAGTTGCTGGGGCAACGCGACGAACTGCTTCGTCGGGTAGAGGAATCGTTTCCCGATGTGTCGGTCGTGGTTCGTGGCAATGAAATTCAATGTGCTGGACCGCGAGCACATCAGGTGGGGAAGCTGTTCGAAGAGATGGTGTTGTTGTTGCAACGCGGAGAACGTCTCGACCAATCGGTGATGGACCGCAGCATTGTGATGGTGCGGGCTGAGCAACGTCCGTCCACAATTCTCACCGATGACATTTTGAAAGGTTCTCGTGGTCGCATGGTGCGCCCGAAGACCGCGGGACAGAAGCGCTACGTCGATGCAATCCGTGAGAACACAATTACTTTCGGTATTGGACCGGCGGGTACTGGAAAGAGTTGGCTGGCTGTGGCCATGGCGGTGCAGGCATTGCATGCGCGCCAAGTGCAGCGCATCATCCTCACTCGTCCGGCGGTGGAAGCAGGGGAGCGTCTTGGTTTTCTTCCCGGTGACTTGATGGCAAAGATTGATCCGTACTTGCGACCTTTGTACGACGCGCTGTTTGACATGGTGGAAACCGAAGCGGCACAAAAATTAATTGAGCGTCAAACCATAGAAGTTGCGCCATTGGCGTTTATGCGTGGCCGTACCTTGAATAACTCATTCATTATTTTGGATGAAGCGCAGAACACCACGCCAGAGCAGATGAAAATGTTCCTTACGCGAATTGGATTCGGGTCAAAAGTGGTGGTGACCGGAGACATTTCCCAAATTGACGTTCCAGATGGTCGAAGCGGACTAGTGGGATTAGAGAAAAAGCTCTCAGGTGTCGATTCGTTGCAGTTTGTAACACTCGATGGATCAGATGTAGTTCGTCACCGAATCGTTGCAGACATTGTTGCCGCATACGAGCGCGCAGGCTCGTCGGACAAGCCATCAACACGACGTGGTGGTCAACGTGGGTGATTCCCGACCGCGAATAGATTCACCGCGACGCGCTGGTGGCGACGGTGTTCCTGAAGTGTTTTGTTCCAATGAGCAGAACGACCTTGAGATTGACTTGCCTAGGTGGCGGGCGTTGGCTGTGAATGCATTGCGTGCAGAAGGCGTGCGCGGTGGCTGTGAATTGTCGTTGTTTTTTGTAGACGAGAGCACCATTGCCGACCTAAACGCGGAGCACATGGGAAAAGTTGGACCCACAGATGTTTTGTCGTTTCCATTAGACGGCGTGGAAGTGGCAGATAGTCAGGGGCCGGGGGCTCTCACGCGAGGCCCTGCCAGACCGCACCCGGATCATGACGATATGCCCACGTTGTTGGGAGATGTTTTAGTGTGTCCAGCAGTGGCACAGCGCCAGGCACCAGAACATGCAGGAACTCTTGACGATGAATTGGCTCTCTTGGTGGTCCATGGCGTGTTGCATGTACTTGGTTTTGATCATGCCGTTGAAGAAGACGCCGTTCGCATGAGGCAGCACGAACTTGCCATCTTGACCGAGCATCATTGGGGCGGTCCGCCCCCTAAGAACTTTCGACAGGAACACAACGAATGATTGCTGCTGCCCCCACAACTGCTGATTGGTGGATGCTCGTTGCAATTGGTGTTTTGCTGATTGTGCTGATTGTGCTGTCCATCGCCGAGATGGGCCTGTCTCGCGTGTCAAAGCCGAAGGCGCAAGCACTTTCCGATTCTGGTGCGCGTGGTGGTCCGGCATTGCTTGGTTTGGTCACACAGCCAGAACGTTGGGTGAACCCCCTTTTGTTATCGGTGAATGTGTGTCAGACAATCCAGGCAACGCTCACCGGTGTTGTGTCTGGTCGATTGTTTGGCGCTGTCGGAGTTGTTGTTGGTGTTGTTCTCAACGTTGTTGTGTTCTTTGTGTTCGCTGAAGCTGTTCCAAAGACATATGCAGTGCTTCATTCAGATCGCGCTGCATTGTCCACCTCGCGGTTGGTGTCTGTGTTGGTGGCGTTTTGGCCATTACGCATGGTGAGCCGCGCCCTCATTGGATTAACCAACATCGTTGTCAAGGGCAAGGGCTTAGAGCAGGGCCCGTTTATTGGTGAGCAAGAGTTCCTGGGCATCGTGGAAGCCGCGGCCGAAGAAGAAATTATTGAGCATGAAGAACGCGAACTCATTGAGTCCATCATTGAATTTGGTGACACCGTTGTGCGTGAAATCATGCGTCCAAAGCCAGACATCATCAGTGTGGATTCTGGATCATCAATTGATGCGGCCTTAGACGAAGCATTCGAACATGGTGTGAGTCGTCTTCCAGTTATGCGCGAGGACGACGAAGGAAACGAAGATGTCCTCGGAATCATTTACGCCAAAGACCTCATGCGTCGTATTCGTGCTGGAGAAGGAAGTCTTACGGTTGATTCGTTAGTGCGTCCGGCAATTGTTATTCCAGAAACTAAGCCAGTTGCGAAACTCATGCGCGATATGCAGCGCGAACATTTCCATATGGCCATCGTTGCTGATGAATACGGAAGCATCATTGGTTTGGTCACATTGGAAGACTGCTTGGAAGAACTTGTAGGCGAAATTGTTGATGAACACGACGACGAAGATCCGTTGGTTCGCCAGTTGCCGAATGGTGAATCGTTAGTTGATGCTGGAATGGCTATTTCAGAATTCAACGATCACTTCAGATTGAAGCTTGACGACGATGAATTCGACACCGTTGGTGGGTATCTCTTCGGAACCTTGGAGCATGTGCCAGTTGTCGGCGAATTCATTCAGGTTGATGGCTGGAGAATTGTTGTCGAGGCACTTGAAGGTCGTCGCATCACAGAAGTACGACTCAAGCCAGTCCTCGAGGACGTTTAGTGTATGTAGTTAGCTACGAGTTCAGCTCGTTTGGGCTTTCCTAACGAGGTACGAGGAATCTCCGATACCTGAACGATGGCTTTTGGTGCGCAATGAGCCGGGAGACGTTCCTTAACAAATGACCGAACAGTGTCCAGCGAAATTTGGTTGCTGTCTGAGGTGATCACCCATGCCACAACAATGTGGCCCCATTCGGGGTCTGGTACTCCAGCAACGCAGACGTCGCTAATCAATGGGTGTTGGCGAAGGCAATCTTCCACTTGTTCGGGCCACACATTCTCGCCACCTGTGATGATGAGGTCGCCTTCGCGTCCGTACACAGTGATAAGCCCATCTTCGAATGAGCCAAGGTCGCCTGTACGAAACCAGCCGTTTGCATCGAATGGAATTGTTCCGTCGCGATAACAACGCATGAGCATTGGAGCACGCAAGTGAATGACTCCATCACGAATGTCGGTCTCTACTCCGTGAAGCGGAAGTCGGTTATAAAAAACACCACTGCCAGTCTCGGTCATGCCGTAGGTAGTGACGCAGTTTTCTGGAAGTTCAGATGGAGGCTTCGCACCACCAAGAACGATGGTGCGGAATTTAGACGCATCGACACGTGCAAGTGCGGTTGCCACTAGCGATACCAACGTTGCTCCGTGGGATGCGGCTTCGTTGTAGGCGTCAACGGTGAATTGTGGAGCTGTGATGACTGGAGTGTTCGTGACGAGAGATCGCAATAACACGCTGAATCCGCCAACATGTGCTGGAGGTAGGCATGCGAACCATATGTCGTTCTCGGTGACCGATAATTTGTTGGACGTTGCCAATGCGCTCGCCTGAACTGATGCATGAGTGTGCACCACGCCTTTGGGGGCTCCGGTCGTGCCGCTAGTGGCGATGACCACAGCGTCACCATCTTCCACTTGTTGACCAACTAGTGGGATGTCTGTGTGGCCATTGAAGAGAAGCGTGGGCTTGATGGCCTGAAGGACCTTGTCGCGCTCTGGGGCGGGCAATCGCTGGTCTAGCGGGAAGACGGCATCACCGCAGTCCCATGCCTGTTTGATGCGCTGAACCATCTCATTGCCACATGGCACATCGAGGCACACCAGTTCGTTCACGTTCTCAGCGTATGGGGCGTGCGACACTTGACCAATGGCATCTTCAGACAGTTCATCTCCGCTCGGATGGAAGAAGTGGGTGGTGGGTGCGCGACCACGCACATTGCCCGCAGCTGTTGTTCCTGTTGCGGTGGGCGCAGCGTGCGCCATTGTTGTTGAACAGCCTGAGTGGTGGCGTGGAGTTCTGGCGTTAGTTGTCAGTCTGGCGTTGCAGGTTGGCGTCAACTATGCGAACGATTACTCAGACGGTGTCCGTGGTACCGATAACGATCGAGTGGGGCCGTTGCGCTTAGTGGGGTCCGGGGAAGCAACTGCGGCATCGGTGAAGCGCGCCGCGTTTCTGTGTTTCGGTGTAGCTGCTGTTGCCGGTTTGATTCTTGCCCTAGCGACAACATTGTGGCTACTTGCAGTTGGTGTCGCAGCAATTGTTGCAGCGTGGACATATACAGGAGGTCCGCGTCCAT
>CAZRHK010000083.1:0-7010 GCA_964599815.1 uncultured Bifidobacterium sp. | reverse complement strand
TATCTCAACAAGCGCTCTTGAAGAAGACATTTGAACGGCAGGTTGAATCTGCCCACGTACTTGCCGTCACCAAATCAGAATTAAGTACTGAAGAAAACCTTGCTGAGCTTCGTCAGTTACTTCATGAGTTAGTGCCAGAAACCACGGTGATTCGCGCAACGCCTGACGCACTGTCACATCTCGTGACCGCAACGTCAACTGTCACTCCGACAGCCCCGTTACCGCCCATTGAACATTCAATACGCGGACATGTCCATAAGTTTTCTTCCGCACCAACCCTGTCCGAGCTTCATTCATTTCTCAACGAACTCGATCACTCAGTGATTCGTGTTAAGGGCGTCGTCACTCTCGCCGACTCCTCGTGCGTCCTTGTACAGAAGACGGGATCCCACATTTCAGTAACACCCACTGGGCTCTCTCCATCTGGATTAGTGGTTCTCCAGAGCGAGTAAGTTTGACTGCAGACCACTAGGGGGCTTTGTGGAACAGACAGTAGACATCTGTGTTGTGGGCGCCGGTTTTGCCGGCATGTACACCATTGTGAAAGCGCGACAGATGGGCAAAAGCGTTCGCGTCTTTGAAGCCGGCACCGACGTGGGCGGTACCTGGTACTGGAACCGCTATCCCGGCGCTCGTTGCGACATTGAAAGCGTGGAGTACTCGTACAGTTTCGACGAAGATCTGCAGCAGGAATGGGAATGGACAGAGCGCTATGCCGCCCAGCCTGAAATTCTGAAGTATGCACAACACGTAGCAGATCGATTTGATTTGCGATCAGACATTCAGTTCTCTACACGAGTGCTGTCTGCGCATTTCGACGACTCAACATCTACTTGGGTCACCACAACCGACCGCGGAGACGTGGTTCGGTCACAATTCATTATTTTTGCTACCGGATGCCTCTCGTCGGCTAATCGTCCTCATTTTGACGGTGACCATCTATTCGAAGGCGATACCTATCACACGGGTGAATGGCCACACGATGGCGTGGACTTCACCGGCAAAACTGTCGGACTTATTGGTACTGGCTCGTCGGCTATTCAAAGCATTCCATTGATTGCCGAACAAGCCGACCACCTCACCGTTTTTCAACGTACTGCATCGTTTTCTATTCCTGCTCGCAACGACACCATTGATTCTGACTACGTTCAGCGCGTCAAGC
This sequence comes from uncultured Bifidobacterium sp., assembly GCA_964599815.1. Lineage (GTDB taxonomy): Bacteria > Actinomycetota > Acidimicrobiia > Acidimicrobiales > Ilumatobacteraceae > UBA2093. Next base: position 5,848 of record CAZRHK010000083.1, on the reverse strand, counting down.
AGAACTACAAGAGTTTTCGAGACGCCAATCGTTTACAAACTGGTGCTTTTGGATCCACCATTGAGCGGGGCGACACCTCTGCGTTAGAAGCCAGCGATGCCGAACGCCGAGCTGAGTTTGAACGCCGCTGGCAAAAGGGTGGATTCGGATTCTTGTCGTCGTACAACGATTTCCTGCTGAAGAACGAAGCAAACGACACAGTCGCCGAGTTTGTGCGCGAGAAGATTCGAACAATTGTGAAGAATCCAGAGACGGCTGAAGCGCTGTTGCCACAGCAAGTCATTGGTTGCAAACGCTTGTGTCTCGACACCAACTATTACGAGACATTCAACAAGTCAAACGTGTCATTGGTTCCAGTTGACAAGCACCCCATTGAACGAATCACCTCGCATGGACTGGTCGTTAACGGAAAAGAACACACTTTTGACGTGCTGGTTTATGCAACAGGCTTCGACGCGATGACCGGTTCTCTTTTGAAGATCGACATTCGCGGACGAAATAATGTTGCACTCGGCGACGCTTGGCACGCCGGCCCCGTGACATACCTTGGGCTGAACACAGCCGGTTTCCCCAACATGTTCATGGTGTCTGGACCAGGCAGCCCATCGGTGCTCACCAACATGATCATGTCCATCGAACAGCATGTTGAATGGATTACCGACTGCATTTCGCACATGTCGTCAACAAGTAAGTCCACCATTGAAACAACTGAGGAATCTCAGTCTGCGTGGGTGGCGTTTGTAAATGCTGTTGCAGACATGACGCTGTATCCATCGTGCAACAGTTGGTATCTCGGTGCAAACGTTCCTGGCAAGCCACGAGTGTTTATGCCGCTCATCGGCTTTCCTACATATGTTGAGAAATGCAATGAGGTTGTTCGCAATGGCTACGAAGGATTTGTCCTTACATAGCTAGTCGACTTACTCGACGATGAAGGTGTGGTGCATTCCGTTTGCGTAATGCCCTTCAATGTTGCACAGCAACTCATATGTGCCTGACTCAAGATCAATCTTTAGAACCTTGGCTTCATTGACTGACCATTCAGGAATTTCGTCAATCACGTCAATCCCCTCAAGATCTTCATCGAACCTATTGTTGTCGCCAAGCGGAATCTTGCCTGGCTCGAACGACGTCTTCGTCACTAAGAATTCATGCTGAATTGTTCCGTAGTTGGCGATTGCGAAAATGACTTCCCCGGCTTTTGCCCTGCCAGCACTGATGTCCACCTGCCACTCAAAGACCTGTCCAACGATTTTGTTTGCAACAACATCGTCCACATCAGGGCGTGGCTGACTAGTGGGGTCGGCACCACACCCCGTCACCACCAGTAAAGGCAACACAAGTGTGTAGGACAACTTTTTCATCATTCACCCTCTCTAGTTGCGAAATCACTTCCGATACAGACCGATTTGTTCCATTTGTGAAGTACTTTCATCACTCGAACTAGGACAAGACCTGCCGGGTTCGCCTAGCGTGGAGGTCACCCCACACCGCGGGCACTCAAAAGAGGAAGACAGATGACTACCTACGACAAGATCTATATCAATGGACAGTGGATCGCCTCCGAAGGCACTTCCACCATTTCCGTGTTCGACTCATTGACCGAGCAGGTCATGGCAACCATCCCAGAGGGAACAGCCGGCGACGTGGCAAAAGCAGCTGCTGCCGCCAAGGCCGCGTTTGAATCGTGGAGCACCCTTCCAAAAGAAGAGCGTGCAAAGTACATGAACCGCATTGGCGATGCGCTGGGCGGACGTCTTGACGAAATTGCTTCTGCAATCACACGCGAGACCGGCATGGCCAAGCCATTGTCAAACATCATTCAAGTGGGTATTCCCATTAACTCGTTCAAGCAGGCTGCAGCGTTGGCTGAGTCATTCAACTTCTCGAAAGAAATTGGAAACTCACTAGTTGTACGCGAGCCAATTGGCGTTGTTGGATGCATCACCCCATGGAACTACCCACTGCACCAAATTGCAGCAAAAGTTGCATTCGCAATGGCCGCAGGCTGCACCGTTGTGCTGAAGCCAAGTGAAGTCGCACCAATCGATGCATTCATGCTTGCCGAAATCATTCACGAAGTTGGTTTGCCAGCAGGCGTCTTCAACTTGGTCACCGGTACAGGTCCAGTAGTTGGCGAAGCAATTGCTGCCAGCCCCGATGTAGACATGATTTCTTTCACCGGCTCTACACGTGCCGGTAAGCGAGTCATGCAAGTGGGCGCAGAGACCATCAAGAAGGTCGCACTTGAGTTGGGTGGCAAGAGCGCAAACATCATCTGCGATGACCTCGACGATGAAACATTCGCAAAGGCAATCATGGGCGGCACCGGACAGGCATTCTTGAACAGCGGTCAAACCTGCTCGTTGTTGAGCCGTATGTTGGTGCCACGTTCAAAGCTTGCAAAGGCAGAAGAGTTGGCCGCAGCCGTTGCAGGGAACATCAAAGTTGGTGACCCATTCGCAGAAGGAACCAACGTAGGTCCTCTTGCCTCAGCAGCACAGCGTGACCGCGTTCAGATGTACATCAACAAGGGCATTGAAGAAGGAGCCAAGTTGATTGCAGGTGGTACTGGCGCACCAGAAGGCCTGGAAACTGGTTACTACGTGAAGCCAACCGTGTTCTCTGAAGTTCGTAATGACATGACAATTGCTCAAGAAGAAATCTTCGGACCAGTGCTGTCAATCATTCCTTACGACACCATCGACGATGCCGTAGAAATTGCAAACGACACCGTGTACGGCTTGGCTGGTGCGGTGTTCGCAAAGGACAAGGAAACTGGCATTGCAATTGCGCGTCGCTTGCGCACGGGCCAAGTCACAGTGAACGGTGGTGCTTTTAACCCGAACGCACCATTCGGTGGCTACAAGCAATCAGGTGTTGGTCGCGAACTCGGCGAATACGGCTTCGAGGAATTCCTCGAGATCAAGAGCCTTCAGCTGTAACAGCACTTTCTAGAACAGGCCCGTCCTCCTATGAGGGCGGGCCTGTTTTGTTTATGTCGTTGGCGGACTGGCCGGCACCGTTGTTGAAGTTGTGCTCGTGGTGGACGATGTTGTAGTTGTTGTTGTGGATGTCGTCGTTGTCGTGGTTGTTGCGGGAGGAATGACAAAACCATTGGCCCAACCCCAGCGAATGTCCATTGGTGCGCCAATTGGAGTTCCAGTAGCACCTGGAATCGTGTCCATTGCACGTCTCAATTGCGCCCAACCGTCCCACGCAGAAATACCGGTTGTTGGGCATCCGCCACGAACCTGGCTGCACGCGGCGGTTTGGACAGTGATTGCACCTAGTCGCAACGGCATCGCCATTGACGCTGCACGTGCCGCCATCACCGCCCATTGCCGAGATTGCGAACCACTTTGCGTGTGAATTTGCGGCATTGCAAAAACATTGGGGCCAGCATGCGACGACACCCACAAGACGTCATCAATTGTCCAGCCGTTATTGCACGTGAGATCTGAAGACACTGTTTGAGGGCATCCGTCTGCAGAGCCAAAATTCCATAAGCGAAGCGACGATGCACGAACAAAGCCGTCCACCCATGAACGCGCTTGACCTGCAGGACCCCACCCTGGCTCAAGATCAACGGCTGCCGATATAGAAACACGGGCGTCTGACGATGCGCGCACTTGTTCCACCATGCGTGCCCATGTTCCCCCACCGAGGAATCCGTTGTGCGCGGTCACTGAACCAGAGTTGCTAGTACCGATCGATACTTCCCACGGTCCGGTACCGCATTCTGCAAGTCCCGCAGCCCACGCTGCGGCCGTTGCAACGATGCTGCTGTAAGGAATGGTGCGACCGAAACCATTCGTTCCTCCGTCCACTTGTTTGCCGAAAGAGAGAACGATTATTCCTTTCGGAACTTTTCTTGCCTGATCACACGCCGCATCTCTGATGACCGGGACCGCCGTGTCTATTGGTGTGACATCTTGACCGCGCACATAACTTCCGATGGCAACATTCCATTCGGGCGATGTTTTTAATGGAACCGCCGACGGATACCACGCAGCATCACCAAACGCAATGGATGGTGGTGTACTGACTTCAACGTGAATTGGGTTCTTCACGCATCCTGTCGAACAACGTCCAGATGTTGGAGAAAATGCGTCAACGTTCACCTTGGTGCCACGTGAGCGCACATTGCGTGTTGACAACGCCACTACTTGAACAACATTTGTTGCTTTGGTTCCAGACAATGACACAGACCGTCGCACAACTTGAGATGAATACTGATCAATTGTTTTCACGCGTCGACCATTAATGAGAACAGCAAGTCGACCTTGTGCAGGCCCAGCCACGTACCACAATGCAAAACTCTTGCGTTTGACTGTGAAGCTGGCGCTGGCACCTGTTGTTGATGCCGACAACAAGACACCGCCATGAGCCGTGCGACTTCTTCCCGCAGACCATGAACTAGCAAACACTGTCGAAGCAGCAGAAGAGGCATGCGCCAACGGCGGAGCAATCAATGCTGCAACAAGGATGGTTATCGACATCAGCATGGTTTTGGGGCGCTTCGTCATTCATCCAACATAGGAGCGGATACTGCCCAATTGTCATCGCCCATCAACCACGAAACTATTTATCGGTATTTCAGTACCCTATGAACCTGTTTCATGAAGTATCGCCTCTTCTCCCCCCTCTATGTCGCAGCCATTGCTGTATTCCTCTCGGCTCCATTTGTTGCCCTTGCCGGCACAACTCCTCAAACCCCCATTCCCGTGCGAACTGGCGACTCAGGTGCGGGCGTCTCTGTTGTGCTGCTGGTACTCGATGAATCACCGCTGTACGCATTGCTACGAACAGACGGAACAATCAACGAAAACAGATATCCAGGTTTCGCAAAACTCACAAAGACGTCCACCTGGTATCGCAACACTCTCGGAACGGCCCAACGAACCACCGAGGCAGTCCCTGCATTGTTGGACGGGAAATGGCCAACCTTACGGAACTACCCAGTCCTCGCAGACCACCCCGTCAACTTATTTACGCTGGCTAGTGGACACAAAAAATTGGATGTGTATCAATCCATCACGAATTTGTGTCCCCCGAAGGTTTGCGCAAACAAAATCCCAGACGAAGAACGCCAAGCAGAATTTCAAATTGCTGCGTTTGAACAACTCATCACGAATGCTTCCGAATCCACCAATGCCACAGTTCATTTTTCACACATTCTCCTTCCCCACCGCCCATGGAGATTCGCCACAGACGGCCGCCTAGGTAGAGAACTTGAAACCGACCCGCGCCCGAGCACTCAACTAGACCGTCGACGCGACGCGTATCAATCATTGCTTCGCCAATTTGTTGCAACAGATGCATTGCTACTGAAATTCCTGACAACACTTGAGCAATCTGAAAACTGGAATCGCACCATGGTGATAGTGACCAGCGATCATGGAATGACATTCGTGCCCGGCGAGTCGTTTAGAGACAAAGTCAACCCTTCTAAACCAGAAACACTTGAAGACATCTATCGAGTTCCCCTGTTCATTAAGTACCCGAATCAACAAGTGGCCGCCATTAATGACTGCCCAGCAACGTCGGTTGACATATTGCCTACAGTGGTTTCAGTCGCACAACTTCCCACCACCGCGAAATTCGATGGTGTTGACCTCAGCACCACCTGCCCGAAACGCACATTTCGAAAAGTGCGCTGGCCGTACACTGGCAAAGATCTCTCCACTGATTTCTCCGACCTCTTGGCACGTGTTCGCTACTACGACAAATGGGTTGATGCTGAGGGAGATGTTGACGACATTCATCGTGTTGGACGCAGTGGTACACTGTTGGGAACCCGCGTGCCGGCGGGACGTACGCAACAACGCACGGGCATCTCGTGGAC
>CAZRHK010000082.1:0-7059 GCA_964599815.1 uncultured Bifidobacterium sp. | reverse complement strand
GATTCAAGTTCTCCACCTATGCAACATTCTGGATTCGTCAGGCAATTGGCCGTGCACTCGACCAGAAGGCAAGCCTCATCCGTATTCCTGGTGACCGCTCCGCAAGCTTGCGTGCAGCACTTCGTCAGGCTTCTGGCGACGGCGAAACCCTCGATGCAGGCAACGCTGAATTGCATCGCCTCACCACCCCAGTGTCTCTCGACAAGACCGTGGGCGACGATGGCGACGCAACCTTGGGCGACCTTATGGACAACGGTCAAGGAACACCAGAAGATGCCGTCATGGCGCTTGTTGATTCTGAATTGTTGGACGAACTTCTCGGAACATTGGACGACCGCGCTCGTTACGCCGTTGAAGCACGCTTTGGCCTCCTCGACGGAGAGCGCAAGAGCTTCCGTGAAGTGGGCGAAGATCTTGGCGTCACTGCTGAAGCCGCACGTCGCCTTGTGAGTCGTGCAGTTGAAGGTCTGCGCGACGACGCAGAGCGCATTCTCGCCGTCTAATTCTCATGACTGCTCGTTGGACTCCACAGTCCTATAAGGACTTTTCGGCCCAACAACAGCCGGATTGGCCAGACACCGCTGCGCTTGATGTAGTTCTGAAGCAAGTTGCTGAAAAGCCATCGCTTGTGTTCGCTGGAGAATCTCGCGCGTTGCAATCTGCACTAGGACAAGTTGCCGAAGGTCGCGCGTTCTTGCTGCAGGCCGGTGACTGTGCTGAAAGTTTTGATGAATTCAACGCAGTCAACATTCGTGAGAAGTTGCGCGTCATTTTGCAAATGGCAGTTGTACTCACCTACTCAATGGGCGTGCCCGTTGTAAAGGTAGGACGCATGGCTGGTCAATTCGCTAAACCACGTTCCTCTGGTACCGAAAAAATTGGCGATGTTGAACTCCCCTCGTTCCGCGGTCACATTGTCAACGACCCAGAATTCACTGCCGCTGCACGCGTGCCAGACCCAAATCGTTTGTTGCAGGCATACGAGCAATCGGCATCAACGCTGAACTTGTTGCGCGCATTTACTAAGGGCGGCTTTGCAGACTTGAATCGCGTCAGCGCGTGGACACAGGAATATGCGAAGTCAAGCCCCGAAGGTCAGCGTTACGTTGCTTTGTCTAACGAGATCGAGCGTGCGTTGTCGTTTATGCGCGCATGTGGTGTTGACACCGAGAGCCACTCTTCGCTTCACGAAGTAGATGTGTTCACTAGTCATGAAGCACTCATTCTTGGATACGAAGAAGCGTTGACACGCCAAGATTCATTGACTGGCGAGTGGTACAACTCATCAGCACACATGTTGTGGATTGGTGAGCGCACACGTCAACTAGATGGCGCACACGTTGAGTTCTTGCGTGGAATCGCAAACCCCATTGGCTGCAAAGTCGGCGCTACCACGTCTCCAGAATGGGTCTTGGAGTTGTGCGAAAAGGTCAACCCGCATCGCATTCCAGGTCGTCTCACACTCATCTCTCGCATGGGTGCAGACAAGATTGAAGACGGCTTGCGTCCGTTGTTGCGCGCCGTTAAAGAATCTGGTCATCCAGTGGTGTGGGCATGTGACCCCATGCATGGAAACACCATCACCGCACCAAATGGTCGCAAGACACGCCAGTTCGAAGACATCGTTGGCGAAATCGCTGGCTTTGTACGTGCGCATAAAGCCGAGGGAACCTGGCCTGGTGGTATCCACGTAGAACTCACTGGCGACAATGTCACCGAGTGCACCGGCGGAACCGACCACCTCACAAACGACGATCTTGACTACCGCTACCAAACAGTGTGTGACCCACGGTTGAACGGTCGCCAAGGTGTCGATCTGGCATTCCGCGTGGCAGAACTCATTCGCCAGCACAACTGACATGTCAACTCTCAACGCAGCATGGGCGTTAGTTGATTCATGGCCTGTTGCAGCCTCTGTTGCCGTTGTATCGCGCTCCGGAGTGGAGACTCACGGCGATGTTTCGCGGGTGCAACGAATTGCATCAGTGAGTAAGCCACTTGCTGCCTATGCCGTTTTGATTGCATGTGAAGAAGGAAGCATTTCTTTAGATGACCCTGTTGGTCAGCCCGGCTGCACTGTTCGACATTTGTTGTCTCATGCCGGTGGATACTCGTTTGATGGCGCCACTCCCGTTGGAAAGCCAGAAGTAAAGCGCATTTATTCAAACACAGGATTCGAGATGCTGGCATCACATGTTGAGCAGTCAACTGGTATCAGTTTTGTGGAATACCTGGATGATGCGGTGTTTGCGCCGCTTGGCATGCACTCTTCGTCATTGCAGGGCTCATGCGCAAAGGATGTTCACTCATCGGTGGACGACCTTGTGCAGTTCATTCACGAACTTCGCTCCCCCACGTTGATTGCACGAGAGACATTCATTGACGCTGTTGTGCCCGTGTTTCCAGAATTGTCTGGCATTGTTCCTGGAGTGGGACCACAAGATCCATGTCCGTGGGGACTTGGCTTCGAGATTCGCGGACACAAAGATCCACATTGGACTGGGTCACAGAACTCTGCTGCAACGTTCGGACATTTCGGCGGAATCGGAACATTCCTGTGGCTGGATCCGGTGGCCGATTGCGCATGTGTGATGTTGGCAGAAAAAGAATTCGACGAATGGGGCATGGAGTACTGGCCCACATTCAATGACGCAGTGTTGTCTGCAATACGGCATTAATCGCTTGTAGTCAACACACTCATTGAGCGTCATCTATTAGGTTTGACGTTTGTGACCGAAGAACGTGGCCTTGCAAAATTCACAATGGGCATTGGCCCGCTGTTGCTATGTGGATTCAGTGTTCCCGTTGCAAACAGCATGGTGTTTCCTGCTCTGTCAGACCTTCAAGACAAGTACAACTTTGAAGATTCCGGTTTGGGACTCATTGCCGCGTCTGGATTCATGGCGTCGTTAATTGTTCAATTGTTTCTTGCGCCATATGCAGACCGAGGGAAGCCAAAACGTTTTGTTCTTGCTGCGCTGGTTCTAGCGGCCATCGGTTCTGCACTGTTCGCATTTGGTACTTCGTTGTGGATGTTTGTGGTTGCCCGCGCCATTACGGGTGCATCACTTGGAACCAGTGGACCTGCAATTAAAGCTATTGCCGCAAACATTGATAAGACTCGCGCCGCAGAACGACTCGGACGATTGCGCGGACTAGAACTTGCAGGTTTCACTGGTGGCCCAATGATTGGAGCGCTACTCATTGAACCGTTCGGATTGCGTGGAGCATTCTTAATTTTCAGTGGAGTTGCACTCACGGCATTTCTGATTGTGATGCCACGACAACTTCCGTCATTGCCGACAACAACAGAATCTAAGCGCTTGAGTGTTGAGCTATTGCGACTGCGTCCCGTGCGCGCAGCGGCACTTGCATCTATGACTCTGTTTATTCCAATTGGCATATACGACGCACTGTGGGACCGATACATCACCGACCGAGGTGGCACCAATGTGATGGTGGGTCTCACCTTCTTGCTCTACACAATTCCGTTCATTGTGTTGGGCGCTGCTGGTGGTCGACTTGCCGACAAACGCGGTGCGTCGCGAATGACTGTTGTCGGCATTTTCCTTACCGCTCCGCTTGTGTTGGTGTACGGCATTTTGGAGAGCGCGTGGTTGTTGGTGGGATTCGCGATTGTGGAGGGCGTCATTGGTTCTCTGTCCATTCCTGCAACGCAATCATTAATGGCTCAAGTTGCGCCGAAGGGACGAGCTGCTGCAGCTCAAGGACTAAGCGGCAGTGGCGACTTAATTGCTGGCATCATCATGTCGCTCATCGCGCCCGTGCTGTACGGATCATCTGAAGACAACGGCGGCATTCTCACTTTTGGATTTGCTGCATTACTGATGGTGATATTCGGAACGGCGGTGGCCCTCATGTTGAGAACCACCGCCGACTCGCGATCTGCAACTACTGAATAGTTGCGTTCAGTTTTTGAACGAGTTGTTAGCTCAAGCGCTCAACAATCATCGCCATGCCCTGGCCACCGCCAACGCACATTGATTCCATGCCGTACTGCTTGTCTTCCCACTGAAGTCCGTTGATGAGGGTGGTCATGATGCGAGCACCGGTCATACCGAATGGGTGACCCAATGCAATACCACCACCGTGAATGTTCAACTTCTCCATTGGAATGCCAAGGTGCTTCGCCGATGGCAAGACCTGTGCAGCAAATGCTTCGTTGATTTCGACGAGGTCGATTTGGTCGATGGTCATGCCGGCACGCTTCAGTGCTTGACGACATGCTTCGATTGGTCCAAGACCCATGATTTCTGGGTTCAAACCAGACACACCCGACGACACGATACGTGCGAGCGGGGTGAGGCCAAGTTGCTTTGCCTTGGTATCGCTCATCACCATGACTGCGGCTGCGCCGTCGTTCAATGGACATGCGTTACCGGCAGTGACTTTGCCGTCTGGGCGGAACACTGGCTTCAACTGTGAAGTTGCTTCGTAGGTGGTTCCTGCACGTGGGCCATCGTCCTTGCTCACAACGGTTCCGTCTGGGAGAACCAATGGAGTGATCTCACGCTCGAAGAAGCCGTTCTCTTGGTGAGCAACTGCGAGGTTGTGTGAGCGAACACCGAAGTGGTCCATTTCTTCGCGGCTGACGTTTTCAAGTTCAACAACGTTCTCTGCTGTTTGACCCATTGCGATGTATGCGTCTGGCAAACCAACTGGTGGTGCCCATACGCCTTGGCCACCTTCTGCGCGTGCCTTGGTGCGTGCACCTGGCTCTTTGAAGATGGGGTTTGGAGCAGAGTCGCTTGCACCTGATGCATAACGGCTTACTGCTTCAACACCGGCTGCGATAAAGCAATCGCCTTCGCCTGAGCGAATGGCATGTGCAGCCATACGGATGGTCTGCAACGACGACGAGCAGTAACGGTTGACGGTGACACCAGGAACGTTGTCGAGTCCGGCGAGGATGGCGACCATACGACCGATGTTGAATCCGCCTTCACCGGCTGGCTGACCAATTCCCAAGATGAGGTCTTCGACATCGTCGGCCTTCACCTGTGGAACTTTGGCCATGAGAGCCTTGACGATTTGAGCCGACATGTCGTCTGGACGAAGGTCAACAAGTGAACCTTTGTTCGCGCGACCGATGGGGCTGCGGGCTGTAGCAACAATGACTGCTTCGGGCATGTACGTCTCCCTGTTAGATGGGTGTTTTGGCTGGTCCGCGAGTCGAACCGCCCTACGACAGTAGCCAAACTTTCCGCCTTTTCAGCCTTCGTGGGTGAATGTGATGGGTTCGCCACCTAATCTGCCTGTATGAACCTGCCTTCAGTCCCCCTCGCCGATATCGACCTGTCAGACCCAGAGTTCTGGACCCAGCCTCGGGACTGGCGATTCGGGGCTTTTAAGACCCTGCGCGACGAGTCCCCATTCCACTTTTTTGAAGAGCGCATGGTGGAGAACTCCCCTATTCCACCAGGACCTGGCTACCGAGCACTCGTTCGCCACGACGACATCTGGCATGTGAGTCGAAACCCACAGTTGTTCTGCAGTGGCCAGGGATCGAACATTGGCGACTTGCCTGTGGAGATCAATGAGTTCTTTGGGTCGATGATCAATATGGATGACCCGAAGCATTTCCGGTTGCGCTCAATTGTGTCAAAGGGTTTCACACCAAAAGAAATCACCGCACTGGAAGAGTCGGTGCGTATTCGTTCACGTTCGGTGATTGACCGCATGTTCGAACGCTTCCCAGAGCGTGAGTGCGACTTCGTTCGCGAGGTTGCAGCGTTGATGCCACTGCAAATCATCTGCGACATGATGGGCATTCCCGAAAGCGATGAAGAGATGATCTTCAACTGGACCAATACGATTCTCGGAGTTGGCGACCCAGAGTACGTAGGAACGTTTGAGGATTTGGTTCGTGTCGGCGGCGAAATTTACGCGTACGCATTGGCGCTCGGTGAAGATCGTTTGAAGAATCCACGCAATGACATTGCATCAGTGATGATGAATGCCGTTGTTGATGGAGATCGCATTAGCGCTCAAGAGTTCGGTTCGTTCTTTATTCTTTTGGTTGTTGCAGGAAACGAGACCACTCGTACTGCCATCGCACATGGCATGCGTGAATTAACACTGCATCGCGACCAACGCGAGTTGTGGTTCAATGATTTTGAAACACACACGAAGTCTGCAGTAGAAGAAATTGTTCGTTATGCGACGCCAGTGATTCACTTCCGTCGTACTGCAACTGAAGACACCGAGATCAATGGACAAAAGATTGCCGCCGGCGAGAAGGTTGTGATGTTCTACCAATCGGGCAACCGTGACGAACGAGTGTTTGCGAATCCGGACTCATTTGACATTCGTCGCTCGGCCACCCCTGCCCAGGTGGGATTCGGCGCAGGTGGTCCACACTTCTGCTTGGGAGCAAACTTGGCTCGCCGCGAGATTGCAGTGATGTTCGACGAAATTCGCCGCCGCGTTCCGCAGTTGGAAATCACGTCGGAACCTGCATACCTACAGAGCTCGTTCATCAACGGCATCAAGCGCATGCGCTGTTCGTGGTAAATCTCGAAGCACGAACGATTTTGAGAGTTTGAGAACTTCGGCATAAATCGGATGTCTCGGATTGAGTTTGTAGAACTTGTATCCACCATCTTGAAACACATCAACAATTTCAGTTGCCGAGTAGTAATTCAGCACGACTCTCACTTCGCTTCTGGAACGGCCACAGTTTCTGGCGATTGCAGTGGCGGTTTGAAAATGTTGTTCGCTGCATAGTTCAAGAAGAACATCAGCTTCAACGCCTCTGATCAGATTTGCGAATGGATTGGTTACGTTCATCGGCATGATTCGGATGTGTTCCGTTGTCTCTTGATTCGGGAGCCGATGATTGTCCCTAAACCTGGCGGTATCCCGTCCGTCGCCCGCCAGGCACTCATTGACAAAGGTGACGGCATGCCACCAACTTTCGACCTCTATCCCCGCATGACGCCGTGACGGCATACCCGCATTGCAGCGTGACGCCGTGACGGCATACCTAGATGGCGGTGTGACGGCATGCGGTACTGCGGGAATGCAGAAGCAAATGTT
>CAZRHK010000081.1:0-7304 GCA_964599815.1 uncultured Bifidobacterium sp. | reverse complement strand
GGGATGTGTGATGAGGTACATCACAACGGTTCGCCACCCGTTATCTTGCAACCACCGCGCGAGTTCAACTCCGCCAACTCTCATGAGTGATGGTGGTTGTTGCCCTTCGGGTAATTGAACTATTGACGCAACATCTCCAGGAAGGTCTTTGGCATAGTCGTAGCCAGTGGCAGTTCGCATTCCACCCGAGACTGGCATACCGCGCTCAACAAACCAGTTGAAACGGTTGTCATCCGAAACGACTCTGCTTGAGACAACGGTGTACAGATTCAATAGAGACATGTGTTGCGATTGCTGAATGGTGAAAACACTAAAGAGAAGAAGTGCAAACATTCCAATGGCGCCAGCAGTGAGTTTTTTCCCTTTGGTTGCAATGAATCTCCATGTGGCGGGCACGAGGCATGCAACAACAATGATGAGATGCGTGGGTCGTGACATTGCACACAAGGTCAACGACGTTGCCCACCACGTTGTTGCGAGAGGGGAGCGGACTCTCAGTCGATGCAATGTTGACGCAACAGCAAGGACTGCAAATGAGATGCTGAGTGACTCAGACAGAATGGCAACGTCGTAACGAATTACCTGTGGAGTCAGGCCGAGTAAAAGTGTCGCAACAAACGCTGAGCGTTGCCATTTCACAGTGGTTGTGAGGACCCATGCCAGAGCACCCCACGCAAGTGTTCCAATGACAACTTGAGCAACGACGCGATGTGAATCTGACCCAGCCAGTGAGTAAATGAAGGGGATGGGCCACGGTCGATCAGTGGGTGAAAAGAATTTCAGCGTGTCATAACCAATGGAATCTGGATAGCGCTGAGCCGTTTCACCCCACGCTGCACTTCCACGAACAGCAAACGACACAAGAATTGCGCCAACGCCAAACCACGGCATAGGCAGAGAACGGAGCGTGCGCCGCATGGACATAGACGGTACTCGTCTATGTGGCTCATATTCAGGTCTAGTACCGTCGGCGTTATGAAATCGCTTCAAGTTGAAGAACTCGGTTCACTCGATTCCCTGCATGTGGTGGACATTCCCAACACTCCACTGCCGGACTCACACATTCGAATTGATATTCGCGCATGTGGTTTGAATTTTGTTGATTCGCTTTTGATTGAAGGCCGTTATCAAGTGAAGCCGCCTGTCCCTTTCCGCCCTGGTTCTGAAGTTGCAGGCGTGGTGACGGAAGTGACAAGCGGTGTCACCAATGTGTCTGTTGGTGACCGCGTTTTTGTACCCATTGGAGTTGGCGGTTTCTCAGACTCCGCAGTTGTGCATTCTGCGCGAGCATTGCGTATTCCAGACAACATGTCCGATGGTCAAGCCGCAACGTTCATGCAGAGTTACCTCACGGCGTGGTTTGCATTTCACCATCGCGCAGATGTTCGCGAAGGTGACACCATGTTGGTGCTTGGTGCAGGTGGCGGTATCGGTTTGGCCGCAGTTGATCTTGCTGTCTCCATGGGCGTGAAAGTAATTGCGGCTGCATCATCCGATGAGAAGCGTCAACTCGCTATGGACGCAGGTGCATTTGCAACCATCGATGTGCTCACCGAAGATGTGAAACTCCGCGCGCGTGAACTTGCAGGTGGACAACTTGACCTGGTGTACGACCCAGTAGGTGGAGACTTGGCTGAACAGGCTCTTCGCGCTTTGGGTTCTGGTGGCCAGTACATGGTGGTTGGTTTTGTTGCGGGAATTCCAAAGCTTCCAGCGAACTTAGTTTTGTTGGTGAACCGCACATTGGTAGGCGTTGACTGGGGCGCATGGGTTGGAAAGAACCAGGCTGCACATGCAGAGATGGTTGCTGAAGTGCTGCGGCAAATTGGAGAAGGGCGTCTTCATCCAGTGGAGCCGGTGTCGTATCCCATGTCAAAGGCCGCACAGGCGTTGCGAGACATGCAGAACAGAAAGATTGCAGGCAAAGTCATCTTGGTGCCTGATTTTCAGTAGGAATTAAGGCGTGCACGATGCAGTGCCGGCATCGTAGGTGAGATTGTCTAGAGCGCTCACGAAACCCCACGAGTATGCAGTGGGAGTGAATGTCACTTGAACAACACCGTGGTCTGAGTTCAACATGTATTGGCTTCCCGGAACTGCGGTTCCTAATGGGTATACCTGTGCACCACCAAGTCCAGAAATAATCATGGGAACTCCACCAGCTGCTGGTGCACCTGCTGCATCTAACGGTGCGAATCGTTCGTAATGATGATCATGCGCCGTCATCACTAAGTCTGCTCCGTTAGCCACGGCTGCTTCCCACAGATAGCGCGCTGAAGCGGTTGCATAGCGACCACTTGATACAAATGGATGATGCATCATCACAGCAGCACATTTGCCCTCTGCTCGCGCACGTTGAAGTTCAGCAATTAACCATGTTGTTTGTGCAGATGTTGCAGAACACCCGGCATACAGCTGCCCTTGGCACCATGAATCCACTGCAATAATTCGCCAACCGCCAGCATCAGTTGTCCAGTAGGAGGCCGACGTCTCCGCAAAATATTCCACGTAACCAGCGGCACCACTTGTGATGTATTCATGGTTTCCGCGTACTGGATAGGTGATGTTCTTAAACGCGCCCCATGTTGTTCCGTAGAAATTTGTGAGATCGGAGATGCTGGCTGCTTCGTATTGAAGATCTCCAAGGGCAATAACCCCATCGGGAGCTAGCGATGTAATGAGAGTTGCAGTTGACTGTTCGCCGCATTGAATTCCAGATGGTCCAACACCGTACGTTGTGCGTCTTATTGCATTGCATGCAATGTCTCCTGCAACAATGACTCGAGCAGATTGGTCTGTGCCAATTGGTTGTAGACGCACACCGTGTGGCCAGACTGCAATCCCGCTGCGCCGAAGAGTTGTACTGGAGTCTCCAAGTTGGCCAGTGGTGTTCAAGCCCCAGCACCACATGCCAGAGTTGCTGGCTGAAATTCCACAGGCGTGCATGTCCCCAGTAGCTACGGTGCCCAGAAGCCCAACGGATGTTGCTGGATTCACTTTCTGTGGAGTGGCTTTTGCGATGTAGCTACCGTTGGCTAGCTGACCGTATTTGTTTCGTCCCCAACACCATGTTGTGTTGGATGTTGTCTGTGCGCAAACAAATTCGCTGCCTGCATCTAATGACGCAATGTTTGTACGTGGCCCAGTGACGAATGTGGCACGTGATGCTCCCCACGAAGTAGCGAGTTGTCCGTAATTGTTGCGCCCCCAACATTGAGAGCGCGCAGATACGGAAACAACGCACGTGAATGCAGCGCCAGTTGCGACACTTGTTGCTCGCACAATTGGCACATAAGTAGGGAGAAGTCGAGACGACGTCGATTTCTGACCGAGCTGGTGGTAGTTATTGCGTCCCCAACACCAGACGGATTTTGTTGTGCGTACTGCACATGTGTGAAGTTCCCCAATATCTGCTTGGGTCACTTTTGAGATGAGTGATTGAACTGGAACTGCCGACGACAAACGGGTGCCATTTCCAAGTTGTCCATATTTGTTGGCGCCCCAGCACCACAGGGTTGCATCGGTCTTGCGGGCACAAATGTGATGCTGACCCACGGAAACAGATGTGACCTGATTAATTGACACTTGAAGCGGGGTTGCTGTTGCAATTTTCGACAGTACCGACGGAGCGATGACGGGGTCTGCTGCAATATCTAAGAGACCCCAGCACCACACCGACGTGTCTGTAGATACCGCACACGTGCGTTGTCCACCCGCAGATACTGACACTGCGGTTGTCATGAGTGATGGGGAGAATGCAATCGTGCGGCCTGTTGTTCCGTTACCCAATTGACCAACACTGTTGTCTCCGGTGCACCACACCGTTCCGCTGCGTACAACACACGTGTGGCCACTTCCTAATGCTGGTGACGACAATGCTGGGGGATTGATAACTGCTGGGCTGTTGGTTGGGGCCGATGACGCTGGAGACTGAACGAACAGGGCAGACAACGCTGCAACCACAACAATGAAGATGTTGATGCGTGCGCGTCGAAGCATGCAGTCACGCTAGTGACGTTGATTGGGCGATATGCATCGCCCGATACTTACAGCGAAAAACGTTCGTACCCAGGGGCTGTATGCGGCCAGGGTTGAATTTTCTCAAGATGTTCAGCTAATCCAAGCGCCAGACCATCTTGGAAACGCGCTGACACCACCTGTAATCCGCATGGAACGCCGTTGTTATCAAGTCCCATGGGGACGCTGACAGCTGGATGCCCCGTGAAATTGTTGTCTGGTGTGTTCAACGTAATCATTGGGTCATCCGTTGACCCTGCGCGTGTTGGAAGCGGGCCTTCCGCGGGCCAAGAACGCGCATTTGCAGTGGGTGTAACAAGTACTGCACCGTCAACAAGAAGATCATCAAATCGAGCCGACACTTCATGGCGGAAGCGTTGTGCTGCAATGTATTGGTCAATGGTGACTGTTGATCCGAATTTCAATTGTTGTTGCACATAGTCAGACAACTGGTCCCAGCGGTGTTCTTCGTGTCGCAGGCTCTGTGTGAGCTCTGCTGTGGAGATGACGAACCAGTTCCAGATTGTCTCGTTGTTGCTTGGCGATTCAACCCGTTCTACAGGTATTCCTGATGCAGCAAGTGTTTCAAGGGTTCTTTCAAAGTTTTCTTCAATCTCTGGGTCTACGTCTGTTCGGAATGTTCGACATGCAAGAACTTTGGTGGGTTTCTTTGGCGTAAGTTGAATGCCGGCACGAGGAACAGCAAGAAAATCACCGCGTGCTTCGCCAAGAGTGATCTGTGCTTCGTACAACACATCTGCAACAGTTGCATTTGTTGTGCCTTGCGTGGAGAACTCAATCCAACGCGGAAGAATATTTCGCCCAATTGCCCCCATTGTTGGTTTGTAGCCCACTAAGCCAACGGCTGCTGCAGGCCCACGCACGCTTCCGCCACCGTCGCTTGTTGTCGCAAGTGGTGTGAGACCAGCAGCAAGCGCCGCAGAAGATCCGCCGCTTGAACCACCTGGTGATTTGTCTGTGTTCCATGGATTACGCGTTGCCCCGAACACAGGATTCGATGTGTATGCAGTTGCTCCGAATTCTGGGCTATTGGTGCGGCCAATGACAATGGCTCCTTCAGCACGTAGCCGCGCAACAACTGTGTCATCTGTGTTGTCAACTGGTCCATTGGCGTACAAACGAGAACCACTGGTCGTGACGTGGCCTTTCACACGCGCCATGTCTTTCACCAGAAGAGGGAGTCCAGCAAGGAGCCCTTTGCGGTTGTGATGTTGTGCGAGCTCGAGTGCTTCCTCTGCGTAGACGGCAACAACTGCATTCAGGTGCGACGCCTCATTAATGCGACGCAAACTTTCATTCACTAGGTCGACAGGATTTATTGAGCCGTTACGGACACCATTGGCTAGTTCTTCAAGCATGGTGTGAGATTAGTGAGGAACGACGGTTTTGTGGTTATGGAACTGGTACCCAGCGCCAATCCAGGCTGCACACCGTGGGGTCGATGATTTCAACGATGGATAATCCAATGACCGATGCTCTGGCAGAGAGTCCAGTTTCTGGACGAATAGCAGCATGTACGGGAGCTTGCTGGCTGGCGCGCAACAAGATCTCTTGTGTGTTTGTTGCATACGAACCGAGCTGCGCTGCAATGGAGTATGAGTGACGCGCAGCAATTAGTGCCTCAAGACGGAATCGACGCCACTGGCTGTACGACGGCGACATGTACTGCGTCAGAATTTCCGTGACCATTGCTCGCTGGTCTTGTGCCGTGAACACTTGCGACCAACTTCTGCCATCGTTGGCAAGTTGAGGAGGAAAAAGAACTTCTAAACAGTCGCTCACCAAAGCATCTTTATTCTCGTACAAACCATAAATAGCACCCACGCTTACTCCGGCACGTCGCGCAATTCGCGACACGGTGGCTCGGTGCACTCCAGAGCGGGCAATCACGTATTCGCTTGCGGAGATCAACGCATCTCGAATGTCGTCTCGAGTTGATGGAAATGCATATGGAGAAGGAGTGGTGTGCGAGCCAGTTGGTTTTGCAGGCTTCGAGGCGGTGCGAACGGCACGCATTGAAAGCTCTAATAATGCTGAGGGGTCAATGGGGTTGACGTGGCCCTGTTCGTACACAGAGTTCAACAGTGCTGCGCCAAAGAGTGTGGCCAGCGCGGAGACGACCGCTTGTCTATTGGCTCCGTCTGTTGATGGTCCAACACCTCGGTCATCTAATAAGCCAACGATGTCTCGTTGTACAACCTCAGCAATCACTTCATCTCGCCGTGAAGCAACAATTATTTCCATTGCGCTTCCCAAGTCTGGAACGGCGTCGCTTGAACTCGCCGCCTTAAACAACGAACCAATGTGAGCAACCTGTGATGAGTCGTTATTCAACACAGCATCGATGAGCGGAATGAGCATCTCAGACAGCATTGGCCAGAAGCTCTTCTCCCATGCAAGAACCACAAGTTCTGATCGGTCATCGCACCGCGCGTAAATGACACCACTTGAGAACCCAGCGTCAGCTGCGACCCTGGTGAGTGCCATTTGATCTACGCCAACCGTACGAACAGCTCGCGCAGCACTTTCGGCAACTTTGAGATCTGTCTGACGAGATTTGTCGGACTGGCGTGATGCGGGGGCCATGTGGTCATTGTTTCATACGACTCCCACGAGTTAATAGGCGCAGAGAACACTCTCTATTCGTTCCGCCAGTCAATTGTTGTTTGATTGCTTTCAACAAGCGCAGCATTAATTCTTGAGAAAGGTTGACTGCCGAAAAACCCTCGGTGTGCCGAAAGAGGGGATGGGTGTGGAGCAGTGAGTACAGCGTGTTGCGGTGCAGTGATGAGATGCTTCTTGGCTTGAGCAGAATTACCCCACAACACAAACACCACTCGAGTGGATTTTTGGTTGAGATGCGAAATGACTGCATCTGAGAATGTTTCCCAACCAAGTCCTTGATGTGAACCAGCTTCGTTTGCGCGAACAGTCAATGTTGAATTCAACAGTAAAACGCCTTGTTGTGCCCATTTACTGAGATCTCCATGTTGTGGAACTGCAAGACCAACATCACTATTGCGTTCTTTCATGATGTTGCGTAACGATGGAGGCAGTGCAATGCCTCGTTGTACAGAGAAAGACAGACCATGTGCTTGTCCATCACCGTGATACGGATCTTGTCCCAAGATGAGAACAGAAGTTGTTTCATATGACGTCAGTGTGAATGCAGTAAAGACATCATTTGTCGCTGGGTACACCGTGTGCATAGCGCGTTCTTTTTGTACTGCGTTTTGTAACGCCAAAAAGTAAGGCTTCGCCATCTC
>CAZRHK010000080.1:0-7338 GCA_964599815.1 uncultured Bifidobacterium sp. | reverse complement strand
CGTTCAACTCTTGCTTTTCTGCAGGGTTGAAACCGGCTGCTGGCTCGTCTAAGCAGAGCAACTGTGGCTCGGTGGCAAGTGCACGGGCAATTTCCAAACGGCGTTGATAGCCATATGGCAAGTTGCGTGCTGCGTTGTTTGCGCGGTCTGCAATTCCCATGAATGTGAGAAGTTCCATGGAACGCTCACGTGCTTCATTCTCTTCGCGACGTTGACGTGGTGTACGAAGAATTGCGCCACCAACCGACGATTTCTTCCGCGCATCGGCACCCACCATGACGTTCTCAAGTGCCGTCATTTGCGAGAACAAACGAATGTTTTGGAACGTACGAGCAATTCCAGCTTTCGTGATGTGGTGACGCTTCAACCCAGTAATTGATTGGCCGTTGAATGTAACGGAGCCAATAGTGGGTGAATACACACCTGTCATCACGTTGAAGCATGTGGTTTTACCCGCACCGTTAGGGCCAATGAGACCAAGAATCTCGCCACGCGCAATTTGCAGTGTTACTTCACTTAGCGCAGTGACACCACCGAACTGCATTGTGACGTTGTTGAAATCGAGAAGGACTTCACTCATTGCGCCACCTCCCCTGCTTCCACAGACCTAGATCGTTTCTTGTGCTCGTCGCCAACACGCTTTGGCAAGATTCCCTCTGGGCGGAACACCATCATGAGAACTAGAACCACGCCGAATACGAATACTCGCTTGTCTGCAAAGTTGCGAAGACGCTCTGGAACATACGCAACTAGAACTCCACCGAGAATGGCGCCGTACATGTTTCCGGAACCGCCTAGAACAACAGCTGCCAAGAACAGAATGGATAGCTGCAGTGGGAAGTTGTCTGGGTTAATAAAGCCAACTTTTCCTGCGTAATGCACTCCAGCAAGGCCACCAACCGCAGCACCAATAGTGAAAGCCCACAGTTTGAACTTGAAAGTATTGACACCCATGAGTTCAGCTGCGTCTTCGTCTTCGCGAATAGAGACCCATGCGCGTCCGACTCGCGAGTATTCCAAGCGATGCAAGACGAACACCACAATCAACACCAGCGTGAGACCGAGGTAGTAATAAGGCTTCGGGTCGAGAACACCGAACTTCAATCCAAACATTGACGGTGGCTTTTTGATGTTGCTAATTCCACGACTTGCGCCAAGCCAGTCCATGTTCTTTGCCGTGAGACGAATGATTTCACCAAAACCAAGGGTGACGATGGCGAGATAGTCGCCACGCAAACGAAGCGTCGGTGCGCCCAACACCACGCCAAAAATCATTGACACCACAACAGCAATTGGCAACGACAGCAGCCATGGCAAATTTCCATGGGCACTAGTGAGAATTGCGGTGACATACGCGCCCACTGCATAGAAACCCACGTAGCCAAGGTCGAGAAGCCCAGCAAGCCCCACCACCACATTGAGACCTAACGCCACCAACACGAAGATGATGATCTGGTCGTTGAGAACGGTGGAGAACTGAGTTCCTGGTGTGTCCACAATTTGACCAATGACGGGAATGTCTGGCCAAAACGGAGCCATGTACAGCGCAACGATGACTATGGCGTAGAACGAATACTTCTGCCACTTGTTCATTCCTTGGAATGCATCACCAAATGAATCTGCTCCGCGGCGAAGTGAGGAAACAATTGCGTTAGCCATGTTTATACACGTGCCTTTCCAAGAGACTCACCAAGTAGGCCAGTGGGACGGAACATGAGAACGATGAGAAGAACTGTGAATGCAATGACGTCTTTCCATTGACCACCAAAGATTGCAGATCCGTAGTTTTCAACAAGACCTAGAACGAGCCCACCCAAGAGTGCGCCCTTCAAGTTGCCGATACCGCCAAGTACAGCAGCGGTAAAGCTCTTCACACCAAGAATGAAGCCGATATTGAATCGAGTTTGGTCATACACCAAGGTGAACAACATTGCTGCACCACCAGCCATCACGCCACCCAAAGCGAAGGTGACGATGATGATGAGGTCAACGTTGACTCCGAGAATTCGTGATGTCTCGGCATCTTGTGCAACAGCACGTACACCGCGACCCAAACGAGTTTTGTTCACAAACAATGTGAGTGCAGTCATCATGAGCAATGCACCAACAATCACGATGACGTAGTCAATTCGCACATCGGTTCCAAACAAGTTGAACAATGTCTTCTTCTCGAGAATTCGTGCTGTTTGATACTGATCGCGTCCGTGAGTTCCCCACACACCTACAGCTTCAGCAATCGCGGTGGAAGCGCCAATGGCAGAAATAAGAAACGCAAGACGCGGTGCTTGACGACCGCGTTTGAAAATGCGCATGTAGCTGTACGCAATTGGCGCGGTGAGCGCCAGCGAGATAATGAGATTGACTTTTGTGTCGTCAATGAAGATGAGCGACACAACGAATGCTGTAAGAAATGCCAGCGCTACCGCACCAACGCCTTCACCGTTGCCGCGAAGTGGTCGATATGCCACACGTTCTAGCAACACAGCGCTAATGCCAGAGAACAACATGGCAACAATAAGAATCACCACGAGGAAGAAAATCAGAGTCATTCCAGTGCGATACGGATAGTTACCGTCTTCAAGCAAAGGAATATTCAGGAACTGCGAGGAAGCAAGCAGCGAACCGAATGTGCCCACCATAAAGATTTCAGAGTGAGCAAAGTTGATGAGGCGCAACACGCCGTACACCAACGTGTAGCCGAGAGCCACAAGTGCATAAATGGAACCAAGTGCCAGACCAGTGACGGTGAGGTCCCAGAATGTTCGAATAATGAGCCAATCAGGCATGAGGAAAACCAGCTCCCTTAGAGGACAAGGTCAAATAGAAGTAGTAAGAGCCTAGATAGAACAGACGGCCGAGGAACAATGTTCCCCGACCGTCTGCTTCTGATCTACGAAGTAGTCCCGAAGGATTTACTCGATGAGGCCGATGCCCTTGATGGCGCCGTCCTTGATTTCGTAAGCGTAAACAGCCGAGCCAGTGACTTCGCCTGTTTCGTCCCACTTGAGCTGCTTGGTGACACCAGCTGCGTCGTATGCATTGATGAAGCTAAGGATGTCGGCGCGAGTTGTCTTGCCGTCCTTGATTGCTGCAATGAATACAGATGCTGCGTCGTATGCCTCTGCTGCATAGGTTGCTGGCTTCTCGCCATCAAATTCCTCTTGGAATGCTGCCAAGAAGTCTGCATTTGAGTCTTCTGGTGCACATGTGCAAGTAAGGACTGCACCTTCTGCTGCTGGACCAGCAGCTTCAATGAATCCAACGTCCTTGGTGCCGTCTCCAGAGTAGAAAGTTGCTGTTACGCCAGCGTCTGCCATCTGCTTTGCAAGCTTGCCGGCTGCTGCGTAGTAACCACCGAAGAACACTGCGTCAACGCCTGCGTCCTTAGCTGCGGTGATGATTGCTGAGTAGTCAGATGCCTCTGGGTCGAGGCTGTTGAGCTCAACTGCCTTGTCGCCGAGTGACTCCTGAACGATGTCAGCAAGACCCTTGCCGTATTCAGAGTTGTCGTCGACAACGCCGACCTTCATCTTGCCGTCAGCAATGATCTTCTGAGCAGCGCCTGGGCCCTGCTTGTCGTCACCTGCGAGTGCGCGGTGGAAGACGTCCCAACCATTCTTGGAAAGGTCTGGGTTTGTTGCCGAAGGAGTAATGATTGGCAATCCTGCTTCTTCAAACTTCGGGTTAACAGCTGCAGACTCACCAGAGAATGCAGGTCCGACGATTCCAACAACACATGGATCTGCAATTGCCTTGTCGGCAAGTGCTGGAGCCTGGTCTGGGTCGCCCTGTGAGTCGTATGCCTCAACAACGAGTTGGTTGTCTGCGTTCTCGGCGTTGTGTTGTGCAACAGCGAGGTCGAGACCCTTCTTGATGTTGATGCCAAGGTTTCCTGCGTCGCCTGTGAGTGCGCCGAAGAATGCAATCTTCAAGTCACCTTCACAACCGTTGCCGGAAGCTTCGTCGTCACTGCCACCGCAGGCAACGCCTACGAGTGACAGAGCGAGCAATGTTGCGCCAACGCGCAGCACACTCTTCTTCATGTGTTTTCCCCTTTAAGGAATGAATGGCGGGAACCCGCCGTTACTGGGTAGTAGAGAAAAACTACCTGTATATGTGGCTCAACTCAATGGTTAGCCAGATGTTCTGCCAGGCTCACCACGTCTGCATATGAGTTATACAGAGGTGCAAAACCGAATCTCATGAGGTCTGGTGGGCGGAAATCGGCAATAAGACCCTGATCTGCCATGGACTCCACCAGCGCCTTACCCCCAGCAAACCCAAGCGCCACATGGCTTCCACGAGATTCGGGGGCCCTGGGGCTGGCCAAAGTGAAGCCTTTCGAGGCCAGATGCTGGTCGAATAAATCCACGAAGAATGAGGTGAGAGCCACGCTTTTTGCTCGCAGTTCGCCCACGGAGACATTCGAAAAGACCCCCAGAGCGGCCTCGAGGGACTTCATACTGAGAACATTGGCAGTCCCAGTGAGGAAACGAGAGATCCCCGGAGCCGGCCTGTAGTCCACTTCAAATTCAAATGGGTCTGCGTGGCCCCACCAGCCTTGCAACGGTTGGCCTGCCTCTTCCAGAAGACGCGGCGCTGCGTAAATGAATGCCGGCGCACCGGGGCCGCCGTTGAGATATTTGTATCCACATCCCACAGCGAAATCTGCATCGAGTGCTGTGAGATCAATAGGAACTGCACCAGCCGTGTGAGCAAGATCCCACACCATTAACGCACCGTGTTCGTGTGCGGCACGCGTGATGGATTCAGCATCGAGAATTTTTGCAGTGCGGTAATCAACATGTGTTGCCGTCACCACTGCTGTTGTTGACGTGATTGTTGAAATGATGTCGTCGGCAGGAACTGCTTTCAACGTGAGCCCGTATTGATCTGCGACGCTTTGCGCGATGTAAATGTCGGTGGGGAAATTGTTGATGTCAATCACAATGTCGGTTCGACCCGGGCGAAGTGCAACGGCCGCATGAAGTGCTTTGCTGAGATTGATTGATGTGTTGTCGGCAGAAATAACAGTGTTGATTGCAGCACCAATTAAGGGCGCGATCATGTTGCCCACACGCGCAGGCATTTCTAACCAATCTTCGTTCCACGAACGAATGAGCCGTTCACGCCATTCAAATTCAATAGTGCGATGCAACACATCTCGAGACGCAAATGTAAGTGGCCCTAACGAGTTGCCGTCGAAATACAACGTGCCTTCTGGAATGTCAAAGTATGGGCGCATAGATGCCAATGAATCAGCCGCATCTAACTCACTGGCTCGTTCACGTGCTTCTCTGAAACTCATGTGTTCTCTTCCTTCAAAATCGCAATGACCCAGTCTCCCACGATGGTGCCATGGCGCAAAAGGTCATACGGCAGATTGAAGTGGTCGCGTCCTGGAATCACTTCAATGGTTACGTCTGCACCTTGATGGTTCAATAATTGTCCATACTCGTTGTTCTGACGAATGAACTCTGATGATTCATGTTCACCCACCGCCAATAGAGCATGTCGTGGAGGCACTGTTGGAGGCAATAACTGCGGGCTAATTGCTGATGCGGTCTCATTAGTGAGGTGTAGCGGATCATTCGTTGGAGTTCGCACAATGGGCCGCACGTCGTAAATGCCACTGAGAAGCGCAACTCCATCTATTCGTTCCCGCACATCGGGATGACGAGCGCACATCGCGGCAAGATGCGCACCAGCACTGCACCCGGCAATCACCACTCGCGACGGCGTGAGTTGATGAAGTGTTTGTAGAACATCGTTAATACATTCTTCAACAATCTGTGCAACCGTGGCATGCGGTGCCAACGTGTATTCCACCGCATGGAGAGAAATTCCAAGTTGTTGCGCATCTGCTGCGTTAAACAAAGAGTCGTCTGCGGACAATCTTTGCCAATAACCGCCATGGATGTAAATGAGCAATGGTTCGCTGACACGCGATAACGACTCGCCTCGAAATGGAGCACTGAGTTGTGCATACTCAGCCAGATATTTGTCCAATGGCTGTAGGCCAAACCGCGACGGCGAGTACTGGAGATCTACATCTTCATCAGATGCAGTTTCCCAATTGAAGTTGCTCACTGAACTGGAGTGCTTCCTGCAACTGTTGTGCGGTGCAGTTCTCTACGAAATCCTGCATAGTCATTTAATGCGTAATGCTGCGTTGAACGGTTGTCCCAAATTGCAAGATCGCCTGTTGTCCATTTATGGCGGACTGTGAACTTTGCATCTGTTGTATGTAGATGTAGCCAATCCAGAAGTTCTTTCTTTTCAGTGCCATCAATTCCAATGAGATCTCTCACATAGGCACGATTAAAGAACAAGATCTTCTTTCCTGTTTCAGGATGAGTGGTGATAAGTGGATGAAGCGACACATCGTTGGCCGACTCGTCACACACAATGTTCATGCTGGATAGTCCAGAATGGATGAATTGCAGTTTCGGCGAATAGGCATCGCGTGCTGTATGAACGGCCTGCAATGTTGCAAGTTGTTCTTTCATGTCGGGTGACAATGCGTTGTATGCCGCTGCCATGCATGACCACAACGTGTCGCCTCCGTACGGCGGAATATCGAGTGCGTGCAAAATTGTGAACGATGGTGGCGATGACAAGAAACTGAAGTCACTGTGCCATGCTCCGCCAAAGTTAAATGCATTGCCATCGCGGGCTTCTTTCAACACTTTGATGACTTCAGGATGATCTGGGCTCGGTTCAATAAACGGCGACTCGGCTGCAGGCCCGAATCGATGGGAGAACTCCACTTGCTGAGGCACCGACAAATCCTGTTGCGGTAAGAACACAACGCCGTGCTCGCACGCCATTGCACGCAATTCCACAAATTCAGAATCTGAAAGTTGAGTGACGTCAACTCCCGTGACACGGGCACCCAAAACTCCGGTTAAACGCTCCACCTGCATGACCCCACCGTAGAACATGCCCGCCACTCGGTGACGAGGCACCGGCATGTGCCAACATCTAGAAATGGCTTTTCGAGATGGCGACGGGTGGGTGCACTGCATTCAATGCGATGCTCGCCATTGGGGTCGCTTCGGAGCCGCCGGATTGCTTCTCGTTCGCACCGATCTCTCCCCTGCGTGCGTTCTTCTTCAGTTGCGCGCTAGCTGGGTGCACGGCGGAGGAACATGGGCGTTGCCAGGTGGTGCGCTTGATTCCCACGAAAACCCAGTCATTGCCGCAGCGCGAGAGGCCAATGAGGAAGCAGGAATAGACCCAGAGCTTCTCGACTTCAAGATTGTCTTCACAGACGACCACGGCAATTGGCAGTACCACACCGTTATTGCCCACACCGATGGAAACATTGGCGAGTTT
>CAZRHK010000079.1:1099-7359 GCA_964599815.1 uncultured Bifidobacterium sp. | reverse complement strand
GTTTCGCTATTCGTGAAGGTGGCCGTACTGTTGGTGCAGGCCGCGTCACCAAGATCTTGAAGTAACGGATTCAACTAATGGCTACTAACAGCATTCGTATCCGCCTCAAGGCATTCGATCACGACATCATCGATAAGTCGACTCGCATGATTGTGGAAACAGTTCTTCGCACAAACGCAAAGATCCGTGGACCAATCCCATTGCCAACAGACAAGCATCGCTTCACTGTGATCCGTGGACCACACATCGACAAGGACTCACGCGAGCACTTCGAGATGCGCATCCACAAGCGTCTCATCGACATCGTCGAGCCAAACAACAAGACAATCGATTCGCTCCAGCGAATTGAATTGCCTGCCGGCGTCGACATTGAGATCAAGCTCCAGGGCTAAATCTCTCGTCACAAAACTTCAGAAAGGGGCGGTCGCAAGGCCGCCCCTTTTGCATGCCCGGCGTGACGAATTCTTACGAGATTCTTTCTTTCTCTGCACCCCATCAGTACGGAAGAGGCGAGATACTAAACACATGAGCGATTCACATTGGATCAACACACCACCACAGTTACCGAATAAGCGACCGCTAGCTCCACGTCTTGGTGCAGTGGTTCTCATCTTGGTCATTGCCTTCGGAGGCGGACTAGCTGGCGGATTGTTGGGCGCAGCCGTCACAGACACCGTGGAAGAAGCAAGCAATTCTCCGTTGGTCACTGCAGCACCAGTGAAGTCTGGCGACATTGGCGATTCAAATGTTGCAAAGGCAGCAGAAGTCATTGCGCCAAGTGTTGTCACCATCGACAGCGTGTCCGATTCCGGAGAAGCAGTAGGCACTGGCATCATCATCACATCAGATGGTGAGATTCTCACCAACAATCACGTTGTGGAAGGTTCAAAGACTGCACGCGTGCGTTTGTATGGTCAGACAAATCCCATTACTGCCGATGTCTTGGCAACAGACCCAAGCAACGACATGGCGCTGATCAAATTGCGCAACACCACAGGCCTAGTTGCTGCAACTTTCGCAGATCCAGAATCAATTGCTGTTGGTGATGCAGTTGTTGCAGTGGGATACGCACTTGCACTCGACGGTGGCCCCAGCGTGACATCTGGAATCATCTCAGCGCTCAACAGAACGTTGCAGTTAGACAACGAGACATTCTTAAATGCGCTTATTCAAACTGACGCGGCCATTTCATCTGGTAACTCGGGCGGACCACTCATCAACATGAATGGTCAAGTGGTCGGTATCAACACTGCGGTTGCAAACGGCGGATTCAATAGCGCAGCAAACAACATTGGTTTTGCAATTGGCGTCAAAGAAGTGAAGCGAGTCAACGAAATCTTGCACGACATGGCCGGTGGAGCCACACGTCAGCAAGGCTTCCTTGGTATCAGTCTTGGTGGACGAACCGATGGTGGCGCAGGCGCAGTCATTGGTGAAGTTACTGCTGGTTCACCAGCATCAAAAGCTGGTGTGCGCGTGAATGACATTGTGTTGTCAATTAACGATCAGCCCATTGCTGGCGATGAAGGATTGGTTGCAATCATTCGTGACTCTGCACCTGGCGAAAAGATCACACTTGTTGTGGAACGTGACGGAAAGAAAGTCACGCTGGAAGCAACGCTTATTGCGCGTCCGCAGGAATAACTACAACGCCTCAAGGTGAACTTGAGGAAACCGAACATCGTCGAGAACATCGCCATCGTTCAGCCCCAGTGGTTCGAATGGTGGCGATGTTTTCCATGGTCGACTCGTCCATCGTGCATCGTCACCCACGTAGCGGTAACTCACAATGCGTCGTCGATGCGGATGAGTTGCAGTTCCAGGTGCGGAATGCAGTGTGCGGAAATGGAATGCAACCACATCACCCGGTTGCACATTGCACACCACCGTTTCACCGAGTGATTCCAATTCTTCAACAGACGGGAAGAGTTCAAAACCAGCTGCTTGTGCAACGTACGGAGAGTCATCAACGAATCGGTTCGGAATGAATCGACGCGGAACACGATGGCTTCCACGAATGCATCGCAACGCAATGGAGGAGGGGATGGGATCAAGCGGCACCCATAAGCTCACATTGTCGAGACCTTCCACGCCGTAGTACGGGTCGTCGTGGTGCCATGGTGTGGGGGTGGCGGTGCCAGGCTCCTTCACAAGAACGTGTTCGTGGAAGAAGCGCGGCGTTGTGGTGTTCATGAGTTCACCAGCAATGCGGGGGAGTACCCCAGACAGAGCCGTGGACCTGAACTCCTCAATGGACTGCCAATTCACGTAGTCGTCGAAGAATCTGCCACCGCTCTCGGCCGGGGTGTAGTCGTTCGACCATTGGCTGGGCTGCCGGAGGTTCTTTTCCACGCCTTGCTCAATAACGGCCAGGTCAGATGGGGGCAATACCCCTCTCAAAATGACCACGCCATCCTGTTGGTAGGTCTGAATATCGGTTGTCGACAGGATGGCCACCCCCAGATGGTAGGTCGGAGGGCCTCAGCTCTCTGATTTTCACAAATGCACAAAAGGCCAACCTGGGGTCACGGGGGGTCGGTCAGATTCCCAGAAATACCCTGCCCGCTTCCTTTGTGGTCGGTCATTTCCCCCGATAGCGTTCCTACTCCGTGCGATTCGGGCTTCGGCTCGAAAAGCTAGATCGATCGTCGAAAACACAATCGACGTCCGTGAAGGCCGCAATGCAGAAATGCAAAGTGGAACCACACGGCAAAACCCAGACAGGTGCTCCGTCAACAGAAATGTTGTCGGAGCATTTGCGTGAATAACCAACGAGAAAAAGGGTTGCCGCCATGGCACAAAAAGCGATCGTCGGCGAGAAAGTCGGCATGACACAGGTGTGGGGAGATGACCAACGCGTCATCCCCGTCACAGTTCTGCGCGTCGAGCCGGTGCGCGTCGTTCAAGTCAAAACAAATGACCGCGACGGATACACCGCTCTGCAAGTTACATACGGACAAAAAGCCGCCAGCAAATTAAGTAAGCCTGAACAGGGTCACTTCGCTGCAGCAAATGTTGAACCAGGTCGACGTGTTGTCGAACTGCGTCTCGACTCTGTTGATGGTTTTGAAGTCGGACAAGAACTCGGTGCAGACGTTCTCGCAGCAGGCGAAAAAGTAGACGTCACTGCAGTTAGCCGCGGTAAGGGATTCGCAGGTGGAATGAAGCGTCACAACTTCAATGGCCAAGGCGCAAGCCACGGTAACCACAAGCACCACCGCGCACCAGGTTCAATCGGTTCATGTTCATTCCCCGGACGCGTGTTCAAGGGTCTTCGCATGGCTGGTCACATGGGTAACGAGCAGGTCACCACATTGAATCTTGAAATCGTGCAAGCAGATCCAGAACGTGGTCTGTTGCTTGTGAAGGGTTCAGTTCCAGGTCCAAACGGTGGCGTTGTCATCGTGCGTAATGCAGTAAAGGCGAAGTGATTTAAATGGCATCAATCGCACTGAAAAACGCTTCCGGCAAAGCAGCAGGAAACATTGAAGTTGCAGACGACTTGTTCGCAGTGCAACCAAACGTTCCTGTGATGCACCAAGTTGTCAAGGCACAGCTTGCAGGTCGTCGTGCAGGCACATCTGCAACGAAGACTCGCGCTGAAGTGTCGGGCACTGGCAAGAAGCCATTCCGTCAGAAGGGAACCGGTGGCGCACGTCAAGGTTCCATGCAAGCACCTCACTACACCGGTGGTGGTATTGCACACGGTCCACAACCACGTAGCTATTCACAGCGCACACCACGCAAGATGGTTCGTCTCGCACTTGCATCTGCATTGTCAGATCGCAACAACGAAGGTCGCGTTGTAGTTCTCGATTCTTGGGGCTTCGATGCACCAAGCACCAAGGCTGCAATCAAGACTCTCGAAGCAGTTGGCGCAACCGGAAAAGTTCTCGTTGTTGTTACTCCTCAAGAAGAGAACGCAATCAAGAGCTTCCGCAATCTTCCAAACGTTCACCTTCTTCTCGTTGGTGAATTGAATGCGTACGACGTGCTCTGCAACGACTGGGTTGTCTTTTCACAAGACAGCCTTCCCGGATCAAAGGACGCGAAGTAATGAAAGACCCACGCGACATCATCATTCAGCCAGTGGTTTCTGAAAAGAGCTACGCACTGATGGAAACAGACGTGTACACATTCCAAGTTCATGTCGATGCAACCAAGCCAGAAATCCACGATGCAATCGAGGCAATCTGGGGCGTCAAAGTGCTGAAGGTCAACACCCTTAATCGCAAGGGCAAGTACCAGCGCACACGCAACTCCAACCGAATCGGTCAACGTCCGCACACCAAGCGGGCCATTGTCACCCTCGCAGCGGGAAGCAAGATCCCGTTGTTCGAAAGCTGAGATCATCATGGCAATTCGTAAGCGCAAGCCAACAAGCCCGGGCCGTCGTTTCCAGACGGTGTCGGACTTCTCCGAAATCACAAAGACAACACCAGAGAAGACACTTCTCGCATCGAAGTCAAACACTGGTGGTCGTAACTCATACGGTCGCAAGACTGCACGCCATAAGGGTGGTGCACACAAGCGTCAGTACCGCATCATCGACTTCAAGCGCAACAAAGATGGCGTTGAAGCAAAAGTTGCATCAATTGAATACGACCCAAACCGCACATGTCGTATTGCACTTCTTCATTACATCGACGGAACAAAGTCGTACATCCTTGCTCCAAAGGGTCTTGAAGTTGGCATGCGCGTTGAAAGCGGACACGGTGCAGACATCAAGCCAGGCAACGCAATGCAATTGCGCTACATGCCTGTCGGTACCGTTGTTCACAACGTAGAACTGCGTCCAGGACAGGGTGGCAAAATTGGCCGCTCTGCTGGAATGGCAGTACAGCTCGTCGCAAAAGATGGCGACTTCGCAACATTGCGTTTGCCATCAACTGAAATGCGTCGCGTGCTTCTCGATTGCCGCGCCACCGTTGGTGAAGTTGGCAACTCAGAACACGAACTCATCAAGATTGGTAAGGCCGGTCGTAACCGTTGGAAGGGCGTTCGCCCACAAACCCGCGGTGTTGCTATGAACCCAGTCGACCACCCACTCGGTGGTGGTGAAGGAAAGACTTCTGGTGGACGTCCGCCAGTGTCACCTTGGGGCAAGCCAGAAGGTCGTACCCGCAACAAAAACAAGCCGTCGCAGCAACTTATTGTTCGCCGTCGTCGCGCAGGAAAGGGACGGAGGTAACACATGTCTCGCAGCCTCAAGAAGGGTCCATTCGTCGACGAGCATTTGCTCAAGAAAGTCGACGCAGCAAACGCGTCTGGCGACCGCAAGGTCATCAAGACATGGTCACGTCGATCCACCATCGTCCCAGACATGGTTGGTCACACCATTGCAGTACACGACGGTCGCAAGCATGTGCCCGTGTATGTCACTGAATCAATGGTTGGTCACAAGCTCGGCGAGTTCTCACCTACCCGTACGTTCCGCTTCCACGCCGGACAAGAAAAGAACGCGAAGAAGTAGTCATGACCGGTCCAAAGCTGAATGAAGCAAACCGCGTTGCCGGTACAAAGAGCGGCAGCAAGGCAAGCGCAAAATATGTTCGCTCGTCTGCATCAAAGGCACGCGTGGTGTTGAACCTCGTGCGCAACCAAGATGTACGCACAGCAGATGAAATCTTGCAATTCACAGATCGTGAAATGGCACGTGTTGTTCGCAAGGTGCTTGCATCTGCAGTCGCTAACGCAACAACAAACGATGGCCTCGATGCAGATGAATTGTTCGTCAAGGCATGCTTTGCAGACGAGGGTCCAACGCTGAAGCGTTTCCGTCCTCGTGCAAAGGGTCGCGCTGGAAAAATCAACAAGCGCACCTGCCACATCACCGTGATTGTCGATCGCATGAGCGACGAGAAGCTTGCAGTGATCGAGGCAAAGACCATGGCAAAGGGCGCACCAACAAGCAACCGTCGCGCACGTGTTGCAGCAAGCCGCAAAGCTGCTGCACCAGTAGACGAAGCACCAGTTGCAGAAGCACCCGAAGAAGACACCACCTCAACCGAAGAAGCAGGCAACTGATGGGCCAGAAGATCAATCCATACGGCTTCCGTCTCGGCGTCACCACCGATTGGAAGAGCCGTTGGTTCAGCGAGCGTGAATACAAGGATTACCTCACCGAGGACTGGAAGATTCGCGAATACCTCATGACCACTCTTGAAGACGCTGCTGTTAGCCGCGTTGAAGTAGAGCGCACACGCGACAAGCTCCGCATCGACGTGCACACTGCACGTCCAGGAATTGTTATTGGTCGT
>CAZRHK010000079.1:228-1089 GCA_964599815.1 uncultured Bifidobacterium sp. | reverse complement strand
GGCCGACGAACTCCGCGCAGGTCTTGCACAAATCACCGGCAACAACCGTTTGCAGTTGAACATTGTTGAAATCAAGCAAGCAGAACTCGATGCTGCACTCATCGCACAGGGCGTTGCAGACCAGTTGGTCAACCGCATCGCATTCCGTCGTGCAATGAAGCGCGCAGTGCAGAACGCACAAAAGTTCGGCGCACTTGGTATCCGAGTTCAGTGTTCCGGTCGTTTGGGTGGCGCAGAAATGAGCCGCACCGAGTGGTACCGCGAAGGTCGCGTGCCCTTGCACACACTTCGTGCAGACATTGATTACGGTTTCCGCGAAGCACGCACCAGCTCTGGTCGTGTTGGCGTGAAGGTATGGCTGTACAAGGGCGACATCGTTCCGTACAAGACCACAACCCAAGACAAGATTTCCCGCGAAGCCGCAATGGCAGTGGGTGACACATCCGGTCAAGCAGTTGCCGAGCAGCCAGCATCACGCAAAGTCGTGTCATCTGCTGGCCCACGCGTTGCTGCTGCCGATGTTGCAGAAGAAATGGCTCCGCTTGTGAAGCCTGCCGATCCTGAGTTCGAGCGCTTGCTTGAAGAGGAAGAGGCAATCGAGCGTCGCTTGCACGATTCACACGAAACTCCAAAGCTTCGTGGGGAGGACTAATCATGTTGATGCCTCGTAAGGTCAAGCACCGCAAGCACCATCGCGGTCGTATGACTGGTGTTTCAAAGGGTGGAAACGCACTCGCTTTCGGTGAGTACGGAATTCAAGCTCTTGAACCCGGTTGGATCACTGCTCGTCAGATTGAAGCTGCACGTATTGCTATGACGCGTCACATTAAGCGCGGCGGCAAAGTGTGGATCAACATCTTC
>CAZRHK010000079.1:0-218 GCA_964599815.1 uncultured Bifidobacterium sp. | reverse complement strand
AGTTCTGGGTGGCCGTTGTGAAGCCAGGCCGCATTCTTTTTGAATTGTCCTATCCAACACCTGAGATTGCAAAGGCAGCTCTCGAGCGCGCCGTGCAAAAACTCCCGATCAAAGCTCGCGTCATCAGCCGCGACGAGCAGATCTGATTCGAGAGGTTTAGAAAATGGCACGTTCAATTACCGAACTCCGCGACATGGATCTCGCCGCACTCGTGGCAG
>CAZRHK010000078.1:0-7377 GCA_964599815.1 uncultured Bifidobacterium sp. | reverse complement strand
TTCGTCAACCCCTGTGGGGAATTCTGTGGAAAACCTCTGATACCCACCCCTGTATGGCCTTTGCCTGTGGAGTGTTCACAAAGGAACAAATGTCCTTGCCAGCGTTAGGCCAGTTCGCACCAGTGCTTGTAGTCCGCAATTTGACCTCGAACAGCCTTGCCGTACGTGTCTGCCACTTTCAAAGTGATGGGGCCGGGACATGGCACGGAACGATCGTCGACCGAATTGATGGCGCTGACTTCAGCAGCAGTTCCCACACAGAAGATTTCATCTGCGATGTAGAGGTCTGAGCGGGCGATGTTGCCCTTCTCCACCGTGTAGCCCATGTCTTCAAGAATCTTGATGACGCTCCATTGGGTGATGCCTTCAAGAGCTCCTGCCGACAATGGTGGCGTAATGACTTTTCCGTTACGAACAACAAACAAGTTCTCACCGGTGCACTCGCTGACGAGACCTTCATTGTTGAGAAGAATTGCTTCGTCGTAGCCGGCGCGCAATGCCTCTACTTTTGCCAACGACGAGTTGGCGTAGTTAGCAACGGTCTTTGCAGCTGGCGGAAGCATGTTGTGGTCGAGACGCTTCCACGACGAGATCTTCATGCGCACACCCTTTGTGAGTGCTTCTTCACCCAAATATGCACCCCATGGCCAACATGCGATTGCAACGTCCACTGAACATGGCAAGGTGTTCAATCCCATTTCGCCATATCCGTAATAAGCAATGGGGCGGATATAGCAACCAGGCAGACCAGTGGAACGAACAGTTTCCTTCGTTGCATCAATGAGTTCCTGCACTGAGTATGGAATCTCCATGCCAAGAATTTTTGCGCTCTTGAACAAACGCTCGATGTGCTCTGTTAAACGAAAGACTGCAGGACCATCGGCGGTCTCATATGCACGGATTCCCTCGAACACGCCAGTGCCGTAATGGAGAGTGTGGGTCAACACATGCACCTGAGCCTTGTCCCAGTCAACGAGTGTTCCATTCATCCAGATTTTCGGTGTTGGGATAAGGGTGGGCATACGAGCTCCTCGAAAGTGTGTTGTTGGGAAGATTAGTTGGCGGAGACGATTGCGGCGATGGCGTTTCCAATTTCGCTGGTGTTTCCAGTTGGATTGGTGTCGCAGGCGGCGCGAATTCGCTGTGCCGCGGCGGTTTCACCCAAAAACTCCAACATGAGTGCTGCCGACAAGATGGCTGCAATTGGATTGGCCTTGCCAGTGCCCACAATGTCGGGGGCAGATCCATGCGATGGTTCAAACATTGATGGACCAGTTCGTGAGGGGTTGAGGTTGGCCGATGATGCGAGCCCAATTCCGCCACTCACCGCGCCACCCAAGTCTGTGAGGATGTCGCCGAACAAGTTGTCGGTGACAATCACGTCGTAGCGGTGTGGATCTTCTACAAAGTAGATACACGCAGCATCAACATGGTTGTACGCGGTGCCAACATTCGGAAACTCTTGTGCGACTTCATTGAATGCGCGTTGCCACAAATCTCCGGCAAATGTCAACACGTTCGTCTTGTGCACCAACGTGACGTGCTTGCGTTCACGCTTTGACGCCAACTCAAACGCGTAGCGAATGCAACGCTCGACACCATGTCGAGTATTCACACTTCCCTGGGTTGCAATTTCGTGCGGAGTGTTGCGACGCAATACGCCACCTTCACCTACATATGGACCTTCGGTATTTTCACGAATAACAACAAAATCGTGTGGCGTGACATGTCCCGGAGCAACTCCGGCAAATGGCCGCTGATTGACATACAGGTCCAACTCAAAACGCATTTTCAATAACAGGCCGCGCTCAATGATTCCTGGTGGAACGTCTGGCGTACCAACGGCTCCCAACAAAATGGCATCAAAGCCGCGCAGTTGGTTCAGCACCTCGTCTGACAAAATTTCGCCATCGCGTAGATAGCGGGTGCCACCAAGGTCGAAGTTTGTGGTGTCGATGTCAACGCCAGCAGCAAGCACCGCCTTCACTGCTTCGGCCGTTACTTCCGGGCCAATTCCGTCTCCGCCAATGAGTGCAATGCGATGTGCCATAAGGACTCCAATCTAGAAGGCGCAGATAGCCTTCCCTTCATGGCAAAGCACCTTCTCTCTGAAGAGACCTACAAACGGCTTGAAGCCGAGGTCGCCCACCTAGAACACACGGTTCTTCCCGAGGTTGCAGACAAAATCGGTCGCGCACGCGAGATGGGCGACTTGTCTGAAAACGGTGACTATCACGCCGCCAAAGACGAGTACGGAATGTTCAATGACCGCAAGAACTTGGTCATCAACATTTTGGAAAATGCCGAAATTGCCCCAGCACCAACTCCTGGAGTTGTTGGTGTGTTGTCGCGAGTCACCATCTTGTTCGACGGCGATAGCGAAGACGATGCCGAGACGTACCTCATTGGCCACATCGAAGAGAAGCGAACTGGCGACGGCACAGAAGTGATGAGCCCCGTCTCACCTATTGGTTCTGCACTCTTGGGTCAAGCCGAAGGAAGCAAAGTGTCCATCACATTGGAGAACGGCGCGAAAGTGTCCGTCACTGTTATGAAGGTGGAAGGCTGAGCGAGCACCTCATCCCTTCGCTTCCGGCTGGTCAACATATTGACTTGCCAGGTCGTGGCACCACGTTTTATCGCGAAGTACCCGGCCCCGAAGGCGCACCAACTTTGATCTTGTTGCATGGCTGGACAGCCACTGCAGATCTCAACTGGTTCATGTGTTACGAAGCTCTTGGTCAACATTTCCGAGTTATTGCTTTAGATCATCGTGGACATGGGCGCGGTATTCGCTCATCACAAACATTCCGTTTGTCGGATTGCGCAGACGATGCAGCGATGTTGGCCGACCAACTTGGAATCTCCACATTCATTCCAGTTGGTTATTCCATGGGTGGAACGATTGCGCAGTTGATGTGGAAGAGGCATGAACATCGTGTTCGCGGATTAGTGCTTGCCGCAACAGCCGGACACTTTGTCACTACGCGTCAGGAACGACTTGCATTCACTGCACTTGCCGGAGTTGGCGCGCTCGCACGAATTGCACCACCATCAATGCGCCAAACGATTAGCGATCGTCTCTATCTCTCTCGCAAGACCATGACATGGGAACCATGGGCAGCACAACAAGTTGCAGACCACGAATGGCGACAAATCCTTGAAGCTGGTGGCGCATTAGGTAGATACGACTCACGCGGTTGGCTCACCTCTATAGATGTACCAACATCGGTCATCATGACAACCAATGATCGGGTGGTCAGCCCAGACCGCCAAGAAGTCATTGCATCGCTTATTCCAGATGCTTTTGTACAAACAATCGACGCAGATCACGATGCTGTGTATGCGCACGCAGACCGATTCGTACCGCTCTTGGTGAATGCCTGTCTTAATGTTCACGAACGCGCACAACAGCGTTCAACCGAGTCGCCAACATGAACCACGCGGTTCAACGCAGATCTCGATGGCGCCGAAACAGTCGTCTTGCACGACTCGGAGCACGAATTGGCCTAGCTCACGCTGGAACCTCTGCGCGCAAACTGTTTGCAAGTGCAGAACGTAAAGAGCAATTGTCGCGAGATCGCGAAATGAAGTCGGCCCAACAAGTTGCCGATGAGTTAGGCAACATGAAGGGTGCGTTGATGAAGTTGGGCCAGATGGCCAGCTATTTAGACGACGGACTCCCAGAACCTCTTCGTCTTGCCCTGTCTCAACTGCAATCAAACGCTCCACCCATGAGCATTGAGCTGGTTCATCAAGAAATCAAACGAGAACTTGGCAAAACAGTGGACGAATTGTTCGTTGAGTTTGACGATGAACCAATTGCTGCCGCATCGATAGGTCAGGTGCACCGAGCCATTCTCAAAACACCAGAGGGTGAGCGTGCTGTTGCCGTCAAAGTTCAATATCCAGGTGTTGCCGAAGCAATAGATGCAGACCTTCGCACCGCAGACCTTCTTGGCACATTGCTGGCATTTGGATTCAAGAGTTTGAACCCAGAAGACATGGTGGCCGAAATTAAGGATCGTCTACGGGAAGAACTTGATTACAAGAAGGAAGCCGAGAACCAGCAGTTATTTGCAGACTTCTATAAGGGACACCCGTTCATTCACGTTCCTGAAGTTCTACACAACTACTCCACGTCTCGAATCTTGATTTCAGAATTGGTGAGCGGCTCTTCATTTGCCGAGGTACTCACATGGCAACAAGAACAACGAGACATGGCTGGTGAAGCCATCTTCCGATTCGTGTTCCGCAGCTTGTACCGATTCCGTGCCTTCAACGGAGACCCACATCCTGGCAACTACATCTTCCACAAAGACGGGAAAGTCACATTTCTCGACTTTGGCCTCATCAAACACTTCACAGTTGATGAGATGAACATGTTCCAGTCAATGGTGAAAGCTGCCGTATTAGACAACGACATGGAGACATACCGACGCGTCATTGAAGACGCAGGAATGTTCCAGAAAGATGCACCCTTCTCCACTGAAGAAGCGGGCGATTACTTTGCGCACTTCTACGAGCCAGTTCGCGAATCCAAAGACATGACGTGGACCACTGGATATGCAACATCCATTGTTCGTCATACGTTTGACAGAACATCGGCAATTGCGCAATACGCCACTGTTCCACGAAGCTTCGTGTTTATTCAGCGCATCAACCTTGGTCTGTATGCGCTTCTTGGCCAACTTGGTGCAAGTGGCAACTTCCGCCGCATCAGCGAAGAGTTGTGGCCAATGACGAATGCTGGGCCTTCAACACCAATGGGTGAACTTGAAGCCGAATGGCTCGCTAACCGCAGCTAGTCGTACCACCACATCCACTTGCCATGTGAATGGACATGCGCCAGAGTTCGCCTATCTGTGATGTCTCCGTCTTTGAATACAACCAACCCAAGGACCGAAGCCGATGCGCCTTCAACTTGTGGCGGATCAATATGGGGCAATAGATCAACAACTCCAGGGGCTTCTGCGCTAATCCAATACACAGGGCGACTCTTGCTCGCATTCGCTAGCAATTGTGCAAATTCCTTCCATTGGTGAACCGGCAAATACACCAATGCCCATGTCGTTGTAACGACAAGTGCTCCTTCAATCGATTCAAGGAGTGCAGGTAGATCTGCAATTGCATCCCCCTTGATGAGTTCAAAATGTGAGTTCTTTGCGAGGTGAAGTGCCGCTTGCGCTCGCTCTAGACGTCCAGTGTCCGGCCATACACACGCCAGCATCCACCGGAAGTCATCTGGGTTATTTAAGTCAATTGGATTTCGGTCCAAGCCGACAAGTCGGTCAATGGAGACATTCTGAATGGGCGGATTTCCATTCAGAACTGAACATTGAACTTCAACTGGACTATCACTGGGCCCAACGGCCCCAACATCACCGAAATCAATGCGACACTTATCGCGAGCCAGGGTGAGACCCGCACTTGTCCCGACATCGAGAAGAGTTACCGATTCTTCAAAATTGAGAGAAGCAAGTGCAGGTGTCAGAAATGCCACTCGACCGATTTCGTTTGTTTGCACTAATCGAGTTTTGAGTACAGGCAAAAGTTCATCCCATGATTGCAAGACGCATTCGATAAAAGCGTCACCGACATCGTCGGAACTTTGTCCGGCGTAAATTTCTTCAAGTCTTGGCTCAAGCCCTTTAAGAACTCGATCATGCACCGCTGCTAACAGCAGGTTTGGCTGATAGACGTGCGAGGGTAATGGAAGGATGCGACGAAGCACCTCATCGCTAGCAGCTACCGCAGAAGTAATTCGCTCGTACAACGGCGAATAGCCCCTGCATTCAGTTTCTGAAAACCTTCTCCAAACTGTTGCTAACTCTTCGATGTTCACTAGACAATCGCTTCGAAGTCAAGTCCAATATCCAGAATTGGCGATGAATGCGTGAGACCACCAACGCTGATGAAATGAACACCGGTTTCAGCAACTGAATACGCATTGTCCAACGTGAGTCCGCCACTTGCTTCCAACAACACTGCGCGACCAGTCATCTTTTCGTGTTCTGCACTAATGGCAACTGCATCTTTCAAAACAGATGGCGGCATGTTGTCTAACAACACAACATCTGCTCCGGCATTCAGCGCAACTCGCAACTGATCCAATGTGTCCACTTCAATTTCAATGGGCAGCGAACTTGCCATTGCGCGTACTTTCGAAAACGCTTCTTCTACTCCACCAGCAGCTGCAATGTGATTGTCCTTCACCAATGCGGCGTCACTGAGACTCATTCGATGGTTTTGGCCACCTCCACAGCGAACCGCATACTTTTCAAGACTTCGTAGACCAGGTGTGGTTTTGCGAGTATCACGAATGATGGCACCAGTTCCAGCCACAGCATCTACCCACTTAGATGTTGCAGTTGCGATGCCAGACAAGTGACACAACAGATTCAACGCGGTGCGTTCGGCGGTGAGCATGTATTGGGTTGGAGCCTCAACACGAGCTATGACATCGCCTCGCTCAACACGATCGCCGTCGTGCTTCACATGCTGGAAGGCACTCGCCGACACACCACACACCATTTCAACAACAGCCGCAGCTACATCAAGACCCGCAATGCACCCAGTAGCGCGTGACCCAAACGACACAACACTGCGCTGTTCCACCGGGACAGTGGCAACCGAAGTGATGTCAATTCCGCCTGCGAGATCTTCACTCACGGTGTCACGAATAACTTTCGCAACATAGTCCGCATCTAGACCTTGTGCGTGAAGACGTTGACGAACTCCCGTCGACAACTCATGCAGTTCCATCACTTCACCTCCACGTGGCCATCCACGATGCGACAGGTTAGGTGACGCAACCATGCATCTGATGGAGCATCAAAATCTGTTCGGCGATGACAGCCGCGACTTTCTTCGCGAGTTCTCGCCGCTTCAACGACAGCCATTGCAATGGTCAACATGTTGGTTGCTTCAAATGCTTTACGCGTTGGCACAACTTCAGATGATGCATTCGATGCAAGAGTGGCCAAGATTCGTGCGGCAGACGCTAAACCTTCTGGAGTCCGCAACACGCCCACGTAGCGCGACATTGCAGAGCGAAGTGCAGCACGGTGATACGAATCGATGAGCTCGCCCTCTACATCTTCAACGGAACCCACCACTTTGTCTGGCAATTCCCAACTCAAGGCACGGCCTACACGAGTTCCAGCAACGACGCCCTCGGTCAAACTGTTAGATGCCAATCGGTTTGCTCCATGCACACCAGTGCACGCAGCTTCACCGACAACAAATAATCCCAATAATGACGTTTCACCATTCAACGTTGCCTTTACTCCCCCACAGACATAGTGAGCAGCGGGCGCAACAGGAATGAGTTCGCGCTGTGGATCAATGCCAACCGCACGACATGAACTAGTGATG
>CAZRHK010000077.1:0-7425 GCA_964599815.1 uncultured Bifidobacterium sp. | reverse complement strand
TTCAAGAGCGGGCCAAGGCATCTGGCAAGCAGGGGTACGACGGATACTCGCGCGATCGCGGGTTAGAACCAGCACCAGGTCGCGTGTTGCGCTTTCGTGTTCCAGACGGCGTCACCGTGGTGAACGATTTAGTGCGTGGTCGCGTTGAGTTTTCCAATGACACCATTGAAGACTTTGTGCTTTTGCGTGGAAATGGAACTCCAATGTTTCTTCTCGCCAATGTGGTGGACGACATTGAAATGAAGATCTCAACAGTGGTTCGTGCTGAAGAGCATCTTCCAAACACTCCGAAGCAACAGTTGATTTGGGATGCGCTGGGGCAGACTCCGCCAGTGTGGGCACATGTTCCTGTTCTTGTTAACGAACAACGTAAGAAGTTGTCGAAGCGTCGCGACAAGGTGGCGTTAGAGCAGTATCGGGAAGAGGGCATTCTTCCTGACGCAATGGTCAACTACCTCATGACTCTTGGCTGGGCACCGGCAGGAGACCAGGAAATTGTCCCGTGGCAACGCATTGTTGGTGAATTCCGTTTGGAAGATGTGAATCATTCACCCGCATTCTTTGACATCAAGAAACTCAACGCGTTTAACGGTGACTACATTCGCGCAATGTCGCTACATGACTTTGTGTCGGCATGTGCTCCATATCTGCAGACGGCCCCATGGCCTGCGGAGCGATTTAGCGACGATGTGTTCGCACAAGTTGCACCGCTAGTGCAGACACGTGTGGTCACTCTGTCTGAAGTGCCAGACATGATTGATTTTATTTTCTTGGCAGATCCCGTCATTGACGAAGCGGCGTGGTCAAAAACTATGGCTGCAGAGTTTGCTTCAGATGTCTTACGAGATTTCAACAATGCTGTGTCTACATGTGAATGGAACCATGATGCGTTGAAACATGCTCTTGAGTCGTGGACTGAGTCACGCGAACTGAAGCTTGGTAAAACGCAAGCCCCAATTCGAGTTGCCATCACTGGTAGAACCGTTGGGCCGCCACTTTTTGAAAGCATTGAGATTCTTGGTCGCGTTGAGACTCAGCGACGATTAGTTGCTGCGCTTAGTCGACTTGGTTGATGCGTTGTGATTGCATACATGCGGTCAGCGCTAGTGATTGCTATTGCAGTGGTCATTGCAATGATCGCTTATGTTGTCATCACCTTTGGGACTATTTGGTTCGCAGGAAACTACGACAACGGAAAATCTGCTGATGCAATCGTTGTAATGGGGGCTGCTCAGTACGACGGTCAACCATCACCACTCCTTGAATCTCGCTTATCGATGGCGTTGTCTTTGTGGCAAGACAAAAGAGCGCCGGTTATTGCGCTCACGGGCGGTAAACGAGACGGTGATCGGTTCACTGAGTCAGAAGCAGGCCGTACATGGTTAATGAATGCCGGAGTTCCAGGTGATGCAATCCTCATGGAATCTATTGGCCAGTCAACGTGGCAATCAGTGGAAGCTCTCGCCCCAGTTCTAAAAGGTTCATCAATAACGAGAGTTCTTGTTGTCAGCAGTGACTGGCACATTGGGCGGAGTGCTGCGTCCCTGGAAGATGTGGGAATCACAGTTGTTGGTTCATCGTCTCCGAAGAGCCGCGACAGTTGGGATTTCTATGAATGGACTCGCGAAACTGTTGGAGTTTCGGTGGGTCGAATCATTGGCTTCCGTCAACTGTTTTCGATTAGCGGTTAGTCATTCCTCGGTGTTGGTACCCGAGTTCTGTCGCTAACATGAACGGCGCACTGGGGAATGGTGTAATTGGCAACACAGCAGTTTCTGGTACTGTTATTCAGGGTTCGAGTCCTTGTTCCCCAACCAATTAGGGACGTACATCGTGGTTGATTTCCCGAATTCTGTAGAACACGTACAGAGGGAATTTTCAACATGGATGGATTCACATTGGAATCCAGAACTTTCGTTGCGCGAATGGCGTGAGACTTTTGTTGATTCAGGTTGGTCGGTTCCGCAGTGGCCAGAAAATTTATTTGGACGCGGTCTTCCAGCGTGGAGCGAAGGGGTTGTGTTAAGCGAGCTGAAACAACGCGGTGCACCGGGGCTGCCAATTGGAGGCGGAACGTTCCTAGCTGGTCCAACACTTCTCGAACATGGAAGTGCGCATCTTCAGTCATTGTTTCTTCGGGACATTCTGGTGGGAGAAACTCACTGGTGTCAGTTGTTCAGTGAGCCCGGCGCTGGTTCGGATCTTGCAGGCTTGTCAACGAAAGCAATTCTGGACGGAGACGAGTGGGTCGTTAACGGACAGAAAGTGTGGAACACGAGTGCA
This sequence comes from uncultured Bifidobacterium sp., assembly GCA_964599815.1. Taxonomy (GTDB): domain Bacteria; phylum Actinomycetota; class Acidimicrobiia; order Acidimicrobiales; family Ilumatobacteraceae; genus UBA2093. The sequence continues at coordinate 5,142 of CAZRHK010000077.1, read as the reverse complement.
CACCATGCTGACTACGGAATCTTGCTTGCGCGAACAGATTCGTCAGCACCGAAACATTCTGGAATTACGTACTTCATCATTCCAATGCATCAAGAAGGGGTCACTGTGCGGCCGCTTCGCCAAATGAACCATCATCAGTCTTTTAATGAAGTCTTTTTTACTGATGCACGCATTCCAAAAGACTGGGTCATCGGTGAAATCAACAAGGGTTGGACAGTTGCACACACGACACTGGCGTATGAGAGAAAATTTGGCGCAACATTCGGTGAAACGAGAACCCGCGGAGATGGACGCGCTGCAGCAGAAGCTCATGATGAATGGGTGGAGTTCATGGAGACGTATAAGTGGTACCCACAACGCGCGGGTCGAGTTGATCTTGTAGTTCCGCAACTCATCAATAATGGCCATGGTCATGACGTCACCGCGCGTGAAGAAGCAATGAAAGTCATTTCTCTTCAACGGGCAAGCGCCTGGACCGCGGAACGCGCGCGCGTGATGAGAGATTTAGGTCATCCACCTGGACCAGAGGGTTCGGTAGGGAAGTTGGCAACAAGTAGCGCTGCTCGAATGGCGTCTCACGTTCTGGCAAGGACAACAGGTGCTGATGCAATGCTCGACTCATCTGATGACTCAGTGGAGGGAATTGTGTCCGAAGTGATCTTGTCTGTTCCAGCGCAGTCCATTGCGGGCGGAACCGATGAGATTCAAAAGAACATCTTGGGGGAGCGAATTCTGGGTCTGCCAAGAGAGCCCCAGTAAACCCCTCACTCCCTGACTGGCTTCGTGGCGCGTTGGGCGGATTTGGACAGAAAGTAGACCGGACTTAGACTATTCGTCCATGGCGGACGACCTTTCTTTTGACGTGCTTAAAAACAGGTCGCACACATCCTTCTCCCGAATTGCTTTGCTTCTAGTTGCGGCACTGTTTGCAGTGGTTGTCTCGCCAACACAGCGTTCTTCATCGCGCGTTGCTTCAGCTGTTAGCGCAAACCCAACACCCGTTTGCGTTGGTGCTTATTGCACGGTGACGTTCACGTACACCGGCGATTACTACTCATGGACGGCACCAACAACTGGTACGTACGACCTGAAGGTGTGGGGAGCGCAAGGCGGAAATGACGCAAAGAATTCTTCAATCAAGGGTGGCCGCGGAGGATACGCCGCAGGAACAGTCTCATTGTCTGCTGGTACTCAACTACATATTTATGTAGGTGGTCAGGGCAGCGGTTGCAGCTCCTCAAGTTGGGGATCGTCTGGCGGCGGCGGCGGAACTGATATTCGTCTGGTATCTGGCGCAACCAATGACTCAGCGAGTTTGTTGTCGCGAATCATTGTTGCAGGCGGCGGTGGCGGACGACACGGAACCAACTACGAAAATGCTGTGTCGTTAGGAAATGATGGAGGCGGATCCACTGCGCCAACGTTTACGGCAAATGGCTACACCATTACTGGTGCTACCCAGACTGCAAGCGGAACATCTCCGTATCCAAGCAACGTTGTCGCTGGTTCTTTTGGATTCGCGAGTCCGTCGGCCTATTCGAATACATGTTCTGTCGGTGGTTGGAATGGCGGTGCTCGAGGAACGGACGGATGGGCTAACGGTGGCGGTGGCGGTGGCTGGTACGGAGGAGTGACCTCTTGGCCAACAGGTTCCGGTGGGTCTGGTTACGTACTCACTAGTTCGTCACACAAGCCTGCGAGCTATTCACCAGGTTCGTCGTATTGGCTTACTAACACCACTCTTACTGCAGGTAATGCATCAATGCCCGATCCAAGTGGTGTGGGAACAATCACAGGGCGTGAAGGTCATGGCATCGCCACCATTAAGTACTTGAACGTTCCAACACCGTCGCTCTCGGCATCGGTGGCGTCTCCTACAAACCAATCGTCGTCCATTGTGTTCACTGCGAATTATGCAGAAACTGTGACTGGAATTGATATCTCGGATTTCCAGTTGACAGGAACCAGTACCGGTTGGACGCTCACATCAATGACAGCATTCAGCGCTACTCAGTACCGCGTCACTGCAACCGGTTCATCTGTTACCAGCGGAACTCTGATTTTCACGCAATTAGCAAACTCGGTTTTTGGGCAGTCAACGCAACAAAACGGTCCTGTTGCCGACACGTCGATTGGGCCAATCACTATTGATGTCACACGTCCTACGGCAACGATTGCATCAGAACCAACGTCGCCTGCAGCGGGAATGTCTCTCGCGTTTACCATCAACTTCTCAGAGTCTGTGACAGGCATTTCCTCCGTTGATTTCTCGAACATTGGAACAGCGACGGGCTGTGTGTTTACTCCAAACACAACTGATGGAACCTCGGTCATCGTGACAGTGACTCAATGTCAAGAGGGAACACTCCAACTTCGTTTAGCAAATGCTGGTGTACGAGACATCGCTACGAACACTGGACCCGCAGTTGCGCTCACCAGTTCCGTTATCACGTTGCAGGCATCGCCCTTGACCGTGACAGCAGGTACAAAGTCCATTAACTACGGCGGGTCCTGGACAGATTCATATACACAGTCAGGCTTAATTGGGTCGGACACAATTTCGTCGGTGTCGTACTCATATTCAGGTACCACGCATTTAGGAACCTCGTACGGACCTTCCACAACGAAGCCGACTGCGGGCGGCACTTACACCATTACACCTACTGCAGTGATGAATGTTGCAAACTCCAACAGGTACTCATTGACGTATGTAGGTGCTTCGTTAACGATTGCTCGAGTTGCACAAAGCGCACTCACCATCACAACAACTTCTGGAACATACGGAAACGTGCTGTCACTGGCGACAAGTGGTGGTTCTGGTACTGGCGCGGTGTCGTATTCGGTTTCTTCGGGTTCATGCTTGGTGAATGGAAGTTCGTTGACACTCGGTGACGCAGGATCATCGTGTTCTGTTGTGGCAACCAAGGCCGCCGATGACAACTACACATCGGTTTCCTCCACTGCTACATCCATTAGTACTGCCAAAGCAACGCAGGGGACTATTTCAATTTCGTCAACCACCGCTACATATGGCGAAGGATTAGTGCTTGGCGTCACCGGTGGTTCTGGTGTTGGCGCGGTGACCTATTCCGTCGTGTCGGGTTCGTGCAGCATTGTTGGTGCATTGCTGACGCCAGGGAATGCTGGGTCTTCATGTGTCATTAAGGCAACGAAAGCTACAGATACGAACTACAACGAATTGTCGTCGAGCAACACCACTATCACTATTCAAAAAGCAGCTCAGTCTGTGTTGACGGTGTCGACCACGTCGGCGACGTATGGGTCTGTGTTGTCGTTGTCGACGAGTGGTGGTTCTGGTACTGGTTCAGTCTCGTATGTGGTGGTGTCTGGAACGTGCAGTGTTAATGGTTCGTCGTTGACTCCCGGTGATGCTGGATCATCTTGCTCTGTGACTGCAACTAAAGCCGGCGATGGAAATTACAACCCGATTTCGTCATCGGCTACTTCAATCAGCACGTCTAAAGCCACTCAGTTGTCAATCACAATTTCAGACACAACAACTGCTTACGGTCAGGGTTTAGTGCTGGGAATTACAGGTGGAAGTGGAACTGGTTCTGTTTCATATTCTGTTGTGTCGGGTACGTGCAGCATTGTTGGTGCGTTGTTGACGCCAGGGAATGCTGGGTCGTCATGTGTCATTAAGGCAACGAAGGCAACCGATACGAACTACCTCGAGCGATCATCGACAAACACCACTATCACCATTAGTAAGGCGTCACAGACGGGCTTGTCTGTGACCAGTTCTTCGGCATTTACAACAGGCAGTTCATTGTCGCTGACTGCATCTGGTGGACAATCATCTGGGTCATTGTCGTGGTCGCTGACCTCGGGTATCTGTTCATTGAACGGAACAACCCTCACCGCCTCCCGTGGTGGAATCACATGTGTTGTGGAAGTCACTCGCGCTGGCGACTCAAACTATTTGGCAGATTCGGCAACTCAATCAGTCACTGTTGACAAGATCGTTCAGGTGTTGACGTTCCGTTCCACGCCGCCATCATCTCCAATCATTGGTGGCACGTACACCGTGCAAGTTGACAGCGATGCATCTCTTGCACCAACTGTGGCTATTTCGAATCAATCATCATCGGTATGTTCCATTTCGGCCGGTGTGGTGACCTTTAGTACTGCTGGAGTGTGTGTTGTATCTGCATCACAAGCTGGCAACGATGTTTACGCGGCCGCAGCGGCTTCTCAATCAATCACTGTCGGAGTTGTTCCAACAACAACTGTTCCTCCAGCAGCAAGTAGTTCTGGCCCTGCTACCAACTCATCATCAACAACGATTCCGCAGAGTCAAGTACCTGCTCCGGTGAGCACCACGTCAACGACGACAACAACTACCACCACCACACTTCCAGCTGATCCTGGTAGTCCGTATCTTGCTAACGGAGAGACGCCATCGCTTGAAGCCGGCGAAGCAACAGCAGTTGTTCGCGGGCAAAAAGTCAAAGTAATGACAAAGACTCAGAACGGTCAGATGATCATGACCTTGCCAGGAAATGTAGTGTTCAAGATTGGTTCCACTAATTCCGCATCTGGTGAAGCACAAGTTGGCTCAGATGGTGTGTTGCGAATGTATGGCAATACTGAACTAAGTGTTGGCGTTGACGGCTTTGTTCCTGAAACTACGTACACCGTGTTTATGTTCTCTGACCCAGTGGAACTTGGTCGCGGAGAAACGACATCCAAGGGCACTGTCAATCAGACGGTGCTTGTTCCGAATGATGTTGAAGCAGGCGAGCACACGCTTCAGATCAATGGTGTGGGGCCGGGCGACGAAGTGATTTCGGTGTCTATGGGATTCGAAGTCATGGAACGCCAAAGCAATACTCGTCTTGCAGTTCTCGTGATCATGGTGGCTATTGCCTTGGCGTTACTGGGTGGCCGTCCCATTTTCAAGCGTCGTCGCGCTGGGGCGTAAGGGCTAGATCTCGCCTGTAACCTTGGAAGTCGCTTCAGGCTCCCATCGTCTAGAGGCCTAGGACACCACCCTCTCAAGGTGGCGGCACGGGTTCGAATCCCGTTGGGAGTGCCAATCGGTATCAGACAGGCATCACCATGTGCGTGGCAGGCTAGGAACAATGCTTTCCTCACTCCTCACCATCCCCGAAGCAATCC
>CAZRHK010000076.1:0-7555 GCA_964599815.1 uncultured Bifidobacterium sp. | reverse complement strand
AACACCCGAAGAGCGCAGCTGCGTTGTTGCAACATCTACAACATGTGTTGGGCATTCCTACCGACCACGCCAATTTGCAGAATGAAATCAGCCGTTGGCAAGAACTACACGACGCCGCAGTAGAAGGCGACCCACAAGCATCGGCATACGTTCACATGCTGGAGCGCCGCCACGATCAACTCGTGGAGCAAAACATGCCAAGTGGTGACGATTTGGCTGCGGAGCTAGAAGAGTTTCTCCGCAACCAAAACGACGACAACTAATTCGACTTACTTGATTGCGGCGAAGCCCAATTCAAGGTCGGCGATGATGTCTTCAACAGACTCAAGCCCAACTGACAAACGCACAAGTCCTGGCGCAACACCAGCTGAACGCTGCTCGTCTTCCGTCAACTGACTGTGAGTAGTTGATGCTGGGTGAATCACCAGCGAGCGCACATCACCAATGTTTGCAACGTGGCTGTGCAACTTCAGTGCTTCAGCAAACTTCTGACCAGCCTCACGGCCACCCTTCAGTTCCACTGCAATAACGGAACCAAAGCCCTTACCGCCGAAATACTTCTTGGCGCGCTCGTGCCATGGGCTGCTGGGCAGACCGGCGTAGTTGATGGACTCCACTGCGCTCTGCTTCTGCAAGAACTCAACAACTTTTGCGGTGTTTGACCAGTGGCGATCCATACGCAACGACAACGTTTCAACACCTTGCAAGATGCTCCACGCATTGAACGGGCTTGCAGACATTCCAAGGTCGCGCAACATCTGCACGCGTGCCTTAATGATGAATGAACCTGCACCAAGAGCTGGCCAATATGCAAGACCGTGATAACTGGGGTCTGGCTCTGTGAAGTTAGGGAAACGGCCGCTTGCTGCGAAGTCGAACTTTCCACCATCGATAATTGCGCCTGCAATTGCAGTGCCGTGACCACCGAGGAACTTTGTTGCGGAGTGAACAACAATGTCTGCACCCCATTCCAACGGACGAATGCCGTATGGAGTGGGAACTGTGTTGTCCAACATAAGTGGCACGCCAACGTCGTGTGCAACTTTTGAAACACCTTCAATGTCGAACACATCGTTCTTTGGGTTTGCGAGAACTTCGCCGAAGAACAACTTTGTGTTTGGACGAACTGCTGCTTTCCACTGAGCAAGATCATCTGGATCATCAACGAATGTGACCTCAATGCCCATCTTGGGGAATGTGTAGTGCAACAAGTTGTATGTTCCGCCGTACAACGATGGCGATGCAACAATGTGACTTCCTGCTTCAGCAAGAGTGAGGATTGCAAGTGTTGCTGCGCTCTGTCCAGAAGACACAACAAGCGCACCAGGCAAACCAACTGCAGTTGCAGTTCCACCTTCAAGATCTGACAAACGTGCTTCCAACACTCCTGTGGTGGGGTTCATGAGACGTGTGTAAATGTTTCCAATTTCGGCGAGCGCAAACAGGTTTGCTGCGTGCTGGCTGTCGCGGAATTGGTACGACGTTGTTTGGTAAATGGGAACGGCCCGTGCGCCCGTGGTGGGGTCTGGCTCTTGTCCGGCGTGAATTTGGCGGGTCTCAAAACCCCAATTGGCGTTACTCATAGCGAGGCACCCTACTGGCTAATTCCCGACTAAACAAGTCGGGAATTAGCCAACCCCTTGAGAGGAGGTCTCTTAGGCGATCTCGGCCGACTCAACTGCGTGGTCTCGAGCCTTGCGCAGACGGCGCATGGTTTCGGCAGCAACCGCCAATAAAACAACGAGCCACCACAGCGAGACACCGCCAGCAATGCCCCTGGCGTTCTGCTTGACGGTCTCCCCGTCAGCGACGACTTCAGCACCTTCATCGGTTGAGTTGGCATTGGGCATCGTCACGTTGTTGTCACCGTCTGGCGAACTAACTCCATCTTCAGCAATCCCTGGGATCTTCACGTTGACAGACTCTGGTGATGATGATTCTCCTGGCAGCACCGGAGCTGTTGTATTCACTGGTGCGGTTGCTGGCGTCTCTGTTGGCATTTCATCCGGACGAGGCGCAACTGTCTCGGTAGGCAACGGAGTCTCAGAGGCCTCTGGTGCTGGTTCCTCAATGATCACAATCTCGGAACCAGGTCGCGATATTGGCGATGTTGGCAATGTTGCACCACCGGCTGCAGGTTCTGAAGCAGATGTCGGCACAGTGGTGGAAGGTGTCGTGTCTGCAGGAATGGTTGTGGAGGGCGACGGATCACTCGATGGAGTGCATGAGTGGTCGTGATTGCGGTGCCCGTAGGCGTGGCCACGGCCGTGCTTGGTGTGATGGCAGTGACCGTGCTTTGACCCGGACCCACCAGTGCTTGCTGATGCAACTCCCCCGGCGAAAACCGTTACTGCCACTACTGCGGTGAAGCTGGTGAGAATGAGTGTGCGTACTGATGTCATGGTGTCCCCCGTGTGTCGGTCTCTCTTGTTGACGACCACCCCAGGCCACAAGTTCCCGAGAATTCCAAAAAATCTGGAAAACAAAAAAGGGCCCGGATGCCGTAGCACCCGAGCCCTCTTGAAAACTGAGGAAAATCAGCCGCCTGAAACGTCAGACACCTTCTGCTTGCCAGCTGACAACCACGGCATCATGGAGCGAAGACGTGCACCCACTTCTTCAATGGGGTGCTTGGCGCCTGCTTCACGCAATGCGTTGAAGTTTGCACGACCCTCTTCTGATTCCTTCACCCATTCGCGAGCAAACTTGCCGCTTTGGATTTCCTTCAAGATCTTCTGCATTGACTTCTTTGTTGCAGGAGTGATGACGCGTGGTCCGCGTGTGACGTCACCGTACTCGGCAGTGTCGGAGATGCTGTAGCGCATTCCGGTGATGCCTTCTTCGTACATGAGGTCAACAATCAACTTCACTTCGTGCAAGCACTCGAAGTACGCCATCTCTGGCTGGTAACCAGCTTCGGTAAGTGTTTCGAATCCGGCCTGCACCAATGCTGCAACGCCACCGCAGAGAACTGCTTGCTCGCCGAACAAGTCTGTTTCTGTTTCTTCGGTGAATGTTGTTTCAATGATGCCGGAACGTGCACCACCAATTGCCTCTGCGTATGACAATGCGAGTTCTTTTGCCTTGCCAGTGAAGTCTTGTTCAACGGCAATCAAGCATGGGACGCCGCCACCTTCTGTGTACGTACGACGCACCAAGTGACCTGGACCCTTTGGCGCAATCATGATGACGTCAACATTCTTTGGTGGACGAATGCGCTTGAAACGAATGTTGAAGCCGTGTGCAAATGCAAGAGCCTTGCCAGCCTTCATGTGACGCTTGATGTGGTCGTTATAGGTGGCCTTCTGCTCGGTGTCTGGCATGGTGAGCATGATGACGTCGGCCCACTTGGCGGCATCGGAGATGCTCTTCACGGTGAGACCAGCAGCTTCTGCCTTTGCAGCAGACTTTGAACCTTCGCGAAGACCAACAACTACCTGCACGCCACTCTCTTTGAGGTTGAGTGCATGAGCGTGGCCCTGTGAGCCGTAGCCAATGATGGCGACTTTGCGGCCGCGAATAATTGAAGGATCGGTGTCCTTTTCGTAGTACATCTTTGCTGCCATCAGCTTGCCTTTCCCTTTGTGGCACCCTTTCGTGCCTCACGTTCCAACTTGGGCAGAGCGACTCTGCCCGTTCTTTGGCTCTCTACGATGCCGTAACCCCGCAACAATTCCTCAAAATCGTCCAGTTTCTGGGGTTCTCCATCGAGAGAAATGGTGAGAACGTCGGCTCCGACGGCCAAAATCTTGGCCTCGAAAATGCCGGCGACCTCAATAACACGAGCCCGTTGTTCACCATCGGCTCGCACCGTGGCCACCATGAGCTCGCGCTCTACCGACTTGCGTGGGTCGAGTTCTGTAATGCGCACCACGTCGATCAACTTGAACAATTGCTTCACAATCTGCTCAAGAGGTGTAGCCGAAATGTCGACAACGATGGTGATGCGGCTGTAGTTCTCATCTTCAGTTGGCGCAACAGCCAGCGAAAAGATGTTGTATCCGCGGCGTGCAAACAAACTTGCAACACGTGCGAGAACACCCGGGCGGTTTTGCACCAACACCGACAAGATGTGGTGATGATGTGAATCACCGTATGGATTGTTTGTGTTGATGGTGCTCACTTCAAGAACTCCCGGCGATTCTCTTGTGTTGGGTGAAGTAGAACTTCGTCGTTGCTTGCACCTGCGGGAACCATTGGGAAGACTTTTTCAAATTCTTCAACACGGAATTCAACAACAACACTGCGATCGTTAATGCTGTTTGCTCGCTCGATTGCAGCATCAATTTCTTCTGGCGATTCAACGCGAATGCCAACGCATCCCATTGCTTCTGCCCACTTCACGAAGTCTGGGCAACCAGAAAGATCAACTTCTGAATAACGCTCGCCGTAGAACATTTCTTGCCACTGGCGCACCATTCCCAAATATGTGTTGTTGAGAATTGCAATCTTCACGTGAATGCCTTCAGTGGTGGCAGTCACCAGTTCTTGCGCCGTCATTTGGAAACAACCATCGCCGTCAATTGCCCACACTGTTGCATCGGGACGACCAGCTTTTGCACCAATCGCTGCTGGAACAGAGACACCCATGGTTCCAAGACCGCCAGAGTTGACCCATGAATATGGCTCGTTGAATTTCCAGAACAAGCTGGACCACATCTGGTGCTGACCAACACCGGCCACCAAGATGGTGTTCTTTGGTGCGGCATCGCGAAGTTTTTCCAAGCAGAACTGTGGCTTCAAACGTGCACCAGGTTCTGATGGTTCGTAGGTGAGCGGAAACTGCTCTTTCCATCCATTCACACGGCTACGCCATGGCGTGATGTCGACTTGCTTTGTTCCTTCAGCCAACAATTCCTTGACTGCTTTGACGATTTCTTCAACAACTAAACGACAATCACCAACAATAGGAACATCTGGCTTACGCACTTTGCCTTGTTCTGCAGGGTCAATGTCGACGTGAATGATTTTTGCATCTGGTGCAAACGCAGACACTTTGCCAGTGACGCGGTCGTCAAAACGTGCACCAAGCGCGCACAACAAATCTGCTTTCTGCATTGCAGTAATTGCAGTTGCTGTTCCATGCATTCCAGGCATGCCGTAACACAATTCGTGATCGTCGGGGAATGCACCACGAGCCATCAACGTTGTCACAACAGGAATCTTCAACAGTTCAGCAAGTTCGCGCACAGCTTCTGCAGCATGTGCCTTCAACACGCCACCACCGAGATACAACACCGGACGTTCTGAAGCCAACAACAATTTTGCGGCTTCTTTGATCATGCGTGGATGACCCTTTGTAATGGGGCGATAACCAGGGAGTGCTTCTTGCACATCTTCATCCCTTGGCCAATGCCATTCCATTGTGTTTTGCAAAACGTCTTTGGGAAGGTCAACAAGAACAGGACCAGGGCGACCAGTTGTTGCAATGTGAAACGCTTGACGAATTGCCATGGGAATGTCTTGCGCGCGCATGACAAGTTCGTTGTGCTTGGTGACGCTGCGAGTAATGCCAACGGTGTCGCATTCTTGGAAGGCATCGGTGCCAATTGCGGTGGTGCTGACCTGACCCGTGATGCACACCATTGGAATGCTGTCCATGAACGCATCGCACAACGGCGTGACCATGTTTGTTGCAGCAGGACCGCTAGTCACCATGGCAACGCCAGGGCGACCCGTGACGTGTGCGTACCCTTGCGCCATGTGTCCGGCGCCTTGCTCGTGACGAACTAGTACGTGGCGAATGGAGGACTTCAGAAGCGGGTCATAGGCAGGCAAGATGCAGCCACCAGGAAGACCAAACATGACGTCCACGTTCTCCATCTCAAGAGACCGAATGAGTGCTTCGGCTCCTGTGAGGATCTCTTTTTTCGACATGTGATGTCTCCTATGTCTGGCGGGTACTAGTGATTCTTGCCTGAGAAACAAAAAAACCACCCCGTTTGGGTGGTTTTCAGCGCGTTCGGCGGGTGCCGGACGCGCTACAGAACTACGACAAGCGGGTTCTGATGGGTGTTTCCAGTTGTCATCGGATTCAGTCTGCCACTGCAATTTGAGGGTTCGCAACCCCCAAAACATCGTCCAGCGAGACCTTTCCTGCCACAACAAGCGCCCCGAAGGTCAGGGCAGCTGCTGTCACTCCAGGGTTAGCCGCGAAAGCCGCCACTGGGTCTGCCCCCAAGAGGTAAAGCCCCGCCCGGGTACCTCCACAACTGGGGCACGGGATGCCGGCAAACCGCTGAAGTGGGCACAAGCTGGGCTGATGGCTTAGCCAGTCGGCCGCAATGCGAGCAGCGGGACTTGCCACCGCAAGCCCCGCTACGGCCAGAAGAGATTTCTTAGCGGCGAACAACGGTGGTGCGAGCGATGTAGTCCCACACGCCCTGACGCGTGGGCTGAACAAGGATGAGTACAGCGCTGATGATGCCGACGATTCCCGTGATGTACCCGAGAACAATTTTGCCGAGAAGTTCACGGAGCAACATTTGTTGCATGGTGGCTGGAGCTCCCGTTTGAAGATCAACGACATAAAGACCAAGCATCTTTTTTGCAGGCGACGTGGACTGACCCCACAGAACAATGCTCCAAATCAGCCAACCGATACCACACGTGACAACCATTAAAAGAAAATCGAGGGCCAATGCGCCGAACCGCACGCCGTTATCGCAGGGCGTCACACCAGATGACGGTGGCGGTGGCGGGTACAAGAATAGATTTGACATGCGCCCACATAATTCCACAAGTTACGTAAAGCAATCTAAGAGCGAACAGATCTTTAATTGTCGAGCCAAAATCGCAATGGCATAGTTTTGGAATTGAGGTTTATGTCAGTAACAGCTGACGTCAGCAACCCTTGCCTTTGAAGCTCCGTTCCCGTAGTCCTCAAATACCATTCGCGCCTTGCCGCCAGCTGAAACGCCTGAAGCGATGTCATTTTTCATCCCGACATTCACGCCAGAGGAATCAAGAAGAGCCAATTCGACATACAGCGAACCACACCCCTCCCTTGCAACCACCATGATTCCCCAACAACCGTCGGAAAAACTTGAGCACTCATACTCGTTGGACTTCATCCAACGCATTGCAATTCCATCATCAATCTCTGTGTAGCCGCTTGGAAACCAATCAACGACAACCGTGCTTGACGAGCTTGATGACGACCGAAATGTCGCTTCTGACGAGGCTGAACTTGGTTCCACATTTGAAGTATCGGGATCCCCGAATACGGCACCTAACACGCTCAGCCCAATAAAGACTCCCACAACCCAAATTGCAATCTTCTTCCCCTTACCCGAACTCTTTCGTTTTGGAGCTGGGGGAGGAAACTCGCCAGGGTTAATCGGGTTAGAAACTTGAGTCGGCAATAACTCGCCACATACTGAGCAAAAGCGAAACTGGTCATCATTCAAATGACCACTTGAACACGGCTTCATAGTTCCCTGACGAAATCGTTGCGCTAAGCGTTTGCCAGCGCAACGTCAAAACCGCATGACTTGGAAACGGTCACACACTTTTTCAAATCTTTAACGAAAGTTGGAGAAGAAGGAGCATTGAG
>CAZRHK010000075.1:0-7717 GCA_964599815.1 uncultured Bifidobacterium sp. | reverse complement strand
GCCGGCGCCTACGCCACCGGTATTGCATTTCTGCCACAAGACGCTGGCGATGCAGATCGAGCCGCAGCAACCGTTGACGCAATTGCGAAAGAAGAAGGTCTTCGTCCATTGGGATGGCGTGATGTTCCTGTCAACCCAGATTGTCTCGGCGCATCAGCACGCAAGGTCATGCCGACCTTCCGTCAGTTCTTTGTTGATGACCCAGCTGGAGCTACTGGAATAGATCTCGATCGCAAGCTCTTTATTGTTCGCAAGCGCGTAGAGCACGAATTAGACGGAGAGATGCGTTCGTACTTCTCGTCTTTGTCTGCTCGCACATTGGTGTACAAGGGAATGTTGACAACTCCAGAGTTACAGCAGTTTTTCCCTGACCTTTCCGATGAGCGCATGGAGTCGGCACTTGCATTGGTGCATAGCCGTTTCTCAACTAACACATTTCCCTCGTGGCCATTGGCGCACCCTTATCGCTACATCGCACACAACGGTGAAATCAACACAGTGCAAGGCAACCGCAACTGGATGCGCACGCGCGAAGCATTGTTGGCAACAAACCTGATTCCAGGTCTTGATCGGGCATTCCCAATTTGCACACCAGGGATGAGTGACTCTGCCAGCTTTGACGAAGTTCTTGAACTGTTGCATCTTGCGGGTCGATCACTACCGCATGCGCTTCTGATGATGATTCCCGAAGCGTGGGAAAACAACGACCGAATGGACCCACGCAAGCGTGCGTTCTACAAGTTCCACTCATCGTTGATGGAGCCATGGGATGGTCCGGCTGACGTCGCATTTACCGACGGCACGTTGATTGGTGCGGTTCTCGACCGCAACGGTTTGCGCCCAGGTCGCTATTGGGTGACTAGTGACGACTTCGTAGTTCTTGCAAGTGAGGCCGGCGTTCTTGATATCGACCAGTCAAAAGTTGTTCGTAAGGGTCGCCTGCAACCAGGTCGCATGTTCTTGATCGACACTGCGCAAGGTCGCCTCATTGACGATGACGAAATCAAGTTGCAGTTGGCATCTGAGCATCCGTACGAAGAGTGGTTGGAGAGTGGTCTCACTCACTTAGACGATCTTCCAGCCCGCGAGCATGTGGTGCACAGTCACGACAGTGTTGCTCGACGTCAACAAATGTTTGGTTACACCGAAGAAGAACTGAAGGTCATCCTTGCACCAACGGCGAAGTCTGGTGCAGAACCAATTGGTTCAATGGGTACAGATACGCCTATTGCGGTGTTGTCTACTCGTTCACGTTTGTTGTTCGATTACTTCCAGCAACTGTTTGCCCAAGTAACAAACCCGCCGCTTGATGCAATTCGCGAAGAGGTTGTCACAGCCGTTGGAACAAGTGTTGGTCCAGAGGCGAACTTGTTGGCGCCAGGTCCAGACAGTTGCCGACAGTTAGTTCTTCCGTTCCCAGTGATTGATAACGATGATCTTGCAAAGATCATCCACATCAATGACGACAACACTCAACCACATTTAGCTGCGGTTGTTGTCAGCGGTTTGTATCGCGTCGCAGATGGTGGTGCTGGATTGCGCAGTGCGCTTGACCGCATTCGCGCAGAAGTAAGTCAGGCAATTATCGATGGTGCTCGAATCATCGTGCTGTCAGATCGCAACTCAGACGATGTCTATGCGCCAATTCCGTCGTTGCTCATGACAAGCGCGGTTCACCACCATCTCATTCGTGAGAAGCGCCGTACACAAGTTGGTCTCGTGGTGGAATGTGGAGACGCCCGCGAAGTGCACCACATGGCTCTGTTGGTTGGATTTGGTGCTGGCGCCATTAACCCATACTTGGCTTTCGAATCCATCGAAGACATGATTTCTGCCGATAACGAAACCGGTATGTATGGCCTTGGTGGAATGGATCCACACAAGGCAGTGAAGAACTACATCAAGGCATCTGGAAAAGGTGTTCTGAAAGTTATGTCGAAGATGGGTGTGTCTACCGTTGCTTCCTACACCGGTGCGCAAATCTTTGAAGCCATCGGTCTTGCAACAGATCTTGTTGAAGAATTCTTCACAGGCACAGTGTCCCGACTTGGTGGAATTGGCTTGGATGAAATTGCCGCAGAAGTTGCACAACGACATGCAACAGCACATCCAAAGCGCCCAGAACTTCGTGCGCATCGTCGTCTGGAATTGGGTGGCGAGTACCAGTGGCGTCGTGAAGGGGAGTATCACCTCTTCAACCCAGAGACCGTGTACCGCTTGCAGCACTCCACTCGCGCAGGCCGATACGACTTGTTCAAGCAGTACACGCGCGACGTGGACGATCAATCACAGCGTCTCGCAACATTGCGCGGATTGTTTGAGTTACGCACAGGAGTGCGGCCACCAGTTCCTCTTGACGAAGTGGAACCAGTGTCTGAAATTGTGAAGCGATTCTCTACAGGTGCCATGAGTTACGGCTCTATCTCGGCTGAAGCACACGAGACGTTGGCTGTTGCGATGAACCGCATCGGTGGCAAGAGCAACACCGGTGAAGGTGGCGAAGACCCAGAGCGATTTGTTCCAATGGAGAACGGCGATTCAAAGCGTTCGGCAATTAAGCAGGTTGCCTCTGGTCGATTCGGCGTCACCAGCGAATATCTCGTCAACGCAGACGACATTCAAATCAAGATGGCACAGGGCGCTAAGCCTGGAGAAGGCGGCCAGCTGCCAGGTCACAAGGTGTATCCATGGGTGGCAAAGACTCGTCACTCCACTCCTGGCGTGGGACTAATTAGTCCTCCTCCTCACCACGACATTTATTCCATTGAAGACCTGAAGCAGTTGATTCACGACTTGAAGAATGCAAACCCATCAGCACGCGTGCATGTGAAGTTGGTTGCTGAAGTTGGCGTCGGAACTGTGGCGGCTGGTGTGTCGAAAGCAAAGGCAGACGTAGTTCTTATCTCGGGTCACGATGGCGGAACCGGTGCATCGCCGTTGACATCGTTGAAGCACGCTGGCGCACCATGGGAACTTGGTTTGGCAGAAGCACAACAGACACTCATGTTGAATGGTCTACGAGATCGCATCGTGGTACAGGCAGACGGTCAAATGAAGACCGGCCGCGATGTTGTCATTGCTGCGCTTCTTGGTGCCGAGGAATTCGGTTTTGCAACCGCGCCACTTGTGGTGAGTGGTTGCATCATGATGCGTGTGTGCCATCTCGACACGTGCCCAGTTGGTGTTGCAACTCAGAACCCAACATTGCGTGCTCGATTCTCGGGTAAGCCCGAGTTCGTTGTGAACTTCTTTGAATACATTGCAGAAGAAGTTCGCGAGTATTTGGCACAACTTGGTTTCCGTACTTTGCAAGAAGCAATTGGCCACGTTGACATGATTGATTCGCGCAAAGCAATTGATCACTGGAAAGCCAAGGGTCTCGACATTTCTCCAATTCTTGAGACTCCACAGAATCCATACGGTCAAACACCGTTTAATTCAGTTGGTCAAGATCACGGCCTAGAAGAAGCACTTGATAATCAGTTGATTGCGTTGTCGAAAGATGCAATTGCAGATGCGCGTCCGGTGAAGATTGAGCTGCCGGTGAAGAATGTGAACCGCACAGTGGGCACATTGCTTGGCCATGAAGTAACAAAGGCGTGGGGCGGTGCTGGTCTTCCGGACGGCACCATCGACATTCATCTCACGGGTTCTGCTGGCCAAAGCTTTGGTGCGTTTGTTCCAAAGGGAATTCAGATTCGTCTAGAAGGCGATGGAAACGACTTTGTCGGTAAGGGCCTCTCGGGCGGACGCATCATCTTGCATCCTCATCGCGATGCTCCGTTTGCTGCTGAAGAAAACGTCATTGCAGGGAATGTCATTGGGTACGGCGCAACAGGTGGTGAAATCTTCATCCGTGGCGTAGTGGGCGAACGTTTCTGTGTTCGAAACTCTGGCGCAACAGCTGTTGTAGAAGGAGTAGGTGACCACGGGTGCGAGTACATGACAGGTGGTCGCGCAGTAATTCTCGGACCAACTGGTCGCAACTTTGCTGCTGGCATGTCTGGTGGTATCGCCTATGTGTATGACCCAGATGGGGCATTCCCATCATTGGTGAACTACGAAATGGTCGATCTTGAACATGTAGCCGGTGAAGACGAAGAGTGGTTGCGATCAACAATTGCTCGTCATGGTGAATTCACCGGGTCTGCTGTTGCGGAACAACTTCTTGGAGCATGGACAGTCGAGGTGGCTCGTTTCCGCAAAGTGATGCCGCGTGATTACAAGAAAGTTCTTGCCGTCATGGCTGCTGCAAAGGCGGCAGGTCTTGACGATGCAGAAACTGCAAACAAAGTGATGGAGGCTTCTCGTGGGTGAGACAACTGGATTCCTGCAGTGGGGCCGTAGTGGCCCAACACGTCGCCCGGTTCAGATTCGTTTGAAAGACTGGAAAGAGGTCTACGAACCATTCGATCAGGCGCAACTGAATCATCAAGCAGGTCGCTGCATGGACTGTGGTATTCCGTTCTGCAATAACGGATGTCCGTTGGGCAACCTCATTCCAGACTGGAATGACTTGGTGTATCGCGGTCACTGGCGTGAAGCCATTGAACGTCTGCACGCAACAAACAACTTCCCAGAGTTCACTGGTCGCTTATGCCCAGCACCGTGCGAGTCGGCATGTGTGTTGGGAATCAATCAAGACCCAGTGTCCATCAAGCAGGTGGAAGTTGAAATCATCGACCGTGCATGGGACGAAGGTTGGGTTGTTCCACAAGTGTCCTCTACAAAGACTGGTAAGCGAGTCGCGGTCATTGGAAGTGGTCCTGCTGGTTTGGCAGTTGCGCAACAGTTAACGCGTGCTGGACACGATGTTGTGGTGTTAGAGCGCGCAGACCGCATTGGTGGCCTCCTTCGATACGGCATTCCTGAGTTCAAGATGGAAAAGAAGCATCTCGACCGTCGCTTAGAGCAGATGAAGCAAGAGGGCACAGAATTTCGCGTGAACGCAGACGTTGGCGGAGCAGTAGACATCGATGTCTTGCGTGCATCGCACGATGCAATTGTTCTTGCTTGCGGTGCAACATCGTGGCGAGATCTCAATGTTCCAGGTCGTGAGTTGCACGGTATTCATCAAGCGATGGAATATTTGCCCATTGCAAACAAGGTGCAAGAGGGCGATTTCTCCGCCAGTTCAATTGATGCAAAAGACAAGAATGTTGTCATCATCGGCGGTGGAGACACCGGAGCTGACTGTTTAGGTACCGCCTTGCGTCAAGGCGCCAAGCAAGTACTGCAGTTAGAGATCATGCCACGACCTACAGATTCACGCGGGTCAAACAACCCATGGCCGCAGTACGCGATGGTGTACAAGGTGTCATCGGCTCACGAAGAAGGTGGCGAGCGTATTTACAGCGTCAACACCGAACGCTTTGTGGACGACGGAAACGGCAATGTGCGTGGTTTGTTGATTCATGAAGTGGAATTCGTGAACGGATCCTTCGTTAAGAAAGAAGGAACGGACCAGGAGATTCCTGCCGACCTCGTGTTCTTGGCTATGGGATTTGTGGGGCCTGAAAAGGGCTCATGGCTCGATCAACTTGGCGTTTCGTTTGATGAACGTGGAAACGTGGCTCGTGATGTCAACTATCAGTCAAATGTGCCTGGTGTGTTTGTGGCGGGAGACATGGGACGTGGCCAAAGTTTGATTGTGTGGGCCATTGCAGAAGGACGCGCATGTGCAGCTGGAGTCGACTCGTATCTCATGGGTGAGACTTCGTTGCCAGCGCCAATCCCACCGACGGCTCGACCACTTGTGTAGTTGAAGCGCCACCTTTTCAGGTGTCGTACCATCTACTGTTGATATCTGTGTTCACCGCTTCTACACGCACACGTTTAGGGAAATCTCTAACCGTTGCTGTCTGTGTTGCCGGAGCATCAATATTTGGAGCCGCATGTGGGGGAGACACGCTGGGGGTCGCCACCACAGTGGTGAATGTGACGCCCACAAACTTTGCCACTATTCCACCCGTTGCAAGTACCGCACCAGGAACCACCACAACGCTTCCCACCGGTGCAGTTGGTCAAGAAACGTTGTATGAAGTTCTTCCTGGTGACTCACCAATTTCTGTTGCAAATAAATTCAATATTTCGGTGACCACCCTCTTGGCGTATAACGCATGGGTGACACCACAGCAATTTCCATATCCAGGAACACAAATAAAGATCCCACCACAAGCGGTTGTTGATCCCTCTACAAATTCGTCCGTTCCCGGCGGTTCATCAAGTGGCGGAACCGTGAAGGCTGGTTGCGAAAATCACACGGCGGGTACGTACACCATTCAATCTGGTGATTCGTTGTGGTTAATTCAGAACAAGTTCAAGTCATGTTTCACTATTGGCGCGTTGCTTAGTGCAAACAATTGGCCAGATATGCAATCTGTTGTGCTTTTGCAGGGGCAAAAAATAAATATTCCTGCCGCCAGCACCAATTGATTAGTGCGACGTGTTTCGCTTTTTGCGTGCGTGCCGTTCTTGAGCGTGTTGCACTAATTCATCAATAAGATCGGAATAGCTAAGTCCGCTTGCTTCCCACATCTTCGGATACATAGAGATGGGCGTAAAGCCGGGGATGGTATTGATTTCGTTGCAGAGGAAACCCCGCCCGTTTTCTTCAAAGAAGAAGTCAACGCGCGCCATTCCCTCGCATCTCAAGGTGGCGTATGCGCGAAGGGCGAGTGCTCGTAATTCGTCGCTTTGCTGTTGGGTGAGTTGAGCAGGAATCATCAATGTGGCTGAATCGGTGACGTATTTGTCTTCGTAGTCGTAGAAGTCGTTGCCTGGGATGATTTCGCCTACAACAGATGCGCGCGGCGATCTATTTCCAATAACCGCAACTTCGAGTTCTCTGCCAGCAATGGCTTCTTCGAAAACAATCCATTCGTCGTAGTCTGCGGCGTGCTGAGCTGCAGCTTGAAGTTCTTCAGGAGTTGTTGCTTTCGATACTCCAACGGAAGACCCCATGTTGGCTGGCTTTACAAAAACAGGAAAACCTAACCGCGACACCACGTCTGTAAGGGCGGATGGCGTGAGTGAATCATCTCTTAACGACATGTGCTTGCCTTGCGGAATGCCCGCTTGTGCAAACACGGTTTTTGCCATTGCTTTGTCCATGGCCAGTGCGCTCGACAGCACTCCGCTACCAACGTATGCAACGCCCATTATTTCCAACAGTCCTTGAAGGGTTCCATCTTCACCAAGTGGCCCATGTACCAGTGGCATGACAACTGTGGGTCCGGCAGGCATCGACGACGTGACAACTGATTGTGTGGTGGGGGTGCCAGATGCTTCAAGACGCGCCGGCAGTTGTTGCGGGTCTACTCCGCCGGAAGGAAGTTCGCTGAACGTTGGAAGAGACCATTCGCCGTTACGTGAAATTGCAACCGGAATAGTGCGATAGCGAGATGGATTAGCGGCCCGTAACACATGCGATGCGGTGACACAGCTGACCTCGTGCTCGGCGGACTGGCCACCGTAAATCACCACGAGATTGATGCGGGGGTTGGCGGTGTCCATCGACACGACGGTACTCGCCGCTAGGGTCGAGATATGCGCATCACTGCGTCAGATGTGGCGCACATTACGAACGGGCGACTTGTTGGTCCCGATTGTGTGGCTATTGGAGTGTCGTTCGACAGCCGGTCTATAGAGCGCGGGAATTTGTTTGTGGCTGTGGTTGCCGAACGAGACGGCAACGATTTCGTGGGCGCCGCCAGAG
>CAZRHK010000074.1:0-7972 GCA_964599815.1 uncultured Bifidobacterium sp. | reverse complement strand
TGGGCAGATTCAACCTGCCGTTCAAATGTCTTCTTCAAGAGCGCTTGTTGAGATATTGAGATCGCATTGAGCGCGTCAACAAGCACAAGAATCCCTGCATTAGTGAGCCCAGCGATGTGGGTGTATGCAGCAACTGTGGCTGGGTCTGACACTCCGCTTGTTTCAATCACAATCAGTTCGGGTTGAACGGGTCTGTCAAGAATGGTGAACAGAGTGTCTGCGAGTGTTTCGCCAATGGTGCAACAAATGCACCCATTCGTTAGCTCCAAGGTGTCCGATGAAAATTGAGAAATCAGAGCAGCATCAATATTGATGTCTCCAAAATCGTTCACAATGATGGCGGCATTGCGTAGTCCGCTCTTTAAACAATGATTGATAAGAGTTGTTTTCCCCGCGCCGAGATAGCCACCAATGATGACCACGGGAATGGGCGAAGTAGATGGCATCGGTCCTACGGACGCGGTTGAGGAACTCCACCAAGAATGGTTCCCCACACATTGATGTCTTTGATTGATTCAGGAGCTACTGCATACGGATCAGCGTCCAGCACCGTCATGTCTGCAAACTTTCCAACTTCAAGTGATCCAACAAGATGATCCATGTGTAATTGGTATGCAGCATCAATAGTCACTGCGTGAAATGCGCGGTCCACGCTGATGCGTTCGTTTTCACCGAGTATTTGTCCGGATGCAGTGATGCGGTTGACTGCGCACCACATGGTGTGGAGGTGTCCAGGTGGAGTAACGGGGGCATCTGTGTGAAACGAATAGGAGAGTCCAATTCGATCTGCGCTTGCGCAAGGGTTCATTCCATGTGCACGGTCTGGCCCCACGGTGATGTCGCGGTGTTGGTCACCCCAAAAGAACACGTGGTTTACGAAGAAGTTTGCGCACATCCCTAAGTTGCGTGCCTTCTTCATTTGGGCTTGCGTGATCAATTGCGCATGTGTGGCCGTGTGTCGGTGGTCTAACCATGGTGTTTCTCGTAGCAAGGTTTCAATCGCATCAATGAAGACGCCAGATGTTGCACTGCCATTGCAATGACAGTGGATGCCTATGCCCGCTTCATGAAATGGTCGAAGAAAATCGACAACTTGTTCTGGTGGGAACAGGAATTGTCCATGATCGTCGCCACTGAAATAGGTGGGCCATTCAATGACGGCGGTGAAACCCTGAATTGAACCATCAAGAACCATCTTGACGATAGGGAAGTGGAGTTTGTCATTGGACTTCTTTTGTGCGGCCAGAACTTTTACTGCTGACTCGGCCATGTCCCCGGCGTTTCCAATAACTCGTGATGCGGATACAACTCGAATAGGAAAATCTTCTGATTGAGTTGCCGAAGAAGTCGTATCAAATGCTTTCTCGCTGAGATGAAGTAGTGCACCTAAGTCGGTGGCTGTGGTGATCCCTGCATTTCGCATAGATCGCGCAAAATGCTCGAGAACATCTGGTGCTGCAACAATTCGCCCCACGTGTCGGTATTCATCTGATGCCAGGGCCATGGCTGGTGGTTCACGAAGTTCACCAGTTGGTTGTCCGTCGTCATCGAAGCCAACACCTGGCGCTGGGTGACCAGGTCCGATGTTGTATTTGTCGAGAATGAATGAGTTAACGGTGGCTAGGTGGCCGCTTGCATGAAACACGAACACGGGATGTTCAGTGGTGGCTGCGTCTAGATGAACTCGCGACAGACGTTCGGTATCCATATAAATGGGGTCGAACCCGGACACAACAATTGGGTCGCCAGGGGGAGCAGTCGCAGCAATTGCTGCAACTCGTTGCGTGAGTTCGTCGGTGGATTTCAGACCCTCTACCCACTCGCCATTCGGCATTAAGCGACCGAACCATCCCACATATGGAATGTGGGCGTACATGCCGTTCATGACATGCGAGTGCGCTTCAACAAATCCTGCGGTAAGAACTTTGTCTGCAAAGCGAGTGTCGACATTGTCGATTCCCCATGACTTGCACTCTTCTAGGGTTCCGACGCACAGCACTTTCCCATCACGAATTGCAATTGCAGTTCCGGTTGGGCGAGAAGGGTTAGCGGTACGAATCAGTCGCGCTGTATAGATGACATCGGGTGATGCCGATGAAGTTGCGGTAGTCACTGTTCCAGTCTTGCCGACTAGAACAGAGTTTTAGTAACTGCGAGCGGGCTTCTTGCGGCCACCAGATGCGTTACCGCGTGGTCCGGGGCGTGAACTCTTGCTAGCACCACGTGGTCCGCCAGGTGAGCGGTCGTCTCGGCGTGGGCGATCATCGCGTCCGCGTGCTGGACGGTCGTCGCGTGAACGTGGGGCGCGATCGTCGCGCTTGCTGTCACGGTCGAAACGTGGACGGTCATCGCGGCTACGAGGTGCCCGATCATCACGACGGTCGTCACGGCCACGAGGGGCGCGGTCGTCACGATCGAAGCGCGGGCGATCATCGCGTGCTGGGCGATCGTCTGGTCGGAACTCACGATTACGGAATTCGCCACCACCGCGTGGTGCACGATCGTCACGACGGCCGCGAGGGGCGCGGTCGTCACGGTCGAAACGTGGACGATCATCGCGACGGTCGTCGCGTGCTGGACGGTCATCACGCGAGCGTGGGCCGCGATCATCGCGATCGCGGTATTCACGACGTGGTCCACCAGAGCGTCCACCTTGACGACGTGGACCTCCGCGTGAACCGCCACGATTCTGCGGACGACGCTCTTCAATGTCTGGCATCTCGCGCTTGGTGCGTTCGCCGGGAGCAATGTCGGTGAGGATGTCATCGCCAAGAACAACAGTCTTTGTGATGGGGTCAATGCCTGCATCGCGAGCAAGACGCTTCACATGGCGACGCATGTTCTCGGTGACCATAGTGACAACGGTGCCTTCTGCACCTGCGCGTGCCGTACGGCCAGAGCGGTGAAGGAAAGCTTTGTGTTCTTCTGGTGGATCGGCGTGAATCACAACTGCAATGTCGTCAACATGAATGCCGCGAGCCGCAATGTCTGTTGCAACGAGTGTGTCTACTTTTCCGCTGGAGAGTGCAGCAAGGTTGCGTGCACGAACAGCTTGTGACAGGTCGCCGTGCAATTCAACGCTTGGCACGCCGGCTTGGACGAGTGCTGCAGTGAGTTTGCGTGCGCCATGCTTGGTGCGTGTGAAAACAAGTGAACGACCAGGTGCTGCACACAAGTCGGCAATGATGTCGAAACGATTTCCTTGTGTCACTTGGAAGAAGTAATGAGTCATTGCTGCTTCATCGTCTTCGTTTGACTCAACTTCGTGTGTAACAGGATTGCTGAGGAACTTGCGAACAAGTTTGTCAATGCCGCGGTCGAGTGTTGCCGAGAACAGCAAGCGCTGACCTTCGCGAGGAGTCTTTTCCAGAATGCGTGTGACGTGTTCTAAGAACCCAAGCTCTGCCATGTGGTCTGCTTCGTCCAAGATGGTGACTTCAACAGCATCAAGTTCGATCTGGCCAGATTCCATTAAGTCAATGAAACGACCGGGGCACGCGACAACAATGTCGACACCATTGCGCATTGCATTGATTTGACCGTTGTAGCTAACGCCGCCGTACACGGTTGCTGTGCGCATGCCAAGTGCATCGGCCAACGGAACAAGAACGTCGCGTACTTGGTTTGCCAACTCGCGCGTTGGCACCAAGATGACCGCACGTGGGCGGTAGCGGTCGCGATGGTTGCCGCTGTTGTGCAGCCGGGTGAGCATTGGCAAACAGAAGGCAAGTGTTTTGCCAGATCCGGTGCGGCCACGGCCGAGGGTGTCACGGCCGGACAATGCATCGGCAATAGTTGCCTGCTGGATGGGGAATGGGCTGATAATTCCTTGATGGGCAAGCTCATCTACCAGGGGCGTGGGCAGGCCAAGGTCAGCAAAAGTAACAGGACGGGGGTCCATGGGGGTATCTCCCTTGTAAGGGCCATAGATACCGGTTTGTACCCATGGACAAATGAATGAGTTTCCACCGTACAACAGAACCTGTGGAAAACCTAGGGATATCCCAAGATTTCTTTTGAATGAGCGGGTCTAGGCCCGAACTACTGGTGAATGGTGACCTTTATGGCAGCGTCGCCGGCTGTACTGCCTTTTCCAAGAATCTTCTTGACTAGCGACATCACGCCCAACAATTTCACGCCAATGGAGTACTTCTTCGCGACCAGTTTCGCGACTTCGTTTGATTGCTCATCGTTCAGAAGTACTGCGCTGCCGAGATGTGTAATTGCGCCTTCTGCGACTTTGCCACGCATGTCGCACACAGTGAGTGTGGCGCGCGCATCGTTTTTTATGCGGCGAACTTTGTACGCGGTGGGGTCGGTGGTGAATGCGTATCCACCGTCGTAGGGAACCACCCACACAGGAGTTGCTACTGGTGTTCCATCTTTTTTATACGTAACAAATGAAACGTACTTAGCTGAGTCGAGATCTGCAGACATGCGATTCCCTTAGTAAACAAGTCGAATTGGTCGGGGTGGGGAGACTTGAACTCCCGGCCTCCTGGTCCCAAACCAGGCACGCTACCAACTGCGCCACACCCCGTGGTGTCCGTCATACGCTATCGGTGACGGACAAATCTGAGAACTATTTGGCCCGTTTTGCTTCGCGAGCCAAGCGCTTTGCGGTACGACCAATTGGCTCGAGGTGGCGATGGTCGAGGTCGCCAATTTCTTCACCATTGGTAAACAGCACGCGATAGCGAAGCCAATTAAATCCGTTAGCCAAGATGACTTTGCCCTGTGTTCCCTCGGGCGCACCATCTATTCCGTCTTTGGCAACCACTTTGTCGCCTACTCGCAGATTGATTTGGCCCTGGTGAGGGTTGGCGAGAGCGTGTGGCTTCCAAAGCGTCATGTCTCCATTATTGCGGGAAAGTGAGCATGGAAGGCGAACCGATACACTCCGAACCCTGTGAAAAGCACTCTCGAAGCCCTAGAAGGCAACATGGTCAAGCTCTCCATTGAGGTTGACGAGGCCGAATTTGACCGCAACATCGACGCCGCGTTCCGCAAGATCGCCCGTGAAGTACGCCTGCCCGGGTTCCGCCCCGGCAAGGCGCCACGCAAAATCTTGGAAGCGCGCATTGGTTTAGACGCCGCTCGTGGCCAGGCGCTGCAAGACGCCATTCCCGAATATCTCAGCAAGGCTGTGCGCGAGCACAACGTTGACCTCATTGCACAACCTCAGGTCAACTTGTTGAACAACAACGAGCCAGCTGCTGAAGGTGTCACTGAACTTCCACCATTCGAATACCCAGTGAAGTTTGAAGCGGTGTGCGAAGTTCGCCCGGAAATTCAAGTGCCCGGCTATGCAGGTCTTCGTGTTGAGTTGGTCAATCCATCATTGACAGACGAAGAACTCAACGAAGCAATTGCAACAGAGCGCCGTCGTTTTGGTTCACTCGTTGATGTGGATCGTCCAGCTGCAGTTGGCGACAATGTTGTAATTGACCTCGAAGGCACACGTAATGGCGAGCCAGTTCCAGGTTTGAACGTTGACGAATGGACCTATGAAGTTGGTCGCGGTTGGGTCGCACCTGGTTTTGACGACCAGCTCACTGGCGCAAAGAAAGGCGACACCCTTACTTTCTCGGCAGTTCCAAATGGCACCGAGGAATCAGCAGACTTCAACATCACCGTGAATCGCGTTCAAGAACTTGAAGTTCCAGAGCTCACCGATGCATGGGTGGCAGAGAACATTGCAGACGCAGACACCATTGAAGAATGGAAGACAGCGTTGCGTGCTCGCTACGAAGAGATGCGCATGAACCAGATGCGCCGCACAGTTGTCGATCGTCTCACCGACGAGTTGGAAAAGCTTGTTGAAATTGAAGCACCAGAGGCAATGGTGAATAACGACCTTCAGGCTCGAGTACAAAACACCTTGCAGCAATTCCAAGCACAAGGCATTGCTCTCGACCAGTGGTTGTCAGCAACTGGCCAAGATGCCGACTCATTCATTGGTGGCATGAAAACTCAATCTGAGAAGGCAGTGAAGGTCGACCTCGCATTGCGAGCAGTAGCAGTTGCAGAGAACCTCACCGTCACCGACGAAGACCTGGAAGCCGAGTTCGAGCAAATCGGAATTCGTGTGGGTGAAAAGACCGCAAAGGTTCGTCGCGCTTACGAGCAGAACGATGCGGTCACAGACCTGGCAGCGCAGATGCAGAAGTCAAAAGCCCTTGAATGGCTCCTCCATAACGTCACTTACGTAGACCAAAATGGAAACGAGATGAGCACCGATACTGTGCTGGGTGAGCATGATCACGATCACGACCATGACCACGAGGGTCATGACCACGACTAGTCAAGGATTCGCGCAATGAATTTTCAGAATTACTACGTTCCAAACGTTACGGAAACAACAAGCCGTGGCGAGCGCGTGTACGACTTGTACTCACGTCTGTTGAAAGAGAACATCATCTTTCTTGGAACACCAATTGATGACACCATCGCGAACCTCATTTGCGCACAGTTGATTCACTTGGAAAGCGAAAATCCAGACCGCGACATCAACATCTACATCAACAGCCCTGGTGGCGACATCAACTCGCTGTTTGCTATTTACGACACCATGCAGTTCATTAAGAACGACATCGCCACCATTTGTTTGGGTCAGGCGGCGTCGGCTGCTGCAGTTCTGTTGGCTGCTGGAACAAAGGGCAAGCGTTTGGCTCTCCCGCACAGCCGTGTCCTCTTGCACCAGCCATACGGCCAGGTTGGCTACGGACAGGTCACCGACCTGGAAATTGCCGCAAAGGAAATCCTTCGTATGCGTGACCTTCTCGAGGAAATCCTTGCCACACATACGGGACAGAGCATTGAGCGCATCCATGCCGATACCGACCGTGACTTCGTATTGGAAGCACAAGAGGCCCTTGAGTATGGCATTATCGATGATGTGATTTCTTCACGTCAGCTTGCGGACCGCTCCGGTCCAATTCGCTGATTCACATCTCGAGGGAGGGCCTTCGTGGCCAAATTTACAGACACGGGTGAACTCTTGAAGTGTTCGTTCTGTGGCAAGTCACAGAAGCAAGTCAAGAAGCTCATTGCTGGCCCTGGTGTGTACATCTGTGATGAGTGCATCGAGCTGTGTAACGAGATCATTGAAGAAGAAGTGGGCGAGCGATCCGATGTGCGCCTCGACTCTCTTCCTACCCCAGTCGAAACCCGCGCCTTCCTCGACGAATACGTCGTTGGTCAAGAGCGCGCAAAGAAAGTTCTATCTGTAGCTGTTTTCCATCACTACCGTCGCTTGCAGTACCTGCAACAAAACACGGGCATACGTCGTGATGAGGTGGAATTGCAGAAGAGCAACATTCTCATGCTCGGGCCAACTGGCTGCGGAAAAACCCACCTTGCTCAAACGTTGGCGCGCATGTTGAACGTTCCGTTTGCTGTTGCAGACGCAACTGCGTTAACCGAAGCCGGCTACGTCGGTGAAGACGTCGAAAACATTCTTCTCAAGTTGCTGCAAGCAGCCGACTTCGACGTGAAGCGTGCAGAACAGGGCATCGTCTACATCGACGAAATCGACAAAGTGGCTCGCAAAGCAGAGAACCCCAGCATCACGCGCGATGTCTCTGGTGAAGGTGTGCAACAAGCCCTATTGAAGATTCTTGAAGGAACAGTTGCCTCGGTGCCGCCTCAAGGTGGCCGTAAGCATCCGCACCAAGAGTTCATTCAGATCGACACCACGAATGTGTTGTTTATTTGTGGCGGTGCGTTCTCTGGGCTCGAGCAAATTATTGAGCAACGCATTGGACACAAGGGAGTTGGATTCCACGCCACTGTTGAATCCAAAGCAGACAAAGATCCAGGCGAACTCTTTGCGCAGGTGTTGCCAGAAGATTTGTTGAAGTTCGGAATGATTCCAGAGTTCATTGGTCGTTTGCCAATGGTCGGTGCGGTTCATGCGCTCGATAAGCCGGCACTCATGAGCATTCTCACCGAACCAAAGAACGCGCTAGTG
>CAZRHK010000073.1:0-8049 GCA_964599815.1 uncultured Bifidobacterium sp. | reverse complement strand
CGAGTTCACTCGCGTTGTTGTCTTGTTGAGGTTGTCAACCGTTGATGCCAAATTCTCAAGAATGGTGATGAGAGATTCGCTGGTGCGACGAGACGCATCTATTGCCTTTGATGCAAACTCCACCGGATCAATGAGAGTGAGCAGCGAGATGAGTTGCTCTAATGGGTTATAGGGCGCAGACGTCTCGTGTTGTTGGCTGGAATCTGATGTGTCGCTCACGCTCACACGGTAGCGGTCTCAAGAGTCTGTGCGTATGCCTCAATTGGTGCACATGTACAAACCAGATTGCGATCCCCATATGCGGCATCAATTCGTGAGACTGGTGTGTAGTACATGCGAGTTCGAAGTCCAGGCACAGGGAACAAGGCTTGCTCGCGACTGTACGAGCGACCCCACTCTCCGGCGATGTCTTCAATGGTGTGTGGAGCATGACGCAAGACCGACTCTTCAGCTGAGATTGTTCCGCTAATCACTGCATCAATCTCGTGACGAATAGATGTCATGGCATCGCAGAAGCGATTGATCTCTGACAGAGACTCACTTTCTGTTGGTTCCACCATGAGCGTGTTCGCAACAGGGAAGCTCATGGTGGGGGCATGGAGTCCGTAGTCCATGAGACGCTTTGCTACGTCGTCAATTGTGAGATCGGTTGACTTCAACACTCGCCCCACATCAAGAATGCATTCATGAGCTACGCGCTGTTGTGTTCCGCGATACAGAACTGGGAATGAGTCGTTCAGCCTCGCTGCGATGTAGTTGGCAGACAAGATTGCATCTGCAGTGGCTTGCAGAAGTCCTTCGGCACCCATCATGCGGATGTATGTCCAGGGAATAGCCAAGATGCTGGCAGATCCATACATTGCTGCCGAGATGGGGCCAACAGGGGAGGAGTCGTCTAGGGGATTGCCTGGCAGGAATGGTGCGAGATGTGAACGCACTGCAACTGGCCCTACGCCCGGACCACCACCACCGTGTGGAATGCAGAACGTCTTATGAAGATTCAGGTGACTGACGTCTGCTCCAAATTTGCCAGGCTGTGCGGTGCCAACAAGTGCATTCATGTTTGCACCGTCTACGTACACCTGGCCGCCATGCTCGTGAATGATGGAACAGATCTCAGTGATTGCTTCTTCGAACACGCCATGAGTCGATGGATAGGTCACCATGGTTGCGGCCAGCATGTTGCCAGCTTTTTGTGCTTGCATACGTAAGTCGTCAACATCGATGTTGCCGTTGTCATCGCACGCAACTACCACAACACTCATACCCGCCATAACAGCGCTTGCTGCATTTGTGCCGTGAGCACTAGATGGAATCAAGCAGATGGTGCGCTGATGGTCTCCACGTGATTGGTGATATGCACGAATTGCCATGAGGCCAGCAAACTCACCTTGGCTACCGGCATTTGGTTGCAAACTAACAGCGTCGTAGCCGGTGATTGCAACCAGCATCTCTTCCAGTTCGGTAATGACAGACCGAATGCCTTTGCTTTCGTCGTCTGGTACGTACGGGTGAAGAGACGAGAATTCGCTCCACGTGACTGGTTCCATCTCGGTGGTGGAATTCAACTTCATTGTGCATGACCCGAGAGGAATCATGGTGCGGTCTAACGCAAGATCTTTGTCGGCGAGAGCTCGCAGATAGCGCAACATTTCATGTTCTGTTTGATGACGATGAAAGACTGATTGAGTCATGAATTCGTCATGACGGAATAGGTCCTGTGTTGTGTCGTTCGCAGAGCTGCCAAGAGTGGCTCCAATTGCCGCGAGAAGATTCTCAAGCGATTCCGCAGTAGTTGTCTCGTCAACGCTGAATGAGAATGTGTGAGGGGAGACCAAGCGAATGTTGAAGCCTGCCTGACGTGCTCGGTCGACAATGTTCTGAGCTTGAGGGCTTTCAATCGCAACGGTGTCGAAGAACGCAGAGTGTTTGACTGCGAATCCAGCAGTAGACAACGACGCTGCTGCTCGTGCGGCAAGTTGATGAACTCGATGAGCGATTCTCTGCAAGCCAGATGGTCCGTGCCAGACGCCATACATGCCCGCAATGTTTGCGAGAAGAACTTGCGCAGTGCAGATGTTTGATGTTGCCTTCTCGCGTCGAATGTGTTGTTCACGTGTTTGAAGAGTGAGTCGAAGTGCCGGACGTCCTTCGGTGTCTGTGCTGACTCCAACAAGACGACCTGGAAGTGCGCGTGCATGCGCATCGCGCGTTGCCATGAAGGCGGCATGTGGTCCACCAAATCCCATCGGCACTCCGAAGCGCTGCGATGATCCAACGGCGATGTCGAATCCCAATTGCCCTGGCGGAGTGATAATGGTGCAGGCCAACAGATCGGTGACAGCGATTGCAATTGCTTTGTTGTCGGAGGATTTTGCTGTGAGTTGTCGAATGGAGTCGAGGTGGGAGAGTGCACCATCGCTACCAGGCCATGACACAACGATGGCAAAGTGTCCAGTTGGATCCATGGCAGAGACGTCGCATGTAACAACAGTGATGCCAATCGGTTCCATTCGAGTGCGCAGAACTGCGAGGGTTTGTGGGTGAGTGTTTTCATCAACAAGTACTGAATTCGAACCCGACTTGCTGATTCGATGTGCCATTGCTACTGCCTCTGCAACTGCAGTTCCTTCATCAAGAAGCGACGCATTGGCAAGTGGCAATCCTGTGATTTCAGAAATCATTGTTTGGAAATTCAGCAACGCTTCTAGGCGTCCTTGGCTGATTTCTGGTTGGTACGGCGTATATGCCGTGTACCACGCTGGGTTCTCGAGAACATTGCGCTTAATCACCGGAGGGGTGATGGTGTTGTAGTAGCCCTGACCGATAAACGACGTTCTCTTGACATCGTTTTCAAATCGAGCTCGTAACTCGTTAAGAACATCGTGTTCTGCAACTGGTTCCTTAATGGACAACAGCTCGCGCAATCGAATTGATGAAGGGATAGTCGTCTCTAAGAGTGACTCAACGGAATCAACTCCGATGACAGACAACATGTGCGCGCGATCCGCGTCTGAGAGACCAAGGTGTCGCAATGCGAACTCGTCGGGTGTAAACGCTGGCGATGTCAGTGAACGTGTCTGCGGGTTCATAGGGACTCCAAAGAGATATGACCCCCGCTGTCTGTTGTGCCTGAGAGCTTCACCACAAAAGTGGCTTTCCCCGTCGGCGGAGGGCGAACCCTCGCTTTCCAGCGTTTTGATATCTACCTGGTCCCTTGTGCCTGAGAGATTCCGGGGCGGTTGCTCCTTCGGCGGTGCCTAGGCACTCTCTCCCAAGCAGATATGTACTTCACACCGTAGTCGGTGGGGGATGCCAGATTGGCCCTTGAGGTGGGGTAGCAGGGCTTATTCCACAGTGGCGTAACTGCCGGCTGTTCCTGTGCCGCCATCCATGACGCCGACGCATTCATCGAGGTCGTGAAGGAAACTTGTGTATGTGGATTCGTGGCCTGCATGAACGGTGAGATGCAACGTTGATGGTGGCCCCTGACGATCGAAATACCACCCGCGTTGTAACAATGCATCTGCAAGGGCAAATACGTCATGACGCTTTTCATCTCGTGCGCCAAAGGCGAGGAGAGTGGAGTCTGGCTGCGCTCGCATGACAAGTGCTTCGGTGTTGTTGATATGTGTGGCCATTGCAAGGGCAGAGGTGCGTGCACTACGAGTGACGCGCATGTATCCATCGTCGCCGAGGTAACGCATGACAGCCCACGATGATGCAATTGATCCGCCTGACTTTGTACCGAGAATTCCGGAGGATCCGTACAGACCGCCAAGCCAGTTGTCTGTCATGAATACTTGGTCGTTGCGTAATTGCTTATCTCGATGCAACAACACTCCGGAACCTTTTGATGCGTATCCGTACTTATGAAGGTCAACTGAAATAGATGTGACTCCGTCGACGCGAAAATCCCAAGGTGCGACCACTTCGCCAAGCTTTTCCATGTAGGGAAGCGTGACGCCGCCCATACATGCATCAACGTGGCAGTTGATGTTGTGTTGCGCCGCCAATTGCGCAATGGCTGGAATGTTGTCAATAACGCCTTGTGGGTATTGCGGTGCGGATCCAACAATCAAGATGGTGTTGTTGTCGATGGCGTTGCTCATTGCATCTACATCCGCACGCCAATCGCTTTGCACTGCCACGCGTCGAGTCTCCACGCCGAAGTAATCAGCGCCTTTCTCTAAAGCCGCATGTGCAGAAGTGGGGAGCACCATGTTCGGGGTTCCTGTCAAACGGCCTTCGCGCTCGGCTCGTTTAACGGCGGCACGGACCACCAACACCAAACTTTCGGTTCCTCCAGAGGTCATGAACCCCGCAGTGGTCTCATTTCCATGAACCCAGCCAGCCACGGTGTCCACCACATCGTTCTGCATTCGTTTCAAGGATGGAAATGCGGCGGTGTTGAGGGCGTTCTCGCCAGAGAACCTGCGGTAGGCCTCCTCGGCAACCGCCAGCACATCGGGGCCTGCTGAATAGGCGAGTGTGAAGACCCGGCCGTCACGCCAACGCACATCTTCCGAGCGAAATGATTCCATCTCGTCGAAGACGTTTTCCGCGGACACGCCTTCAGTGAGTTTTCGAATTGCCATATGCGCACCTTAGGTCGGTCTGTGGGGTAGCAACCCCAGCAAACCCTTGTGGATTCTCATAAATATGAAAATTACATAACGGACATTATGGGCGTAACGATGGTGTTAGAGAAGCGGCTGCAACAGGCCCGGCTGCGTCCATCAGCCAGTCCAAGATGTCCCTCAGGGACTCTTTTGTGTGACGTGGATGCTCTAAATCGCGTCGAGCATCAATGAGTGCGCAATGCAAAACATAAATCTGATCTTTGAGTTGGTCGAGTTCGTCTCGCGTCATGACTAACTCGTTTTCGCTCAGCTGCAAATCTTGGGCTCGCTGACGTGATACCCAGTCCCATTGCCTGCATTTCTGGCTACAGAATTCTCGACGCCGTCCTGGTCCGTCCTGGGCGACCAGCACATGCCGGCACCATCGGCACCTGCGGTCTTCTCCCCGCACCTCTGCATCGCTGCGTAATTTCGTCATGACGAAAATATAGAGACAGGTAGCGTTCGAGATGTGGATTTCCCTGTAGCTCCCTCAACGTTTTTTGCCAGTGACAATTTCAGTGGGACTCATCCGCGTTATCTCGACGCAATTGCTCGGTGTAATCCAGGGCACGTCATCGCGTATGGCGGCGATGCCGTCACACAACGCGCGGTTGCATTATTTCAAGAACTGTGTGATGAAGATGTTGAAGTGTTGTTTACGTTCAACGGCACTGGTTCAAATGTTGTTGCGTTGGGAAGTTTGTTAGGTCACGCAGAATCTGTTGTGTGTACGAACTGGTCGCATATCCATGTGGACGAAACCGGCGCGCCAGAGAAAATTCTGGGTGTGAAATTGCAAGACATCGCAACCGAAGACGCAAAGGTTCGGCCAAGTGATTTAGCGGAACTAGCAACAGCACTTGGAAATGTTCATCATGTACAGCCTGGTGTTGTGTCAATCACGCAGGCCACAGAACTTGGTGGTCTCTACTCCATTGAGGAAATCACTGCTTTGTGTGATGCTGCTCATTCGTACGGTATGCGTGTTCACCTTGATGGTGCCCGAATTGCAAACGCCGTGGCTGCACTGGGTGGCACCGCTGAAACATTTCGGAAGATGACGTTCGGCGCGGGTGTTGATGCGGTGTCGTTTGGTGGAACAAAGAACGCCATGTTGGGTGCTGAGGCTGTTCTGTTGCGCCGTGGAGTTTCGTCGCCGCGTGCTGCTTTCTTACGGAAGCAGTCAACACAACTTCCGTCAAAACAGCGTTATGTGTCAGCGCAGTTTGTTGAAGCATTAGAAACTGGCCTTTGGCTTGAAACGGCCGGCCATGCCAATTCAATGGCAGCGCGTTTGTACGACGCAGTTTCTGACCTCTCTGATCTTCAGGTCTCTCGGCCAGCAGTGAACAGCCTCTACCCCGTCCTCCCCCCTTCCGTAAAGACGGCGCTTCAAGAGTGGAGCTTCTTCTGGGATTGGGACATCAGTCGTTCGCAGGTGCGCTGGATGACCTCGTGGGACACCACCGCAGACGATGTTGACTCATTTGCCGCGGGCGTTCGGCTTGCTCTCGCAAGGGCCTAATTTGACAAAAAGTTCAGAATTGACTCGGCAGTCAATTTTGGTAATGTGAGCCCAGGCACAGCGGAGTTGGGGGACAACCATGGCCATTGGCGAATTGTTTGCGTTTCGAGAGTGGGACGACACATCGTGGTCTGAATTGGCTGAATGCCGAGGACTTTCTGCAATCTTCTTTCCACCGGCAGCCGAGCGACCACAAGCTCGCGAACGTCGCGAAGCACAAGCTCGCGAGGTATGTCATTCATGTGAAGTCATGTACGAGTGCCGAGATTTTGCGCGCCGCAATCGTGAATACGGTTTTTGGGGTGGCGAATCTGAAGAAGAGCGTCACGCTGCTGGCTACCGACTCATTGCACCTATTGGTGTGCGCGCTCGCGTCATTTCCTAATTTGTTTTTTGTAGCGCTACCGCTACCCATCCATCAAGGTCGTCGCGCTCGATTTCTTTGCATGTCGAATAGTGCAGCAGAACTTTGTCCACCTGATCATCGCGCATTCCGCTGAGAACAATCACTCCCCCTACGCCTACTGCCGAACAAATGTTGTTCGCCTCGGCAATGAGTACCGGTGCGAGAATGTTTGCCAATACTGCGTCCACTTGTGCATGGGGGAATCCGTTGATCCATTGACAAGTCTTGACCTTGTTCCGTGTTGCATTCATTCGTAAAGCGTCTTGTGCTGAATCTGCAATGTCATACGCAAATGCTGTGCATGACAACAGCGAAGCAACTCCAACTGCGAGTACGCCAGATCCGCTACCAAAGTCAAACACGGTTGAGTTGCGTGCAACATTCTGTATCGCCAAGCGGAGAGCCAACACGGTTGTTGGATGATTGCCGAGACCGAATGTGTCTAGCGGTTCAATAAACAGTGAACGGCTTCCTGCAGGTGCCTCAAGCCATGCTGGAACAAGAAAGACGTCGTCAACAACATGTGTGGGCTCGGCAAACTCGCGCCATGTGTCCGCAACAGAACGGTCTACATCAACCGTTGTTACAGACACATATGGAAATGTCTCGCGAATGGAGGCCGCTGCCGCGTGAGGGTTCTCCCCCATGCTCGTTCGCAAGGTGATGTTGGTGTCGTTGTTGATTTCTTCGATAGCGACAACGCCTAAGCCCCAAAGAAAATCGGAAACCAACTCTGTTTCATGGGATGGCACCGTGATGTCAACGAGGCGCCATGCATCGCTGTTAATCAATTCGTCGGAGCTGCTCACGGAATCGATTGCCCTTGTGGAGATATGCGGTGACAGCCATTTCAATGTCGGCACGACGTGCGCGACCTTCTTTGATGGTGGCTGGGGCACCAACGGCTAAGGCGCCTGCAGGAACGAAGGTGTCGTTCAACACCACAGCGTTTGCGGCAACGATTGCGCCAGTGCTGATGACTGCGCGATGCAACACCACCGATCCCGATGACACTTGAGCAAAGTTTTCAATCACGCAGCCTTCAAGGTGAACAATGTGGCCAATGACGCAGTCATCGCCCACCGTGGTGTGATTGATGGGGGTGGTATGCACAACAGTCCCATCTTGAATGCTTGTTCGCTCCCCAATCACGATTGCGCCGTCGTCGCCACGAAGGACAGCTCCGGGCCAAATGCTGCTTCCCGCACCGATAGTGACCGAACCAATGATGATGGCGTCTGGATGCACGTATGCATTCGAATCGATTGATGGGATTTGGTCGCCGAGAGCGTAGATAGGCATGGTGTCAGGCTACTGACGGTTGATATGGAGCCTGATGGTCGGGGCGTTTTACGAGATACCGTAGAGCCCCTATGTCACGCCGTATCGAGATCGAACTCACCAGCAAGCGCGAAGATGGCACGTGGACCTGGCGTGCCGCCGGAGCCCAGCAGCCAAAGGGTGTCGTTGACGGCTCCCTCGTTCCAAGCGGG
>CAZRHK010000072.1:0-8135 GCA_964599815.1 uncultured Bifidobacterium sp. | reverse complement strand
TGGTGCGGTCCCAACCTTCGCTCTCCCAGTCGTCGTTTGTTCCAACAACAAGAACAGAAACATCGCTACGCGCAGCCAATGCCACCGCATCCGCCACTTGGTCACCCACAATGGGCGCCATTGCACCCACATTGAGCCCGCCTACTCCCATTCCAACAGAACGATGACGTAGTTCCATTTTCATTTCGTACCGGCGACCAGCTTCAACGGTGAATGTCACTACTTTCTCGTGACGTCCACTTCCAAAGAACGATCCACCAAGCGGAGCATCACTGTTATCCATCACAAGTTCGTCGTCCAACGTGATGACAACTGGCGCAACAGACTCCACGCCAAACTGCCATTCACCAGACACATCTGGGGTGAATCCCATGGTGAATCGCGCCGCAAAATCGTGTCCTGCACCGCGACGGCCAAGCGGATCACCAAACCACATAATGCGGAACGTCCCCGTGGAATCAGTTTTATCTGCAGGCATTCCTGCATCGAATTTCTCTGGTGATTCAAAGAATTCAACAACAACATTGTCTAAGAAACGTTGGTCTAGTTCGGGAAGTTTTTTGTTGATGTTGCAGCCTGGAGCATGGCGCACATCAAGCGATGAGAAACGTGATTCAAAGGCCGTTAATGGATGCGATGCATGAGGAGCATTAACAAATGCGCTTCCACCACCCATGATGCGACCTGTTGCAGCATTCGGGCCGATTACTGCAATAGAGGCCACGCCATCGGTAACCAGCGGCAACACATTGTCGGAGTTCTTCAGCAATACCATGCACTCTGCGCCCGCACGACGAATCAAGGCAAAATCATCGGCGTCGTCGCGGAAGTATTCATTGCCGGGCTGTTTATCTAGCGCACCAGTTCGCTCCATCACGTTCAGAATGTTTCGCGCACGATCACGAATGGTTACTGCACTTACTTCTCCACGTTGAACAGCGTCTACCAATTGCTGTCCGCGATGACGCGTTGGACCGGGCATCTCAAGATCTAGCCCAGCATTTGCTGCTTCCACTGTTGAGTGCATGCCGAACCAGTCGCTGATGACAACGCCGTCAAAGCCCCATTCATCACGCAACACGTCTTGCAAAAGCCATGTTGAATCGGCGGCGTATGGGCCATTAATGCGGTTGTATGCCGTCATGACCGACATGACATCGGCATCACGAACTGCGCGTTCAAACGGAATGAGATACATCTCGCGCAATGTGCGCTCGTCAATCTGCGAATCAATAGTCATTCGTTCAAATTCGGTGTCGTTGCCAACAAAATGTTTGATGCAGCTGGCAACTCCGTACGACTGCACACCTTTCACATATTCCACTGCCATCACAGCAGTTAGCAATGGGTCTTCACTCATGCATTCGAAGTTGCGTCCACCAACAGGCGTGCGATGCAAATTCACAGTTGGCGCCAGGTGAACGCTTGCACCTTTCGAATGCATTTCGCGACCCAACAATTCCCCCAACTCGCGTACTAGCGCGGGATTCCACGTTGCGGCAATTGCCGTGCCGCACGGAACGTTCATAGATTTCGGCCCATCGAAACGGCTGCCGCGCACACCTGCGGGACCATCGCTGACACGCATCTTCGGAATCTCAAGGCGTTCGTTTGGAATGGTGTTCCACATGTTGGCGCCGGCCAGCAATGTGACCTGCTCTTCCAGTGTCATTTGGTCGAGAAGGGCTTCCACCCTGGCAGAACGTGTGGGAGAAGACATGCCGAAACATTAGTCATCGAACCACCATCGCCTTCAGGGCGTCACAGGGACACGGCAGTCCTGACCGTAGGCTGAACGAATGTCTGAAAGCGGGGAAATACTGGCCGAAGCCGTTGCGCGGCGCACATTTGCCATCATCTCCCACCCAGACGCGGGTAAGACCACACTCACCGAGAAGTTCCTTCTGTATGCGGGCGCCATTCAAACTGGTGGCGCCGTCAAGGCGCGTGGCGATCGACGAGCAGCAACTTCTGACTGGATGGAAATGGAGCGCCAACGCGGCATCTCCATTTCATCCACGGTCTTGCAGTTTCCATATCGCGACTGCGTGTTCAACCTGTTGGATACACCTGGTCACCGCGACTTTTCCGAAGATACCTACCGTGTGTTGTCTGCAGTTGACGCGGTCATCATGGTTCTCGACGTTGCAAAAGGTATCGAGCCGCAAACGTTGAAACTGTTCGAAGTGTGTCGTTCACAGAACTTGCCCGTCATCACCTTCTTCAATAAATACGACCGCCCTGGCCGAGATCCACTGGAACTTCTTGACGAAGTGGAACAACAAATTGGTTTGCGACCAACGCCCGCTACATGGCCTGTTGGTCAATCTGGGGACTTCCGTGGCGTTATCGACCGACGCACTGGTCAATTCATTCGGTTTACGCGTGTTGCTCGTGGTGCCTCAATTGCGCCAGAAGAAATTGTGGATCCTGCAATTGCCGCAGAAGAAGAAGGTGCGGCCTGGACTCAAGCACTCGATGGAATCGGACTTCTTGATGCCATTGGTGCAGATGTAGATGTTGAAAGTTTCCTTGCTGGCGAAAGCACGCCCGTGTTTGTTGGGTCGGCGTTAACAAACTTTGGTGTGCAAATGGTTCTCGACGCCATCGTTGATCTTGCACCTGCACCATCTCCTCGTGCAGATGTAGACGGCGAGATGCGACCGCTAGATGCCGACTTTGCAGCGTTCATTTTCAAGATTCAAGCGAACATGGACCCCAACCATCGCGACCGTATTGCATTTGCTCGAA
This sequence comes from uncultured Bifidobacterium sp., assembly GCA_964599815.1. Classification (GTDB taxonomy): domain Bacteria; phylum Actinomycetota; class Acidimicrobiia; order Acidimicrobiales; family Ilumatobacteraceae; genus UBA2093. The sequence continues at coordinate 5,384 of CAZRHK010000072.1, read as the reverse complement.
TCTGCAGTGGCAAGTTTGAACGCGGAATGGACGTTGATTGTTCGCGCACCGGAAAAGCAGTGGGCACAAAATACGCCACCACAGCATTTGGTTCAGAGCGCGAAACCATTGAAGAGGCATACCCCGGCGATGTGATTGGAATTGTCAACACATCGGGATTACAAATTGGCGACACATTGCACGCCGGAAAGTCCGTCGCATTCCCTGCCCTTCCGCGATTCTCGCCAGAAGTGTTTGCCACTGCTCGCCCCCTTGATTCATCAAAGTTCAAACAGTTCCGTCGCGGGTTACAACAACTAGACGAAGAAGGCGTTGTTCAAGTATTGCGTGACCCAGACATGGGAGACGCAGATCCAATTTTGGCTGCAGTTGGTCAATTGCAGTTTGAAGTTCTTGCGCATCGTTTGGCGCATGAGTTCAATGCGCCAACTGAGATTTTGAACGCCGATTACCAAGCAATTCGCATCACAGACAAAGAGTCATCTCCACGTTTGCGAGAAATTGGCGGCATTCGTATTTTGCGTCGTAGTGACGATGCATTAGTTGCGTTGTTCCAAAGTCGCTATCGCTTGCAACGTCTTGAAGTAGATGAGCCAGCTCTCACATTGACGCCAATTATTGCGGGCGGTCGAGACTGACATGATTCTGATTGACGCAGAAGGGCTTACTGCCTCGCGTCCGGGTCGTGCATTGTTCACCAATGTCTCGGTCACGGTCAGCACTGGAGATCGGCTTGGTGTTGTGGGCCTCAATGGTTGCGGCAAGAGCACGCTGTTACGCATTCTCTCTGGCGAGAGCGAACCCGAAGCTGGCGTTGTACGCCGAGGACGCAATGCGCGTATTGGCGTCTTGCCACAGATTCCGCAATTACCGCCAGGAACAGTTCGAGATGCTGTTGGAGGAACGTGGCAAGCAGAAGCCATGTTGGACAAACTGGGCATGGGCGCCATGGCCGAGGCCGATACTCGCGAGTTGTCAGGTGGCCAACAAAAGCGTGTTGCACTTGCTCAACTTCTCGCCGGCGAATGGGATTGTCTCATCTTGGACGAACCCACCAACCATCTCGACTTAGACGCCATTTCTTTTCTTGAAGAGTGGCTCGCCAAGTTCACTGGCGGTCTTCTTATGGTGACGCACGATCGCCATGTGTTGGACAAAGTCACCACGCGTGTGCTGGAACTAGATCGTGGCAAGGGTTACGTTCACATTCCACAAGGCATCAATGCAGGTTCTGGATACGCCGCGTACTTGGCAGCGCGTGCAGAACGTGAAGAGAATGCAGCCACCGCAGAGCAGGTACGAAAGAACGCCGCAAAGAAAGAACTTGCATGGTTGCGTCGTGGTGCACCTGCACGAACTGCGAAACCAAAGGCACGTATTGCTGCTGCAGAAGCACTCATTGCGCAAAAGGCAGATGGTCCAGCGCGTCAAGGTGAGTTGGGATTAGACCTTGGCAGTAAACGACTTGGATCAAAGGGAATTGAGTTTCATGGCGTGGGTTTCTCGTGGCCAGATGGAACGCAAGTGCTTCGCCCCTTCACACATGCACTTGAACCAGGTGACCGATTAGGAATAGTTGGCCCAAACGGTGCGGGCAAGAGCACGCTTTTAGATCTCATCGCGGGTCGACTCACTCCAACAGCAGGACACATTGACATTGGTCGCACCGTGCAAGTCGGCTACTACGACCAACTTGGTCGCAACTTAGATCTCAGCAAGCGAGTGCGCGATGCGGTTGCAGGAGACAAAGGAAATCCGTCGGTAGAAGACCTGCAGTTAATGAAGCAGTTCTGGTTCGATGGCGACGCACAGTTTGCACCAATAGGCACATTGTCTGGTGGAGAACGCCGACGTCTGCAATTACTTCTGACTCTTGTGGAACAGCCAAACGTGTTGTTGCTAGACGAACCAACGAATGACCTTGACCTTGACACTCTTCGCGCACTTGAGGATTACCTCGACGAATGGCCCGGCATCGTGGTGGTGGTGAGCCACGACCGCGCATTCATTGATCGCACCGTGGAAGAGATCTTCTCGCTAGATGGTGATGGTGGCGCGTCATTAATGGTGGGAGGAGTTGATGCGTGGCTGAAGATGCGTAGTGCACGCCCCGCCAACCAACGTTCCATGCCACAACAACGCCCCGGCGCATCGAAGACACCTGCGCCAACTGTCGCGACACCTCAAAAGCCAAAGACAAAGCGCAGCCCCAGCACATTGAGTCGACTCATTGCCAACAACGAAAAAGACCAAGAAAAGCGCAACAAACGCCGCAGTGATCTTGAAGACTCCATCGCAAAAGCTGGAAACGACCATGAGAAACTTGCTGCGCTAAGCCTCTCGCTTGCAGAAGTACAGGCCGAGATTGATCGTTTAGAAAATGAGTGGCTAGAACTCACCACAGAATTGGAAAGCTAAAGAGATGTCATCGATTGCTGTTTCTGAATTGGCCTATTCCCCACCTGGCGCTGAGCAGTTGTTTTTCGATGTCAGCTTTGGCGTGGCACCTGGTGAGCACGCAGCAATCGTTGGACCAAATGGTGTTGGCAAATCCACCATCTTGAAAATTCTGACAGGCGAATACGAAGCGGACGACGGCGAATTCAGCATCGGCGGAACCTTCCTGAAGATGACGCAGGACGTTGGCATGAGTAAGCCAGACGACGCACTTCGAGACATGTTGATTGAAGTTGCACCAGATGCGCTTCGTGAAGCAGGCAAGCGATTGTTCGCCGCAGAGAAGGCAATGATGTCTGGCGAAGACGATGGCATGGCATATGCAGAAGCTCTGGGCGACTGGGGCAACCTTGGTGGCTATGACTTGGAATCGCAATGGGCTGCAGCGGCGCAACGAAGCGTGAAGACCCCAGTCACCGATTTTGCGGCGCGCAAAGTGGGAGAGCTCTCTGGTGGCGAACGCAAACGCTTAGTTCTTGATTTGTTACTGAACTCTGGTGCCGATGTCTTGTTCTTAGACGAACCTGACAACTATCTCGATATTCCCACACGTTCATGGCTAGAAGATCAAATACGTGCATGCAAGAGCACCATCTTGATGGTGAGTCACGACCGCTTGTTATTAGAACGAGTCGCCACAAAAATTATCGCAGTAGAAGGTTCGGGTTGTTGGGTGCACGGTGGTTCATACGCCACGTTCCCCGAAGCACGCCAAAAACGCCAAGAGTTGTTAGGTGATGACCTCAAGCGATGGAACGATGAAGAACGGCGTTTGTTCCACCACATGAAAATCATGAAACAACGTGCCGCACAAAACTTTAAGAACGCCACCAAGGCAAATGCAGCGGAGACTCGTTGGGAAAAGTTCGTGAAGGCTGGTCCTCCTCCACCACCAGTTCCCGACCAACAGATTTATGTTCGTTTCACCGGTGCAGACTCCGCGCGCCGCGTGGTGAAGTTTGAGTCCGTGGCCGTTTCGGATTTGTTCTTGCCATTCTCAGATGAAGTGCACTTCGGAGAGCGTGTTGGACTCATCGGGCCCAACGGCACAGGTAAAACCCACTTACTCAACGCGTTGAATGGCAAGCAAGATGGGCTACAGGGAACCATTACTTATGGTCCTCGAACCTCTGTTGGCATGTTCACCCAAATTAATGACCGCCCCGAGTTCAAAGGGCGCGAATGCATTGACATTGTTCGCGACAAATTGGTGGACGAACAAAAGTCAATGGCTGCACTTGCTCGATATGGTCTTCGAAACAATGCACGTCAGGAGTTTCAAACTTTGTCGGGCGGTCAAAAGGCTCGTCTTGAAATTCTTAGCCTCGAATTAGCTGGTCACAATGTGTTGCTCTTAGATGAGCCCACCGACAACTTAGATATTGAATCGTCAGAAGCACTCGAAAAGGCACTAGAGGGCTTCGAAGGAACGGTGATGTCGGTGAGCCACGACCGCACATTCCTCGCCAACTTTGATCGCTTCATCATGATTACCGACGACGGCGATGTGTGGGAACTGCCAGATTTTGAACTGGCACTTGCTGCTCTCAGTAATCCGGCAGAAACAGCAAAGATTCGTCTAGCAAAGCCGTTATGCAATCACGCGTCCTGACTCGATTGCGTCACTCGAGCATCAAATCTCCACAGCGACGGCATCGCTGATTTCAACAGCCCCATTGAGCCTGCACAGACCGCACCGCCAGCAATTAACGATGTCTGAATAGTTGTGAATCGTGCTGTCAATGTGGAACGAACCTGCCCCACTTGTGGTCCCACGCCGTACGACAACAATTCAAGACCGGCCATTCGACCACGAAGTTCATCGGGAATCGTGAGATCCCAGATGAGTGAACGGAAAAGACCACTCATCATGTCGGCTGCTCCAGCAAGCATCAGGAAGAACAGAACCCACCAGATGTTCTTCACAAACCCTGCAGCACAAATTGCGATTCCCCATACGCCGGCAGAACACAAGACGGCCTTTCCATGCCGATGGACGCGCGATGTCCATCCCGAAGTTACCGTTGCAATCAAACTTCCCACGGCAAGTGACGAATAGAGAAAGCCAAGCGCCCATGGTGCGTTGTATTCATCAACGATGAAGGGAAACAACGCAAATGGAAACGTACAAATCATTGCGATGGTGTCTGCGAGATAGGTGCCAATGATGTCTCGACGAGTGCGCAGATACGAAAAAGCAAGTCTTAATTCATGCAAAGGTTTTTCGAATACTTCACGCTGACTAGGAAGTCGTGCCACTCTCAATAAGAAGTACACGCTGGCGACAAACGACACTACGTCGAACGAATATGCGAGCCCTACTCCACCAATTGCAATCAATATTCCACCAAGCGCAGGACCAGTGATGTGCGCAATGTTTCTGCGTAGTGACCGCAGGGCACCTGCTGCTGCCAGCTGATCTGGAGTCACTACGCGAGGCAACATGGCATCAAGACTCGGGCGCTGTATTCCATCGGCAGCAGCAAACAAGGAGGAAATGAGATAAATCACCCATGTTTGAGAAGTCGGCATCAGAGCGTTAGCCAACAACACCCCCGTGAGCAACAACATGATGACTTCTGTGACTACAACAACGTTTCGTCGATCAAAGCGATCGGCAATCACGCCGCCCCACAAACCAAACACGATGATGGGAACAACTTCCGTAATACCCAACAAACCCACCGCCACATACGAACCCGTAATTTCAGCGATTTGATAGGGCATCGACACATAGGTGGCAAAGGAACCAAGTCCAGTGATGACACCCGATAGCCACAGATTCCGAAAGTTTTTGTTTGTGCGAAGTGGATCAGTATTGAGTCGAATCATGGCATCAAGAGATAAACAGCCGGCAAAGTGGTGCTCACCAGAGCGGCGAGCCCCACAAATGTAGAGGACAAGCGGCCACTGCGCCGCTCTCCTAA
>CAZRHK010000071.1:0-8187 GCA_964599815.1 uncultured Bifidobacterium sp. | reverse complement strand
CTACCAACATGTGCTGCCAGAAATCGCCGTAGCCGCGCACGCGAGAAGCAGATCGTGTCAACTCATCTATATGGGTGGTCTTTCCAATTTTGTCCCACAATGAATTCGCCGTAATCGACAACGACGCCTCTGACAATGAGCCAACAGAACTCACTTGAATCGGTGAGCCATTGAAATACGCACCACCATCAACAAAGCCCCACCACCGCATTCCAAGTGCCGGCGCAGATGCTACGCCCATCACTGGCCCAAGTTCAGCGTGCACTAACGCAATCAATGTTGCCCACACTGGAACACTGCGCACAAAGCTCGATGTTCCATCAATTGGGTCCACAACCCACGTGAACTCCGAGGAAGTAGTTCCTCCAGAACCATGTTCTTCTCCGTACCAGGAATGGTGTGGGCGAGCAGAACGAATGAGATCCATCACCAATGTTTCACATCCGCGATCAATCTCGGTGACCTCTGTTTGATTCTCCTTCAGCGACACATTGAATGAGCGAGCCTGAAAATGCGGCAACGTATATGCATCGGCTGCATCTGCAACAGAGAGTGCAAAGTCCAGTTCAGCTGCGAGGTCAGACGCCATACCTGAACGCTACGCCAAGAGGCGTTGGGCAGCAGATGCAATTCCTGCTGCATCCAAACCAAGCGACGCCAGAATCACATCTGGCTTGTTGTGCGGAATGAATTTCGTGGGTACGCCCAACGACTCCACCACTACATGTGGGGACACTGCATGCACTGCATCGGCAATCAATGACCCAATGCCGCCATCGCGGATGCCATCTTCCACCGTCAGCACACAACGGTGTGACGCAGCATCAGCAATCATCGAAGCATCCAGCGGCGCACACGAACGAACGTCGTACACCGTGGCACGAATGCCCAATTCCTCAAGCAATGGCAATGCAGCTTCCGCAGCACCCACCATCTTCCCAATAGCCAAGATGGCCACCGAACCATCACCGCGGTTCAACTTCAACGCAGACAACCCACTGCCAACGCGTGACGCATCAACAGAACGCGCCTTGCCCTTTGGATAACGAATCACCACGGGGCCTTCGGCGGCCAGTGTCATGGCATCGTGCAACATCTGCTCTAAATCCTCAACCGAAGACGGCGCTAACACGCGCATGCCCGGAACCTTCGACAACAACGCCATGTCATACACGCCATGGTGCGACGGGCCATCGTCTCCAGTAATTCCCGCACGATCCAAACAGAACACCACTGGCAAACGATGCAATGCAACGTCGTACACCACTTGGTCCCAAGCGCGAGACAAGAACGTTGAAGACAGCGCAACAACAGGACGCAAACCGCCCATCGCCATTCCAGCTGCTGCTGTCACTGCATGTTGTTCTGCAATACCAACGTCGAAGAAACGTTCGGGGAACATCTCTTGAAATTCCAACAATCCAGTGGGACCAGGCATTGCAGCAGTAATTGCAACAATCCGTGGGTCATTCTTTGCTTCAGCAACTAATGCGTGACTAAACGCACCAGTGAAACCAGATGGCGCAGACTTCTGTGGGCCATCAATGGGGTCAAATGTTGGCGTGTCGTGCAGATGCTTCTCATCGTCATCTTCAGCAGGGGAGTAGCCACGACCCTTTTGCGTCAACACATGCACCACCAACGGGCCTTCGTCTTCGCGCGCCAATGCAGCAGTGAATGCACGCTCTAGTTCTGCAATGTCATGACCATCTACTGGGCCTACATAACGGACACCTAACGCTTCAAAGAACGACGGCGGCTGCAAGAACTCGCGCACTGCTGCTTTGAATGCCTCAACACCAGACTCTGCTTGCTTACCAACCAGTGGTAAGTCACGCATGAATGCTTCGAACTTTCGCTGACGGCGCACATACACAGGATTCAAACGAATGTCTGTGAGTTTGCGCGACAACTTGCCGGTGGCGCGATCAATAAAACCTTTTTCGGTAACACGTGGTAACTCACCAGTGACATCACCAGATAACACTGCACCACCATGCGACAAATTTGAAATTGTTGGTGCATACGAACGTCCGTTGTCGTTCAACACAATGATCACGCGACTCTTCGAATGACCAAGGTTGTTCAACGCTTCATACGCCATGCCGCCGGTCATGGAGCCGTCACCAATCACCGCAACGATGTGGCGGAAGTTGTTCACTCCTGCATCGCGCGCAACAGCAAGACCGTGTGCATACGACAACACAGTGGAGGCGTGACTGTTCTCAATGAAGTCGTGACGGCTCTCTTCGCGGCTGGGATACCCAGAGATGCCACCGTGCTGACGCAACTTGCCAAAACCAGATTGACGGCCCGTGAGAATCTTGTGCACGTAGGCCTGATGGCCGGTGTCCCACAGAACGGCATCGGTGGGGGATTCAAATACACGGTGCAACGCAATGGACAATTCCACGGCCCCAAGGTTTGACCCCAAGTGACCGCCCGTCTCAGCAACGGCGTTGACGATGAAGGTACGGATTTCTTCTGCCAAGGCATCTAGCTGAGGCATTGACAACGGGCGAAGATCCGCCGGTTCGTGAATGCCATCGAGAAGTGCCATATAGATATAAGGCTACGGTCTAGGGCGTATGAAGGACTTATTTGACCTGTCGGGCAAGGTGGCTGTGGTCACGGGCGGAAACGGCGGAATCGGACTGGGAATGGCTCGAGGGCTGGCCAGCAAGGGCGCCACAGTCGCCATTTGGGGAACCTCGGCCACGAAGAACGCTTCGGCGAAAGCAGAGTTAGAGGGCATGGGCGCAACAGTTCTTGACCTCATCTGCGATGTGGGCGACCAGCAACAGGTGACTGAATCGTTTGCCGCAACCGTGGCGGCATTCGGACGAGTCGATGCATGTTTCGTAAACGCTGGCGTTGGTGGCAAAGCAGAAAGCTTCATCTCTATGACCGACGACGAATGGCATCGTGTGATGCGAGTGAATCTCGACGGTGCGTTTTACACCGCACAAACTGCAGTGCAACACATGGTGTCGCGTGGCGAAGGCGGATCGGTGGTGTTCACCACATCTGGTTCTGCGTATTTCGGTCAACAACGCGGTCAGCATTACGGCGCATCAAAAGCAGGACTCATTTCCATGATGCGCGCGATTGCAGTGGAACATGCACGTCACGGAATTCGTAGCAACGCCATTCTTCCCGGATGGATTGAAAGCGAAATGACGGCACCTGCACTTGGGTGGGACAAGTTTGTTGCGAACGTGTTGCCACGCGTACCGATGCGCCGGTGGGGTCAACCAAATGACTTCAGTGCATTAGCGGTGTATTTGGCGTGCGATGCAAGCGCGTATCACACAGGTGATGTCATCACGATTGACGGCGGCTACCACAGTTTCTAAAACCTGTATGACGGCATGCCGTCACGCGGGGAATGCGTCATGGCGTCATTGAGCCGGCAGACGGATGCCCATTCTTCAAAATCTCAAACTTCGCATCAAGACGCGCCTGATTCCACGAATGCAACCGCTGGCCAATCACAAAACCAAGGCCAAGAACAATTAAGCCGCCAACACCGTCGACCCAGAAGTGATTGCCGGTGACCACAATGCAGAACAACGTCAACGCCGGATACAACAACGCCGCTGCCCGCAACCACTTGCGACGAAGCAACGGCCACATGCCAAACGCCACCCATGACGACCACCCAATATGCAATGACGGCATGGCGGCATATTGATTAGACGCCTTCGCCATTCCTCCAGAGCTGAAATCCCACGGTCCGCCGTATTCCTTCAACGTGTCCACAAAACCAAAATTCTCTGCGCCGTTGTAGTTGCGTAATTCATGTTCAATACACGCCGCGCCGTACCCAACTGGTGGGCAGGGTTCGTCCAACAAACGTGGCGGCATTAAGGGGAACAATGCGAAACCAATAATCGCCAAGCCCGTCATTGCGGCCAACGCATTTCGATACAACGGGAACACATCTTTGCGTCGGTTCATCAACACAAAGAACACCGTGATGGTCACAGCAAAATGCGCGGTGCCATAGAACGTGTTCATCGCTTGCAAGAACCACTCGTGCGGCAAGAACCACTCTTGAATAGTTTCCTCGTGGAACAATCCAATGGCGCGCTCGAGTCGCATCACTTTTACGGCGTTGTTGAATGCGTGCAATGGAATGTCTGTATCGCCCACAGAGAACGACCCAAAGCGGTTTCGGGTGGCCGTATAGATGGCATAGAAGACACCCATAATCAGCACTTCTTTCCACCACCTGGTCTGGTGTTCACGCTCCTCGGGGAGAACTGTGGTGGAAACGGCGTCGGTCATGCGCCACCAAGACTAGGACGCGCAGAGACCAAGGCATAGCCCCTCAGTAGGCTGTCGGCGTGAGCCTTGTAGATCTTTCCCACGACATTGATACTTCTGTCCTTCAGCGGGTCCTCGCCAAGGGGCGCGCCACGGGTGCCGGCTTCTCCGAAGTGTTTATTGAAGACAAGCGAGCCATGGGTGCCGGTCTTGACGACGGCAAAGTAGAAGCCGTCTCTAACGCACGAAGCTCTGGCGCAGGTATTCGCGTCATCAATGGCGACACCACGGGTTTCGCCTACACATCTGATCTCACTGAAAAAGGTCTCATGGCCGCAGCCGAAGCAGCTGCCGCAGCAGCATCTACTGGTGGTGGTGGAACGCACACGGTGTCTCTTCAACCAATGACTCGCCAGAAGGTCAACGACATTCGCATTCTTCCCACCAGCGTTCCAAAAGTGCGCAAGGTGGAACTGTTGAAAATGGCCGACGACATTGCACGTGGCATCGACAGCAGCATCGTGCAAGTCTCAGCAAGTTACGGCGACAGCCAGCGACGCATTCTTGTTGCAAACAGTGATGGAGTTTTCGCCACCGACGAACAAGTGCGTACCAACTTCCGCATCACTGTTGTTGCAAACGGCGACACCGGTATGCAAACGGGTTTCGATTCGCTCGGCTACACCATCGGTTTTGAATTGTTTGACGAAGAAAGCATTGAAGAACTCGCACAACGCGCAGCTCGCCAAGCCGTCACAAAGTTGAAGGCTCGCCCTGCACCAAGTGGCGCCATGCCAGTTGTTATTAAGTGCGGTTCTGGCGGTGTGTTGTTCCACGAAGCATGCGGCCACGGTTTGGAAGCAGACCTTGTCTCACGTGGTGCATCGGTGTATGCAAATCGCATGGGCGAACTTGTTGCATCACCACTCGTCACTTTGGTCGACGACGGCACCATGTCACGCGAATGGGGAGCCATTGGTATTGACGACGAAGGCCACAAAGCGCAGCGCAACGTGTTAATTGAAAACGGTGTTCTCACCGATTACATGTGGGATCACATTCGTGCACGTCAAGAAGGTCGCGCACCAAGTGGCAACGGACGTCGTCAAAGTTATGAACACCTTCCCATGGTGCGCATGACAAACACCTTCGTCATGAATGGAACCGAAGAACCAGACGACATCATTCGCGCCACTGAAAAGGGTGTGTATGTGGCAAAGCTTGGTGGCGGCAGTGTCAACACCGCAACGGGAGACTTTGTGTTCGGTATGACCGAGGCCTACCTCATTGAAAATGGCGAAATCACCGAGCCATTGCGCGAAGGCAACCTCATTGGAAATGGTCCACAAGTGTTGGCCGACATCGATTTGTTGGGCAATGACTTTGCAATGGGTAACCCCGGCACGTGTGGCAAAGACGGACAAGGTGTTCCTGTTGGCGACGGTCAGCCAACATTGCGCGTCAAATCAATGACCATTGGCGGAACCGCATCATGAGCCGCGACACCGTTGACGATTTACAGGCCATCGCCGACGCAATCATTGCCGAAGCACAACCTGGCGAACAGATTGCTGCATATCTGTCGCGTTCCACAGAGACAGACGTACGTGTTCGTAATGGCGAAGTAGAACACTTTGTGTCTGCACAAAGCCAAGGCGTCAGCGTCACTGTGATTGTTGATGGCCGCACGGGTTCATCGTCTGCTGGAACTTTCGACGAAGCATCGTGGCGCGAGGTGTTGGCCGAAGCGCGCGAAAACGCCGAATACGGCAGTGTTGACGAATTCGCTGGTCTTGCAGAACCAGACGGAGTTCCCGTGGTGGAACAAAAATTGTGGGACGACGAACTTGCAGCGTTTCCCACCGACAAAAAGATTGAGATCGCCAAAGAACTAGAGCGTCTCGTGTTGGCAGAAGACAGTCGCTTACGAATTGATGACGCCAACTATTCAGATGGCAGCACCGAAGAAGCATCTGCCACCACGTTGGGCATTCGAAGCAGCAGCCGTTCCAACAGTTGCTACGCCACCGTGAGTGTGTTGGTGGATGACAACGGCGAAACACAAACAGGTTGGGCGTTTGCCTTGGGTGACAACCCCGCACAGTTCGATCTTCCTGCTGCCGCCAAAAAAGCTGCGGTACGTGCAACTCGGTTGTTGGGCGCGGTGAAGCCCGCCAGCAAAGTGACCACTGTTGTGTTGGACCCCATGGTGACATCGCAGTTCTTGTCCATCATCGGTGGAACATTGAACGGTGAAAGCGTGTCGAAGGGTCGCAGCATCTTTGCAGACCGCATTGGCGAACAAGTGGCCTCACCGCTCATCACATTGGTCGACGACCCCACCGACTCTCGCGCCTACTACGCACGCGAAACAGATGGCGATGGTTTGGCCGCACGACGCAATGTTCTCATTGAAAATGGCGTGCTGAAAATGTTTGTGCACGATGCATACAGCGCACGCCGCATGAAAACACGCAGCACTGGCAACGCCGGCGGTTGTGTGGCATTGCAGTTAACGCCGGGCACAAAAACACAAGAAGAACTCATTGCTGGAATTGAAGATGGCGTTCTTATTGACAGCGTGCAGGGTTTGCACAGCGGCGTGAACCCTGTGTCGGGAGATTTTTCAACTGGTGCAAGTGGTCTTGTTATTCGGAATGGCAAAACTGCTGAACCTATTCGCGAATTCACCATTGCCTCCACATTGCAACGCATGTTGTTAGACGTGCAAGAAATTGGCGCAGACGTTGACTGGTTGCCTATGCGTGCAGTGGGCGTGTCGTTGGTGATCTCTGGCGTCACCATGAGTGGGGCATAGCCACGTGGCTGTTGCCTCTGCTGCAGCAATTGAACGCCATCCACATTTGGCAACACCGTGCGCACCAGGAAAGGTGCGCGTTGACATGCACAGTCACACCATGTTCTCTGGTGACTCCACTACAACATTGGACGAAATTTACGACAGCGTTGTAGAGAGCGGTCTCGATGTGTTGTGTATTACCGATCACAACGCCATTGAAGGTGCGGTTCGTTTGCAGAAACTCTTGGCCGATGTGTGTCGCGTGATTGTTGGAGAAGAAGTGCGAACTCACACTGGCGAAGTCATCGGGTTGTTTCTCACCGAAAAGATTTCGTATGGCGCCAGTGCAGCGGCAACGTGTGAGCAGATTCGTGCACAAGGTGGTCTTGTGTATGTTCCGCACCCATTTGACCCCATGCGCAAGAACCTCACCGAGGCATCATTGAACGACATTGCTGCAGCTGGACTTGTTGATGCCGTTGAAGGGCACAACTCGAAGACATCGTTGAAGTCGTTGAATGCACGCGCCGTGTCGTTTGCGGCGGAACGGAATCTTCCCATTGGTGCCGGAAGTGATGCTCACGTGCCACTGGCGTTAGGAAGCGCATTCATTGAGATGCCCGACTTCGACGGACCACAAGACTTTCTCGCCAAACTGCGCGAGGGCACTGTTGTTGGGCATTACTGGGACGAAGCACGTCCGTGGACGCCCCGCATTATTCCGTCTGTGTAGAGACGTATTTAGCGATTCAGTAGAACTGGAATTTGGCGCGGGCCACGAACTTGGCCGTTAGCCCATGTGGTCTTCTTGGTTGGGTCAAGGCTGTAGTTGGGGAAAGCGCGAAGCCATTCCTGGAACGCCACCAACATCTCAAGTCGTGCAAGGTTTGAGCCTGCGCAACGGTGAATGCCAAGACCAAATGCCACGTGGCGATTGTTCTCGCGATCCAGTTTGAAAATATGCGCATCTTCAAATGCAGCAGGGTCGTGGTTTGCTGCAGGGAAGGTGACCAATGTTTGTTCACCGGAACGCATGGGGCAACCAGACACTTCAACGTCCTCCACAACTTTGCGGGCCATGGTGACTGGTGCGTAGTAGCGCAGCACTTCTTCGTTTG
>CAZRHK010000070.1:0-8187 GCA_964599815.1 uncultured Bifidobacterium sp. | reverse complement strand
GAGCGGCGAGCCCCACAAATGTAGAGGACAAGCGGCCACTGCGCCGCTCTCCTAACACCGATTGTCGCCTACTGAGAATCCAAATCATCACAATCAATGGTGGAGCTGCAACACCGTTCAAAATTGCCGACCAATACAACGCGCGAACGGGGTCAAGACCCACGAGATTCATCGCCATTCCAATGCACATGGACACCACAATCACCATGTAGAACGCGCGTGCTTGCGACAACTTCAAACTAAGTCCTTCACGCCACCCAAATGTTTCAGCTAACGCATACGACGTAGACCCCGCCAATACAGGGATAGCCAGAAGACCAGTGCCAATGATCCCGAATGCGAACAAGTATTTGGCTGCACTTCCGGCAAGTGGTTCAAGCGCCATTGCAGCTTGCTCGGCGGTGCCAACCGTTGTAATGCCTGCTGTACCAAGTGTTGCTGCAGAGGTCACCATGATGGCGAACATGACAAATACACCAGACGACATACCCGCAATAACATCACCACGCATCGCGCGAAGATGTCCGATTGCATCACCGTCGGACGCGGTTCGTTCACCATCACTCTTCAGTTCTTCTACCTCTTCACTGGTCTGCCAGAAGAAGAGATACGGAGAGACTGTTGTTCCGAATAATGCAATTAATGCAGCAACAGTTGCCTTGTCCATTGAAACACTTGGGGTAACAATCTCACCAAAAACGTCAACCCACGAGACATCAATGATGAACAGAACTGCAACATACGACAGCAGTGACACACATAGCCAACGCAACACTCGCGAGTACTGGTGATATGGAACAACTATTTCAATAATTGCCATGAGAACTGCGAAAGCAACAACAAGCGTTACATACGGAAGCGGAACGATAAGCCGTGTTGCCGCCGCCATTGATCCGAGGTCAGCCCCAATGTTGAACGAATTGGCGCCGACAACGAGCACCAATGCCACGTACAACACCCACTTCGGAAATTGTTCCTTAATGAGTGCAGCAAGACCTTTTCCTGAGAACAAACCAAGTCGCGCTGTTGCTTCTTGCACTGCAATTGCAAGCGGCAAAGCCGCAAATGTTGACCACAGCATGGAGAAACCAAAAGCGGCACCAACTTGTGAATACGTGCCGATTCCAGATGGGTCATCGTCTGCTGCTCCAGTAATGAGCCCCGGGCCAATGCGATGAAAATAACCACGCCCACCAAAGCGTCGTCGATGAGGGTGATGGCCCTCTAATGACTTTTCTTCCACGCCAATCCTGCGAGCACTTCCATAATGAGTCGATGGGCAACATTCACAGTGCAATCGGCGTGGTCGTACGGTGGCGCAACTTCCATCACATCAAATGCAACAAGTGGTGTTTCCATTGCGAGTCGACGCAGTGCACGCAACATTTCAACTGATGAAATTCCACCTGGCTCGGGTGTTCCTGTACCAGGTGCATACGCAGGGTCGAGACTGTCAATATCCACCGAGACATAGAGGTAGTCAACGCCATCCATTGCTTCCGAAATTGCATCGGTGATCACAGCATCGAGACCACGACGATGCACTTCATCCATTAAGTGCCACTTCATTCCTTGACTAGCCATCCAGTCCCACACGTCTTGACCTGGCCAATAACCGCGAAGCCCTACCTGAACAAAGTTCTTCCCTGGAATCGCACCGCTTTCAATAAGTCGTCGCATTGGAGTTCCATGACTTGCCAAGTTGCCGTCAATTGTGTCGGCAGTGTCGGCGTGCGCATCGAAGTGAACCATTCCAACTCGACCAAATCCATACTTTTCTGCGACAGCTGTAGCCGATGGCCATGTAATGGTGTGGTCGCCACCAATCACAATGGGAGTGATTCCTGCATTGACAATGTCTGCGACTTTTGCTTTCACGTTGTCGAGGCTTTGTTCCACTCGTCCGTGTGGACAAAACGCATCACCCGCGTCAACTACTTCCAAGTGGTCAAAAATCTCAAGTCCAAGGTCGAGATGAAATGTGCCTGGCTCATATGCCTGCGTACGCACGGCGCGTGGACCAAACCGCGCACCAGGGCGATTTGTGGTGCCAAGGTCGAATGGTGCCCCCATAACGGCAACATCTGGTTGCCACTCCTTCAACTGTTGAGCATCGGGAACAAACGGGCGTTGCGCAAAAGTAGAAAGGCCACCAAACACGTATCCGAGGTCGAGCTGCTCTTGGTAGCCGGGCGGAAGTTCACGCCGTGGTTCAGTCATATGGAAAGCGTAATCAGAGGTGTACTAGTGACGAGCCGAATAGTCGCGCCATTCATCCTCTGTCCAATGTTGGCGTAATTGGCCAGTGACAAAATCTGATGTCCATTGCACCATTTCAAACCACGGAAACTCAACGGACATGATTTCGGTAAAGGCCATGCCGTCGAGCAGCAAAGCCGCGTCGTCTATCCCGATAGTGACCGGGTCTCCTTCGGCAGGCTGCATTAATCGCGCCTCAAGTTCAACTAAGCGAGTCATCTCCCAACGAGTGCTTTGCGCTTCCCCCATGACTTGGTCGGCCATGATGCCGAGGATTTCGGTGAGGGCTGTGACCGCCCCGGGTTCAAACACAATCTCGCGGGGCTGAATCATGCCTTTTTTCTACCTCCGTAATTGCCTGACGGCCTCATTTGGGGCATAATCTGAGACAGTCATTGACTGTTACAGGAGATCTCATGAAGCGCGTGTCAACCATTGTGGGAAATGCATTAGTGGCCGCCACTGCCCTTGCAGGCACTGTTGGCCTGTCGTTAGGCAGTGCACAGGCCACGTCGTACCAGAACCCCGTTCAAGCTGCTCGGTGGAACTTTCAAGACTCATCGCTATCAAACCCAAACAACGTTGGCGTGTGGGGTGCAGACATCACACCAGACGGCAACTACGTCATTTTTGGTGAGAACAAGCAAGCACGAGTTCGAATTGTCAACGCAAGTAACGGCGCAACTGTTCGAGTGGTTGCCGTAGGCGGTGAACCAAATGAAGTCGACATTGACTCCACGGGAACATATGCGTGGATCATGAACGCTTATGACAACTCAGTGTCTCGAATCACCATTGCAACAGGCGCAGTGTCCACTCCAATTACCAATGTGTGTTCGCAAGGTTCTCGCGGCATGCGCAACATGGAATTAACGCCAAACGATCAGCAGCTCGTTATCTCGTGCGCCTCAAGCTGGAGTGACGCTGGAACATCTGTTCAAATTATTGATCTCAGCACATATGGCAAAACCAGTGTTACTAATGGCTCTAACCCAATGATTCGTCTGGCCATGAGCCCCACTGGCGACTTTGTATATGCGTCGAGTATCTGGGGTCATGTCACGTCCGGAGGAACATCCGTTACGCGTATTGCATTGCCAAGCGGAACCATTGACAACACATTTTCTGTACAGACAAGCGCTGGCTCAACAACTGCCGACGGGCCTTCGTTCCTTGGTATCAACGGCGCTGGCACCACTCTGTACGTCGCATCAAACAATGGCGTCTTCTCCGCATGGAACAACCTTGGCGGAACTCCAAACAAACTCTGGAGCTCGTACCTCGGACATGGAAGTCTTGGAAATGTTCTTGGACCATCGCCGTTTGTTGTCGATACATCGCGCGAATTGGGCTACCTCATCTACCAAAACCAGGGTGGATTGTGGCCAGAAGTTTTGGACGTCTACGACTTGTCCACCGGTGTACGTGCGACTCGAGTGTCCATCTCTCACCAATGGGCTGCAAGCGCATCGCTCTCATCAGACGGTCAAATGTTGATCACAACTGGTTGGCGCTTCAGCGACATGTACAAGTACCAAGTTGGACAAGCTGTCACCACAACTACTTCATCAACCACTACTACGACAACGACCACCACGAGCACGACTTCTACCACCACCACAGTTCCAGCAAGTACCACCACGGCTGCTCCGGGAACAACTGTGGCGCCCAGCATCACGTCGCCGTCCACCACGGTGCTTGACGGTGGATTGAACAACACCACATCAACAACAGTTGCTACTGCTTCCGGATCAGCAATCCGAACAGCTACAACCACAACAACTACAACCACAACAACGTTGCCGCCACGGGCATCAACTTCAGGGTCGACAAGTGCCGCAGATGCGCCCGAAGCACCAGAAGTCACCGCAGGCTCAGCCAAGTTGACCGTTAACGGATCCACCGCCGACCTTGTTGTTCAGCGAAGCAACAACAAGCTTTCTGTTGGTGGTTCGGGAGTAGAACTCACCGTTTCGGTTGTTGATAAAGATGGAAAACAAGTTGCTCTCGACACCGATGGCAATCTTCGAGTTACTTCAACTGACAGCTTGGTTGTAGATGCGACAGGCTTCGGACCAGAAGAAGAAGTTGAGGCATGGCTGTTCTCAACCCCAACAAATATCGGAGCCATCACAACCGACGAAAAGGGTCGCGCTCAGGGAACATTTGCAGTGCCAGCCAACCTCACCGAAGGCGAACACCGCCTTGTGCTGAAATCAGCCAGCACTGCGGGCGAAGAAACAGTGATTGCACTTGGACTAATCGCCGGTGCTGAAAATACTGGCGCATCTGGGACCTCGGTGGCAGTAGCAATTGTCATCGGCCTTGCACTCCTCGTCGGCTTGCTCATCCCAGTGGTCATTCGACGTCGCTCCTCAGACGAGTCATAAAGATTCCACACATTCGCGAAAAGGACATCGCTAGCAGCCACACTGTTAGCGATGTTTCTTGAATCCTGGGGTTCCACGCCCGAAGAAATCGCAAGCTCTGTCGTTGGTGACAACTTGTGTTCAGACGCTCGCGTGAGTGCGACACGATGCATCACCATCTCGGCACCACCTCACGAGGTCTTTCCGTGGATTCGTCAAATGGGTTTTGGTCGTGCGGGTTGGTACAGCTACGACTGGATAGACAATCTCGGAAAGAAAAGCGCGCGACAAGTTCACCCTGAATGGCAAGACATCATCAGCGGATCACAGGTTCCTGCAGGGCCAATTTCATTTATTGCATCAGTTGTTAATGAGCCACATGCGTATGTGTTGTCGACATCCACAAATGGTTTTGGAAAGCGCATGTGCTTCACCCTGGCGTATGAACTTCGCCCCGACCCCGCTGGTACTCGATTGGTCACGCGAATGCGCGCACGAATCAATGTGCCCGGTGGCCGGATTATTGAAAAGTTGCTACTTGCACCTGGTGATGGAATCATGCTTCGCAAGCAACTACTCACCTTGCAACGGGTAATTGCAGAAAATTAAAGAAGCTCTGGCGAATGTTGTCGACGCAGCACTAGCCCACTACCGAGACACAGAAGACCCAGGACCCCGCACACAATTGCTCTAGTCAGCGCTGGCGATGTCACGAAGTCTGCGATGACGGAAATAGCACTTCTGTACTCATCAGAGAATTGAGGCGCAATAGTTCTCGTTGCGAACACAACTGCTGCAATGACGACGGCAGACATAGCGATAACTACTCCGATGAACTGCATTCGCTTGTCGCGCCGATCTGCTGTCAGTTGCCAACCAATGGCAGTTGAAAGAACGCTTAACAAGACGAGTATCCAACTCACAAATTTTGCAATGGTTACCCACTGTCCAAGGTTGGGTGAGTCGGTGGAACGAGTTATTTCGAGTGGTTCAAAATTGGCAGAAATATCGGTTGATAAGCGTGAATCAACTGCAGAAATAGCATCTCGTGCAATGTCACCAAATCTGGAAACGTCAACTGAGACAATCTGCTCACCATCTACATACACCCGGTATGCAGCCTGCACCACATCACCAATCACGTCAGCTAGAAGTGGATCTTCAAGTTTGTTGGCAACAAGCTTCGATATTTGTGTGCGCGCCACAACAAACAACAAGCGCTGAGTGGGGTCTGAGTTGTTCTCTTCGGCTTTCTCAACAATTTCTTTTGCAATGAGACCACGAAGTTCATCATCGCCAATGAGTGAAGTAACGGTGCTGCCGGCAGAGTCTGCGGACGAGACAAATTGAATGAGCGACTGCCCAACTAAGCCCACTGCAAGACCGACAGTTGCGAGAGCCCCAAGTAGGGCCCTCGCAACCCGATGCTGTTGACCGATCAAGCTGTCGTTACAACTTCGCGCTGCTTGCGACGACGGCGTGTTGCAGGAATGATCAAAGCGAATGCAATAGCCAGCGACACTGGGGTCCAAATGACCCATGGTGAGACCCCGTCTGCATTGAACGGCTCGCCAATGTAAAGGCCAACGCCTGCCACCACGTCGGAGCCGGCCGAATTCTGACCCTTCAGCACAACGCGGTGCGAGCCTGGTTCCACCGATGCTGGCAACGGATACGTACCGCTGACACGTCCATCTGAGCCAGCGGTGACGTCTGCAAGTCGGAATGGTGTGGAGAAGACCCACAACTCAACGCCAGAGCCCGAGGAGAAGCCAGAAGCCTCCACGGAAATGAGGTCACCTTCTTCAAGCCTGAGGTTTCCGTCTTCATCAAGAGCCACCACGCTGCCATCGCGACTGATTCCAGAAATCACTGCGTTGATTCCACCAACCTCAACGACCAAGGTGTTGTTGAGTCGACTAATGGTGCCACTAACGGCTTGACCATCGACGAGCGCAGCTACTGAACCTGGTTCTGCTTCCGGAGCATCTGGGGCAGGAATTGTGGTTGTGGTTGTTGTCGTGCTGGTGGTCGTCGTAGACGATTGAGTTGCGCCAGAGCGACGTGTGGTTGTTCCGCCCTCTTCGCCGTCATTATCCGACGACACAACAACAGTGTCGCTTGTAGACGGCGTAGTTGACGAAGGAACACTGGACGATGGTGCCACCGTTGAACTTGACGATGACGGAGTTGTCGTTGAAGACGAAGGCGTCGTTGTTGTCGTTGTTGTGGTTGTTGATCCGGACGATGGAATCACTGCCGAACTCGCAGACGAATACGAACTAGTGCCGTCGGCGCTAACAGCAGCAACGCGGAATTCGTACGAATCACCATTAGTGAGACCTGTAACGGTACGACTGGTTTGAGTTCCGACACCATCGTTAAATGTTGTCCACGAACCGTTATTTCGCGAGAACTGAATGACGTAGTCAGTAATTGACGACGTACCACTTGCCCCGGCAGACCAGGCAAGAACCACTTGTGTGTTACCCGCAGTGGTTGACGTGATTGATGGTGCGCTTGGAGCAACTGCCCTGGGTTCAAATACCCATACCGCACGAGCAGACTCTGCAACCGCATTCGTGCTTCCAAGGTCTGCTGCTGTCTGCGCAAAAGTAAATGAGGTTGACGATGGCACTGAGGCAACTGTCATGGTGTAGCTACACGACGTGGAGAATGCCTGCAGACCGCACAGACGGACCGTGTCACCTGCGTCAAAACCATGTGCTGCTGCAGTATTCATGGTGACCACATTTGAAGTACGTGAATACGTGGTCACGCGTGCTCCGTTTGGTGCACTAGCTGTATCGCATGTTGACGCATTGGTGAACGTGTTGCTGCTTGATGAATTGATTCCTGTACCCGATTCAGTTGTACAGCTTTCAATAGTGTTATTAGTAAACGTGCTGTACGTGTTTTGCAAACGCAACGCAGCAGTTGAACCCGAAGTAGTAAAGGTCGAATTGGAAATCACTGAAGCAGAAGCATTCGAGATGACGACTGCACCATTACCGCTGAATGAGGATCCACTCACCGTCAAAGGCATTGCAATTCCACCCATGTAAAAGGCGCTTGCCGCAGCTCCAGACCAACTCTTTGTGCCTGAGATTGTGACGTTCACCATTTCAGTGGGAAGCGCAGAACCGACCGCCCAGTTGTTGTTAGTGAAGCTATTTGTGATCGTCGTGTTCGCGATGTACATGGTGGTTCCATTGCCATCACCCATGCTGATTGCGCCGTCACACTTACCCACGTTGTTATCAAAGATTGTGTTACGAATATCTAAGTTTCCACGGTCGGCCTTGATAGCCCCACCGCAGTTGTACCAGTCAAATGCGCCAGTCTTCTGCACTCGCACATTGTCCAAATACAAGGTTGCACCAGACTTCACATGGAAAGCTCCGCCTCGCTCGGCCATGAAGCCCTCAATGGTGAGACCGGTAATTTTCACACTGCTGGTGACTTCCATGAAACGTCCTGCTTGTCCCCAGTGGGTGGCAGAACTAACGAGTGGTGAGACGGCGATTCCAGAGGCCGCAGTGAACGGAACATCTGCAGC
>CAZRHK010000069.1:5534-8518 GCA_964599815.1 uncultured Bifidobacterium sp. | reverse complement strand
TCAACACGCCTGCAGAAGCAACGGCCATTCTCAGTCAAGTGAGCGAATCGCGCGGGCCATTGCACGAACTAGTTCTCGCCCGATCTGGAAAAGACACCAACAGCACCTGGACACTTAGTGGTCGTCTAGAAGTCAACGGTGGCCTCGATAGTTTCATTGACGACGCAGGCTTAGAACTGTTAGATGTTTCGCCGTACGCCGCGGAAGTTGCAGATGCAGGAATAGACCTTGGAGATGCTGTGGGAATCACCTTTGCTGCGTCGCTTCCAGGAGAGATTGACTCCACCACTGGAATTCAAAAAGACAACACCATCACATGGCAGATTCCTATGGATGGTTCTCGAGTAGACGTAGCCACTACATCCACGCATGTTGCAGTGGGAACAAGCATTGCGCGTGTTGGCCGAACATTGTTACTGGCGCTTCTGGCATTGTGGATCGTGGCCACTCTCATCTTGTTGTTATTGGTGGCAAACGCACGCAATCGTCGCCCCCGCACACCCCGCTTGTAATGTCGCTCTCGTGGCAAAACTAAAGCTCGTCCATCGTTGCTCCGAATGTGGAGCCTCTTTCCCTAAGTGGTCTGGAAAATGTCTGGCGTGCGGTGCCTGGAACTCTCTTGTTGAAGATGTTGAAGGGCCAGAAGATTCTCTTGTCACGCTTGCAGCTGGTCTCGCCCTTGTTCCCCCAGGTGAAGCAACACCCATTGGCGAAGTTGACACCAAGCAAAGCAATCCCCTCTCCACCGGAATTGGAGAGCTAGATCGAGTGCTTGGTGGCGGCCTTGTTCCGGGGTCTGTCACACTTCTCGGAGGCGAACCAGGCATTGGTAAAAGCACGTTGCTGTTGCAACTCTTGGCCAACACCTCTGGACCAACCTTGTATGTCACCGCAGAAGAAAGCGCACAACAAGTTCGCCTGCGTGCCGACCGTCTTGGTGCAGTCAGCGAACAACTGTGGTTGCTTCCTGAGATGTCGTTGCCAAACATTGTTGCCGCAATTGACAAAATCAATCCATCACTCGTGGTGATTGACTCCATTCAAACTGTTGTCGATCCAGATTTATCGTCGGCACCTGGTTCTGTTGTTCAAGTGCGCGGCTGTGCCCACCGATTGGTGCAAGAAGCCAAGCGACGCAATGTCAGCATTGTCATCGTTGGCCATGTCACGAAAGAAGGTGGGCTTGCTGGTCCGCGCGTATTGGAACACGTTGTAGACACTGTTCTTTCATTTGAAGGCGAACGTCATCACGCTCTTCGTCTTCTACGTGCTGCAAAACATCGTTTCGGTCCAACCAACGAACTTGGCCTGTTTGAAATGACAGAGACAGGTCTGTCTGGTGTACCCGACGCAAGCCAATTGTTCCTCACCGATCGCCGCACAGGGGTTCCCGGTTCTGTCGTTGTTCCCACCATTGAAGGTCAGCGTCCACTGTTAGTGGAATTGCAAACACTCACTAATCCAGTGAATTCCGCTGTACCCGCGCGCCGTAGTGCGCAAGGTGTTGACTCTGGTCGACTCTCTATGTTGTTGGCTGTTCTAGAGCGTCGCGCGCGAATTAGCTTGGCCGGTCACGAGGTGTATGCATCTGTGGTGGGTGGCGTGAAGCTTGGTGAACCGGCTGCAGACCTTGGCTTATGTCTCGCATTGGTGTCTGCAATCAGCAATGTTCCACTTCCAGCAGACCTAGTTGTCATTGGCGAAGTAGGACTCGCTGGCGAAGTGCGCACTGTCGGACATTTAGGTCAACGTCTCAATGAAGCAGCGCGACTTGGTTTCACTCAAGCGATCGTTCCTGCAAGCGCACCAGACATCAACGCTGGAATCTCTATTAAACGTGCCAGCACGCTGAACGAGGCCATTGCACTCGCAGGCGTTACTCCGCAAAAGTAAGCCGTTACTTCACTCGCGAGAAAACAGGCTGATCTTTATTGGCCCAATTAACTGTCCACAGTTCCATCTTGTGTGAACCGGGCGTATGTAGGCGAGACATTGGAATGCTGGTGAATTCAGTTGTTTCGCCCTTCTTTAAGCCAGCTAGTTCAGAGACGACCCCAAAGACAACACCGTCCATTACCAACAGAGCTTCTTCAGATTCTGCGAAGTTTCGAGAGGCTGTCAAAGTTCCACGAGAACGGGTCACCACTGGTGCAAATTTTCCGCTCCCAGCACGTTGATACGTGCTTTGTTCTTTCAATGTCCAGCGCAAAGATTGCTCCACTGGTGCAGTTGCAGGAACAACTGTGCCCACCAGGGACCCACTGAGACCACTGCGATAAATGTCGTCAACGTCGCCATCTGCATCTATCCACTGGTCGTAGTACTGCACCCGTTTCATGACATCTGCGAAAGATGTTGACATGTCGTGAGACCCGTCTGGCCAAATGATTCGTCGCTTATCTCGTGGCGGACATGACGTACGCAAGTCTTTTCCATCGGTTGCCCATCCGGCATCAATGCCGGTGACAGCAGAGACTGTTGCCAACAAGTCCACTTGTGATGCCGTGCAATCTGACACCACTGGTCCAACTTGGTCTGGATACTTAATAAACAACGGAACTCGATACAAATCTTCAAGAGTTCCAGGACTCTTGACGTTGACTGTCTCTCTGTGTTTTTCGCCTTGCTGGAAAGTGATGCCGTGATCGGCAGTCACAATCACCATGGTTCTGTTCCAGTTAGCCGACTTCTTCATTGTGGTCACCATGTTCGAAATCACTGCGTCGGTGGCCGCATATTGACTTAAATGAATCTGTAGACGATCTCGTCGACCATCAAGAACTTGAATAGATCTCTTATCTGCAGGTAACTGCAGCGAAGCGCGCATGTCTGGAGCCAACACCCACGGACGATGAGGAATCAGCGCATGCACGAAATGCAAGGTGGGCCTATCTGCACGAGCGGCTCGTTGCACCACATCTTCCACAACTGGAATTTGGGTTTGCGGTCCACCGTCTTCCCACTCTGTCACGGTGATGTTGTCT
>CAZRHK010000069.1:3707-5434 GCA_964599815.1 uncultured Bifidobacterium sp. | reverse complement strand
GCAATGTGATCTCCACCGCTAACCGATACTTGCGAGCAGACTTTTCGTGGACACAGCGCCGTCACTACTTCATGGGCATCCATTGATAAATGGCCGTTCATGAGTGTGAACAAATTCTTTGGATGGTTTGCCAACACAGGGCCAACATCTGACTTTGGAAATTTTCCTGTCAACATGGCGGGCACCGCATCTGTTGTGGTTTGTGAGGTTGCTAACACATTTCGATACCACGTTGATGTGCCCGCTAGTTCTGCAAAACCAGGAAACCGTTTTGCATTCACTTCGCCTTGCGTATTCAACAGCGAGAAAAGTGGTGCTTCATCTAACACAATCCACAACACACTGATTTTGTCTTGTGGAGTTCCAGGTCCTGCAACGGTGGACGACGTTGGTTTTTGAATGTCCAAAACTTCTGCATCCGGAGGAACAATGACAGATTGAGCGGAGAGCGAAAAAACTGCAGCCACCAATAATGAAACGGGCGACAACATGGTGATCCATGACTTCACCAACGTGAAGCGCATAAACGCGTAGATAAATGCACCAGCAATTGCCGCAGTGAATATGGCGTCAACTGCCCATGGGCCAAGAGAAATTGAGCGAAGAACCACAGACGTTGTCGCCCACATGCCAATGAAGACCAAGACGTGATGAACCTGCTTCTCCACGCGCGGGGCAATCGCCATGGCCAGGCCATCAATTGCGGTAAAGACCAACGGTGGCACCAACAGAACAAACAGTGCGAACCACACCACAATGGCGCCCTCATAATTCGCAGCGGCGAACACGGCCACGTTCTCGGCGTACAACTGCAACAAGGGTTGTGCGACGGCCACCGTCAACAGCGCCATATAGATGGCTGCTCGACGGGCGAGGACGGGGAATTTCACATCCATAACCCTACGGTCGCTCTCCCGAGTTAGAGTGTCTAACGTGTTGACTCCACAAGCTATTTCCCAACGGGCTATTGCCTTTGCGCCAGGCGTCGGGGTGGCTGGTGTGGCGGTAGCTGGGGGCTTTCTGGCCAACTCAGTTGTGTCGGAATTGTCTCCCCTAACGGCGTCGCTGATCATTGGGGTAATCCTTGGGAATCTTGGCGTGCTTCCATCGGCCACCGACGCCGGTCTCAAATTTGCTGCACGTCATCTTCTTCGCGCAGGCATTGTTCTTCTCGGGCTACAACTCTCGCTTCGAGAAGTTGCTCACTTGGGCGGCAAAGGATTTGTTGCGGTCATTGCCGTTGTTCTCGTCACGTTTATAGGTACTCAACTCATCGCCCAATGGTTAGGAGTGTCGCCAGGTCTCGGATTGCTCACCGCAACTGGATTTTCTATTTGCGGAGTTTCTGCAGTGAGCGCAATGACAGGCGCCGTTGACGGTGACGAAGAAGACGCAACCTATGCAATTGCCCTCGTCACACTTTTTGGTTCAGTGAGCATTTTCGTGCTGCCCATCATTGGACATCTCTTTGGAATGGGAAATGTGCGCTTTGGTTTATGGGGCGGATCTGCGGTGCACGATGTTGCGCAAGTGGTAGCAACGGCAACGGCCTATTCGCAAGACTCATTAAAGGGCGCGGTCATTGTCAAACTCACTCGCGTTCTGTTGCTGGCCCCTCTTGTGGCGTACTACGCCTACAACCACCGTCGACGAAGCACTAAGAAAGATGTGCATTCACATGAACAGCGCGTCTCTCCTTTGCCCATGTTTATCGTCTTGTTTATTGC
>CAZRHK010000069.1:0-3607 GCA_964599815.1 uncultured Bifidobacterium sp. | reverse complement strand
GAAATGAATTGGTTTCTCCCTACTGGCGGAGATTCGCGAGATGTCTTGCCAGATGAAACGTCGGTCAATCGCGCACCTAGCCATGATTACTTGGCACAAATTGCAACTGCATGTGAAACGCTGGGTTTTGAAGCCTTGCTAACACCATGTGGAACAGGTTGCGAAGATGCGTGGCTTGCCACTTCTTCAATTATCCCGTTGACATCGCGCATTAAGTTTCTTGTGGCTTTTCGTCCTGCTCTCTTAACGCCAACGTTGGCAGCACAAATGGCCAGCACCATGCAACGTATGTCTAATGGTCGCTGTCTTGTGAACATTGTGACCGGAGCAGAACAGGCTGAACTTCTTCGCTTTGGAGTTTCTGAGGACAAAGAGACACGTTACGAACGCACAGGCGAATTTGTGAAGGTGATGCGCGGGGCGTGGAGCGGCGAACCATTCACATTCAAAGGAAAGTTCTTCGAAGTAGAGAACGCCATGACACGTGAAGTACCAAACCCAGTTCCACCTATCTATTTTGGTGGCGCAAGCGACGCAGCAGAAAACGTTGCCGCAGAGAACGTTGACTTGTATTTGTCCTGGGGCGAGACTCCAGAAGCAATTAAAGAACGCCACGAACGCGTTGCAGCGAAAGCCGCGGCGCATGGCCGTACCATGCGATTCGGAATCCGATTCCACACCATTGCACGACCTACAAGCGAAGAAGCATGGGCCGTTGCTAACGGAATTTTGTCGTCTATGTCAGAAGATGCAATCGCTACTGCACGAGAAGACTTCTTGAAGACTCAATCTGTTGGTCAGCGCCGTCAATTCGATCTTCACGGTGGCGACCTCGACAAGCTGGAAATTCATCCCAACGTGTGGGCTGGAATTGGTTTGGTTCGTGGCGGTGTTGGCACAGCTTTGGTGGGAAGTTACGAAGAAGTTGCCGACCGAATCATCGAATATCACAATCTTGGAATTGATGCGTTCATCATGTCTGGCTATCCACATCTTGAAGAGGCATATTGGTTTGGCGAAGGCGTCATGCCCATTCTGCGTGAACGTGGATACTTGCCACCACTAGAGGGCGGCCCCACAAAGGTGTTCTCTTTCCGATGAAAAAGATTGGTCTTCTCCTAGTTGGGCATATCGATGCCGGCAGTCTCCACGTTGGCGGCGATTATCCGGAGTTGTATTCAGAACTTCTTGCACCGCTTGGAATTCAACTCACCACATACCGATGCGATGAGGGCCAGCTTCCATCATCCGTTAAAGAGCAAGACGGCTGGATGTGTTCACCCAGTCGTCTCAGCGTCTATGACGATGTTCCTTGGTTGCGCGATGTTGAACAACTCTTGCGAGACATGATTTCAACAGAGACTCCATACGTTGGAATTTGTTTTGGGCATCAATTAATGGCCCAAGCACTTGGTGCCACCGTAAAGAAAGCCGACTACGGCTGGGGCATTGGTGCGAAGAACTACGAAATTGTCGAGCCACAACCATGGATGGACAACACCGACAACGTTGTTCTTGCTGCAAGTCATCAAGATCAGGTACAACAACTTCCATCTGATGCTCGTTTGTTAGCGCGTGCAGATTACTGCCCCATTGGCGGGATGTTGATTGGTGAACGCGCATGGACACTGCAAGTTCATCCCGAGTTCTCCCCTGCACTGGCAGACAGTCTGCTTGCAACGCGACTCCAACTCTTTGGTGAAGAGAAAGCGGAAGCCGCACGTGCGACATTGAGTCAGCCTTTGCACCAACATCGAATTGCAGGGTGGATTTCTCGTTTCTTCGAACAGGCATAAACAGTGACAGATCTCCGTCAACGGTTGAATCGCGCCATCGTGATTGACATGGCTGCAATCGTTGCTGATTCTGAAGGGATTGATGCTGTTTCGTTGCAACGCATTGCTAACGACGCCGGAGTAAAACAGCCCGCCCTCTACCGCCACGTCACTGGCATTGAGGAACTGTGGAAGTTGCTCGCCCTTCGCGCACGTCAGATGCTGGCTGAACAGTTACGCACTGCGACTGTCGGTGTCTCTCGCCGAGACTCAATGACTGCAGTTGCAGTGGCGTGGCGCCGGTTTGTTCACGAGCATCCTGGAATTTATTCAGCTACCGACCGCGTTCCTTCAACTGGCGACCCCGAGATAGAGATGTCGCTTCAACAGGTCATTGACGCACTCGTTAACTCTCTTCAGGGCTATTCGCTCACCGAGTCCCAACGTGCTCACTGCGCCCGCAGCCTCCGCAGTGCTCTCCACGGTTTTTGTGTTCTTGAAAAAGACCTAGGCCACCCCGAGCCATATGCCATTGACGAAAGTCTCGACAATCTTGTTGATCTTCTCTGTCGTGGAGTGGAAGCGCTTGAAGGCGCGCCACCTGCGCTACACAGCCCCTGACTTCTCCGTTACGGTACTACCCATGCATTTTCGCCGTTGGGTTTCGTCGCTGCTTGCAGTGTCTGTTCTCGTTTCATGTTCTAGTGGTGGATCAGATAACTCCTCGACAACTAGTGCCCGCACCGCAGAATCTTCTGGCATGGTTTCGTCAACCCACGGCTTTCCATTCGCAAACTTTGGTGCTGCCAATACGGCCGAGTACATGGACGGTGAAGACTTACGCGCAATGTTTGGAGATGGCGTTTGTACGAATGGAGCAACAAAGCCGTGCACACCAAACAGCGAAGCTGCTGCGTGGGCACAAATGGTGAATCAAAGTCGACAAGCCGGGCACTGCGAAGGAATGGTGGTACAAGCCATCAATCGGTTTACGACGAAAGCAACCCCGTTAACTTCCAAGCTCTCCAACGAAGCCGATACAACGCATGGAATCATCCGCGCGTTTGCCACGCAATTCTTTCCAAAAGTGAAGGATGAATCGAATGGGTGGGCAAAGAAATCTCTCAATGACATTGTGTCAGCACTTCAAGAATCATTTGCCAAAAAGAACATCACATACACCATGGGTCTCTACAGCGACATGGGCGGCCATGCGGTTCTTCCGCTCTCCATTGAATACCCAACTGAATCAACCGCAAAAGTGTTCATCTACGACACCAACTGGCCCGGTGCAGACCGATACGTCTTGTTTGATTTAGATGCACAGACTTGGGAATTTTCTTTCTCGGGTCAAGACCCTGCAAACGACCCTGCAGTGTGGAAAGGCGGCAAAGGCGATATTGATTTGGCATCAATGGAAAGTCGCCTCACCACAGATGCTCCGTTTGAGACAGGAAATAATGGGGTTCTTGGAAACTTCCTTGTGATTAGGTCAGCTTCATTGGACTGGAGCATTGACACAGCAGATGGAATTGTTTCGCCAACTGCAACAACCAACACGTCATCTGTTCGGCCACTTCGTTCAGCCGGTTCACAGTCGATTCCAGAGTATGTGGTGTATACAGATTCCGCAGATATAACGCTGACGCTTCCAAGCGAATCATCTGTGTATGCAATTAGTTCAAACAAGATTGTGTCAATTCTCAGTAATGGCTCAGATGAGGAAATTGCCATTGCGCAGGATTCAGTTGCACTTCCAAAGTCAGCTGAAGTATCAGTGGCATCGGACAATTTGGCCACCACAGTGAGAGGCGGTGCTGCAACTGTCTCAA
>CAZRHK010000068.1:0-8595 GCA_964599815.1 uncultured Bifidobacterium sp. | reverse complement strand
TTCAACATCCATCGTGCTTGACGAATTTCCTCTGGTAAACGCAATAACGCATCTTCTAGCAACTCGATGATTTCATCGCGGTCGATACGCGGGGTGCTAGACAACGGCACACTTGGCGCAGTGGCAATGATGTCGATAGTGCGACGAAGAATGATTTCGCTTTCACCAAGTCGGGCCTGAATGGGAGCTGGCTGCGGAAACGAGTCGTCACTGACATCGTCAAAATCATCAAACGGCATGCGCTTATCTCCCTTGTGCTGATGAAAGTGCGGCTGCAACAACTGCAGGAACCATGGATGACACGTCGCCACCATGAGCCGCAATGTCGCGAATGAATCGACTGCTCACATGACTTAACCCTGGCTGACAAGGCACGTACACCGTGCGCACCCCAGCAACGGCAAAATTGGTATGCGCCATCTGCTGCTCGACCTCAAAATCTCCAGGTGTACGAAGGCCTTTCACAATGCACAAGGCTCCGACCGATTTTGCGGCATCTACTGCTAAACCAGCGAATGCTTCAACGGTCACGCTTGGCATTGCGGCGCAGGCTTCGCGCGCAATGCGAACACGTTCTGCCGTGGACAGCACACCAGATGGCTTGTCTGGATTGTGCATGACTGCAACAACCACATTCCCGAATAGTTCCACCGCTTGGGTGACAACATCGAGATGTCCGTAGTGGATGGGGTCGAAGCTCCCCGGATACAAAACCGTGCTCATGCACCCTCTACGGTATCGCTTTGTTCACCCTGGGGCTGAAGAAACGCAACATGAGTGCGTCCGTATTTCTTTGAGCGAATGGTGTCCCACCCATCTAAATCGGGAATTTCGCGATCCGATTCAAGAACCACAACCGATGCAGAAACGTTTTGCAACATGGAGGCCCAATCGGAAAATCCGTACGGCGGGTCAGCAATAAAGAGGTCGCACGAACCGTGTTGGGACAACGCTGTTGCGACATCGACTGAAATGACCGAGCTGCGGTCTGCGAGTCCCAGCGTGGAAATGTTCTGGCGAAGTACCTGCAACGCCGCGCGGTCTTTTTCAATGAATGTGCAGTGCGCCGCACCACGCGAGAGCGCCTCTATTCCCATGGCACCAGTGCCAGCAAAAGCATCGACCACAGTGGCGCCATCAACAATGTCGAGACTGCCTAAAGCGTTGAAAACCGCTTCGCGCACCTTGTCTGTGGTGGGTCGAGTGGCATCACTGGATGGCGATTCAATACGACGACCCCGCAGGTCCCCTGCAACCACTCTCATACAAGGCAGACTACGGCGATGATTCAGCCAAGCGAGACCACCACCTGTGTTGATTGCGGTGGACCCTGCCATCTCGTCACTCCGCCTCGGGAAGACGGCATCTGGGAAGTTGGCGACATCGTCGCCTATCGCTGCAGGGACTGCCGAGACATGTGGTACTTCCCGCTAACAGAAGACGACACAGATGATCAACCAAACGGTTGAGTTATCCCTTGTCTAGTGGATCAAATTTGATTCCAGTTGCGGCAAGATTTGAAATCTTTGTTGGCAGATGATTTAGCCAGAAATTGATCGCGAGCCGTTTAGGGTCTCGCACAAATGGCTTGTTCTTTTCAATTGCATCAATCGTTCGTCGCGCGATTTTCTCTGGATTTGCAGTGGGAATGAGTTGCAATTTTTGAAAGCGACGAACCACTTTGTTCACAGATGCTGGTGCGGCCTCCACTGCATCCCACATATCGGTATCAACTGGTCCTGGCGACAACACGGTGACATTGACGTTGGTGGCTTTCAGTTCTCGTTGAAGTCCGTTGACAAAGTTCAGAACTCCCGCCTTTGTGGCCCCGTACACACTCATTCCCGGAAACCCTGCAGTTCCGGCAAGCGACGACACGAACACAACATGGCCGATTCCGCGCGCCAACATTCCGGGCAACACATGACGTGTTAGCAACATGGGAACTTCTAAATTCACGCGTGCGACGGTTCTAATTTCTCGCTCGTCCTCTACGGCAAACGCCGTGGTTGTTTCAAGACCTGCGTTATTGATGAGCACATCAATAGGGCCGTACAAATCCTCAACTCGAGAAATCAACGTGTCGACATCGTGGTCATCAGACAAGTCCACCACCATGTACGAGCCACCAATTGATGCCGCCACTCTTTGCAATGCTTCGCCGTTGCGCGCAACGATGGTGACCTTCGCACCTCGAGCTGCGCATTCCCTTGCCATGCGTTCACCAATTCCGCGTGAACCACCGGTCACCAGAACATGTTTGCCGTGCAGTTTCATGATTCCCCCTTGGCTGACACCGTAGTGCCTGTTTGACTACGACTTAAACAAGAACTCTTCGTCTTCTTCAGAGAAAATGAGGTCTAGTTCATCACGCAATACGGGCAACGTTTTCAAGGTGGGGTCGGATTCAATAATTCTCTGCGCATCATCACGAGCCCACTGGATGAGTTCAAGGTCTCGTTGAAGCGATGCCAAGGTGAGGTCGCTAGTTCCTTTTTGATTAACACCCATGATGGTGCCCTCACCACGAAGACGAAGATCTTCTTCTGCAAGAACAAAACCATCGGTGGACGCCACTAATGCCTCAACACGTGGCGAATCATTTGAATGCTGTGTCACCAAATAGCAGAACGATTCCAACTTGCCGCGACCAACTCGACCACGAAGCTGGTGAAGCTGTGCGATACCGAATCTGTCTGCATCCAAAATAATCATGCTGGTGGAATTCGGAACATCGACTCCAACTTCAATCACCGTGGTTGCCACCAACACTTGTGTCTCACCAGCGCGGAATGACGTCATCACTGCTTCTTTGTCTGCAGACGACATGCGGCCGTGTAACAAAGCGACGGTGTAGCCGTGTAATTCACCAGACGTCAATTCATCGAATGTTTCTTGTGCCGACGCAACTTCTAGTTTTTCGCTTTCCTCAATGAGTGGGCACACAACGTAGGCCTGCTGACCACTATCCAGTCGTTCACGCACCGAGGCCCACATTGATTCGCGTTCAATTGGTCCGGCAACACGCGATGTTGAAATAGGTGTGCGGCCAGGCGGCAATTCATCTAACACACTCACGTCTAGGTCGCCATACACCGTCATTGCCGCTGTTCGCGGAATGGGAGTTGCGGTCATGACCAGAACATCTGGCATCAATCCAGATTCAGATTCTTGAGCCTTGTCGCGCAATTGTGATCGTTGTTGCACGCCGAATCGATGTTGTTCGTCTACAACCACCACACCAAGGCTCTTGAATTTCACCGCGTCTTGAATTAGGGCGTGAGTTCCAATGATGATGTCAACACTTCCGTCGGCAAGCCCAGCCAAAATTGATTTCCGTTCGGCTGCACGAACTTTGTTTGTCAACAACTCAATTCGTAGTCCACGATCTCCGAACAAATTCTCGTCATCGGAAATCTTCAACGATGCAAGAAGTGCTCGAATTCCCAGTGCATGCTGGTCGGCAAGAACTTCGGTAGGGGCCATGAGGGCTGCTTGATGCCCGCCCTGTACAGCCGCCAACATGGATGCCACTGCCACCAACGTTTTGCCTGCACCCACATCGCCCTGCAACAAACGGTGCATCGGTTGTGCCGTGGATAGATCTTTATAAATCTCGGCGATTGTTCTCTTCTGAGCATTAGTTAATGGAAATGGAAGCGCCGACATAAAACCATCAATGAGATGACCAGATGTCTGATGAACAAACCCTGCCGACTCACGCTCCCACTGGGCTTTGCGTCCCACCAACATCAATTGCACGCGAAGAACTTCATCGAAGGCCAATCGTTGTCGAGCCTTTTGATGATCTTCTGCTGACTCTGGCAAATGAATCAGTCGAAGAGCATCGTGACGACCAATTAACGAATGCGCATCAAGAATTGATTGTGGAACTGGGTCGTCTATTCCGCGCGGTTCACATTTAGCAAGAGCATCTTCAATCCATCGACCCAAGTCCCATGAGGTGATTCGTGATTTCTCACTTTGCGGATACACCGGAACAAAACGCGCCGCTCTGTCGCCAATTCGATCAACAACCGGGTTTGTCATCTGCCGGTATCCGTTGTACATCTCGGCTTTACCGAACACTGCAATTTCAATTCCTGGTTGCAGTTGCTTCTCACGCCACCGCTGATTGAAAAAAGTGATGGACAGTTTCCCTGTTCCATCCGCGACTGTGGCGGTCACCATCACTCGGCCATTCTTGGTTTGAATGGAACGACATTTCTCGACACGGACCATCACCAACGTCTCAACACCCAATTCAAGATCACGCAAGGTGGCCATATTGGTGCGGTCGATGTAACGACGTGGATACGTCTCTAACAAATCGAGAACACTGAATACACCAAAAGACTCAAGAGACGACTTCGCCTTGTCGCCAATTCCCTTGATGCGCTCGAGACCAATGAGGTCTAAATCGCGAAGAGTAAGTGGCGCGTTACTCAACGCCGAACAAGTAGGGATATAGCGGCTGACCGCCGGCGTGAATCTCAATTGCTACATCAGGACGATGCTCGGTGACCCATGCGGTGATTTGGTCTGTGGTTGCAGTGGAGGCACCATCTCCCGTGACAATGGTGAGTAGCTCACGAGAGTCATCAATGAGTTGGTCGAGCAATTGCGTGGCCGAACCAACAATGGTTCCTGCAATGGAGACAATTCCATCTCCGCGAACAAGGCCAATCCAATCACCTTCTGTGACCTTGCCAGCGTCTGAGTTGGTATCGCGAACAGCCTGAGTTATTTCACCCGTGGCCACCGCCTCGGCCGCGGAACTCATTGACCGCGCATTTGATTCAGCCGATGCTTCTGGGTCGTAGGACACCAACGCCGCAAGCGCTTCTGGCATAGAGCATGTGGGAACAACTCTCACGTCTTTCGTTGTGAGCGCATCTATTTGTTGAGCAACAGGAATGATGTTCTTGTTGTTCGGCAAGATGACCACTTGTCGAGCATTCATATGCTCGACCGCTGCCAGCAATTCTGCGGTTGACGGATTCAACGTTTGACCACCAGAGATCACACCATGCACGCCCAGTTGACCAAACAGTTCTGCCAATCCATCACCACTTGCAACTGCAACCACAGCACAGGTGACTGGCGGCAACGACGGCGTGTTGGTTCGCGATTGAAGTGGAACTCCAAGTTCTGCTTCACGTGCAGCATGTTCATCGGCCACTTCTTCAAACAAGTCGGTGACCCGAATATTTCGCGGTCGCCCATTTAATAGCAACGGTGCTTCGATTGCTGCTCCGATGTCGTTGGTATGAATATGGCAGTTGTACAAACCATCGCCACCTACAACAACGATGGAGTCACCAATGGATCCCCACGCAGACTTGAATTCCGATGCACGCGAATCGTCAAGGTCAAGCAAGAACATGACTTCGTAACGAAGTTCGCTGACATCAACCGTTCCATCTTCTTGATGACGTTTTGCAACAGCGTCTAATTGCTCTGCACTTGGACCAGCACTCTCGTCTGGTTCAGGGAGTGCTTCGCCCGCAAGTACATGCAGAAATGAATCGAGCAACAGCAAGAAACCTGCACCACCCGCATCGACAACTCCAGCATCTTTCAGCACGGGCAACATGTCTGGCGTTCGTGCCAAAGCATCGCGACCTTGTTCCCGTGCTGCAGTAAGCACCGCGACAACGTCTGCGCTCTCCCGTGCCGCGTTGGCTGCACCTTCAGCAGATTCGCGAACCACCGTGAGGATTGTTCCTTCAATTGGTTTCAGAACTGCTTCGTATGCAGCAGCTGCAGCTTTCGTGAAGGCGGCAGCAATTTCTTGCGCTGTTGCTCCGGCGTCGCCAGTAGTAGAGACAGACGATGACAGCCCGCGGAGAATCTGGCTGAGAATGACACCACTATTGCCGCGCGCTCCCATGAGAGATCCGTGGCCAATGGCTTGACAGGTAGAAGCCATGTCGGGAGCAGCAGAAGATAGTTCAGCCACCACGGCGTCGAGAGTGCGCGCCATGTTGGTGCCCGTGTCTCCGTCTGGAACTGGATAGACGTTCAACCGGTTAATGGATGCCTGGTGGGACTTCATGGCGTCGCGGAAGGTGATCACCACCGACCTGAGCTCTTCGGCCCCGCATTTCTCCACCCCTGCCACGGCCCCAAGGCTAGTGAGTACGGGCCCACTGGGGATTACTTCACCCAATTGGCGATTCCTGGCCGGAACGGTTGGGGTCCATTCGGTCTCGCTGGTAGTTTTTGTATTCGCGTTCGAAAGGCCCACATTGCCTTTCGCCGAGTCGAAGAGGTTTCCATCATGGCTGCAGTGTGTGAAGTTTGTGGCAAAGGCCCATCGTGGGGCATGTCCGTTTCTCACTCCCACGTGCGCACAAAGCGTCGTTGGAGCCCGAATATTCAGCGTGTCCGCGCCATTGTTAAGGGTGCACCACGTCGCGTTTACGCATGCACTGCATGCATCAAGTCCGGCAAAGTCGTCAAGGCCGGCCGCTAAAGGCACCCATGCAGGGAGTCATTAAGGCATACGACCCCACCAGTGGTGATGGCGTCGTCATTAGCGATACCGATCTCTCTGAGTACAACCTTGCCCCCAATGCGCTTGAAGGTTCCATCTTTCGCATGTTGCGCCAGGGTCAGCGCGTTGTTTTCGTTCTCGATGAATCTGGTCGTGCCACAAGTCTCAGCCTTGGCTCCGAATCAGATATGGGCACCCCAGCCTCCTAAGTTTTAGGCTGTAGCCATCCCCTCTTGGGGTGAACGTTTGGGAAACCTCAAACGGCTACGTCCTGAACTACAGACTGAGAACCGAGGTCAGCAGATGGCTGCAAGCACTTCCAACACGCGACTGCAACAGTGGGTGAATGATTGGGCGGAAATTCTTCAGCCTGAATCCATTTACTGGTGCGATGGTTCAGCAGATGAGTATGAATCACTTTGCCAATCACTTGTCGATGCAGGAACGTTCACCAAGTTGGACGAGGCAAAGCGCCCCAACAGCTACTGGGCACACTCTGATCCAGGCGACGTAGCACGCGTCGAAGATCGCACCTTTATTTGTTCAGCAAACAAAGACGACGCTGGCCCAAACAACAACTGGCGTGAACCATCAGAGATGCGCGCCGAAATGAACTCGCTGTACAAGGGCGCCATGCGCGGACGCACCATGTACGTGGTTCCCTTCTCCATGGGGCCTCTTGGCTCCCCCATTGCGCATATCGGCGTTCAATTAACCGACAGTGCTTATGTTGCCGTCAGCATGCGCATCATGACTCGTATGGGTCAAGGCGCACTTGATGTTCTTGGCAATAACGACTGGGTGCCATGTGTTCACTCAGTAGGCGACCCACTTGCACCTGGCCAGAAGAGTTCTGCATGGCCATGCAACCCAGACAACAAGTACATCGTTCACTTCCCAGAGACACGTGAAATTTGGTCGTTTGGTTCTGGCTACGGCGGCAACGCATTGCTTGGCAAGAAGTGCTTCGCATTGCGTATTGCATCTGTGATGGCACGCGATGCCGGTTGGTTGGCAGAACACATGTTGATTCTGAAGCTCACCAATCCTGAAGGTGCTTCGAAGTACATCGCTGCTGCATTCCCGTCTGCATGCGGAAAGACAAACCTCGCCATGTTGGTTCCCACCATTCCAGGCTGGAAGGCCGAAACAATTGGTGACGACATCTGCTGGATGAAGTTTGGTGACGATGGCCGCTTGTACGCCATCAACCCAGAAGCTGGATTCTTCGGTGTTGCACCAGGAACCGGCAACGACACCAACGCAAACGCAATGGAAACCTTGTGGGGTAACTCACTCTTCACCAACACCGCACTCACCGCCGATGGCGACGTGTGGTGGGAGGGCATGAGCGACACTCCTCCAGCACGTGCAACCGACTGGAAAGGCAACGTGTGGACTCCAGAGAGCGAAGCTGTTGCTGCGCATCCAAATGCACGCTTCACCGCGCCTGCATCACAGTGCCCATGCATTGCACCTGAATGGGAAGACCCAGCAGGCGTGCCCATCTCTGCCATCTTGTTTGGTGGACGCCGTCGCACAACAGTTCCATTGGTAACAGAGGCATTCGACTGGAACCACGGTGTATTCCTTGGAAGCATCATGGCTTCTGAAACCACCGCCGCACAGGCTGGTGCAGTGGGCAACTTGCGTTTCGACCCAATGGCCATGCTCCCCTTCTGTGGCTACAACATGGCCGACTACTTCGGTCACTGGTTGAAGATTGGTGCAGCAACAAAGAGTGAGAACCTTCCAAAGATTTTCTTCGTGAACTGGTTCCGCCGCGATGAAGACGGTCGCTTCTTGTGGCCGGGATACGGCGAGAACAGCCGCGTGTTGAAGTGGATCTTCGACCGTGTCGACGGCAAGGGCTCAGCCACAAAGACCAGCATTGGTTATTTGCCTGCACCAACCGACATTGACACTGCCGGCCTCGACATTGCCATCAACGATCTCGAAGAGATTTTGTCGGTGGATGAAAAGGGCTGGAAGGAAGCACTTCCACAAATTCGTGATCACTTCGCACAGTTCGGCAGCAAGCTGCCAACACAGTTGGTGAAGTCGTTGGACGAACTGGAATCAGCTCTGTCATAACA
>CAZRHK010000067.1:0-8714 GCA_964599815.1 uncultured Bifidobacterium sp. | reverse complement strand
CCGCCGCTTCCACCTGCCCCTTGTGTATTCGGTGTAATGCAGTAACCAGCTGCACCACCACCGCCACCGAGATTTGCGGTCCCATTTGAACCATTCAACGACACGCATGTAGACGCGGGATAGGAAGCTGTTGCACCGTTTCCACCGCCGCCGTCACCACCAGATCCGCCCGGAGTTGGTGTGTTGCTATTGGAACCACTTCCGCCGCCGCCACCACCGGCGTAAGTAAGAAGAGACCCTGTGATAGTCGACGTTGCTCCAGTGCCACCATTTCCTGCACGCGTAGTGGTGGCATTTCCACCAACCGCGCCAGCACCACCGCCACCGCCGCCGCACCAGTTTCCAGCACATGAAGGTCCGATTACTTGAGCGCCTCCCGCGTTTGATGCAATCGCACCAGTCCCGCTTGCTGTTCCAGATGCACCGCCTGCGCCATACCCTGGAGAGAGGTGGTCTTTTCCACCGCCACCACCGTTTGCAGTAAGACCTACTGAGTTTCGCAAGAAGCTAGATGATGAACCATTTGAGCCGTTTGCGGCAGATGTACTTGGTGCTCCCGCACCACCTGCGCCAACTGAAACATCAAAGACCTGGCCGGGCACGACTGAATAACCATTGGTTGTTGCAACGCCGCCGCCGCCACCGCCGCCGGCCGCACGTGAGCCACCACCGCCACCGCCACCAACAACGAGAAGATCAACTGAGGTGACTCCTTGCGGAACTGTCCAGTTACTAGTCCCCGTTGTGGTGAATCGTTCCACGAAGTAGCGGACACCATTAGTGCCGTTTGTTCCATTGCCTAGGTAACTGGTGCGTCCGCCGCTTGATGATGATGTGTTCGTGACGGTGACATTAAACGTGAACGCCGATGTGTTGGGGTTCGTTTCGGCGTCGGACAATGATCCGGATGCAACGGTGATAACTGCTGTTCCGCCAGAAGAGCGAGAACTTGTAAATGTTGCGGTGTACGACGTGCCACTACCTGTCAACCCAGTGATGGTTCCAAGCGTTGCAGAGACATCTGCTGCAGAGAATGTGGTGGTTGTTTCGCTAACGGTGAATGTCAGTGTTGTTGAAGAACCTGACGAGACCGATGTTGGGTTTGCAGTGATTGACACTGTTGGTCCAGCGGTGTCGAAACTGATGGACAATGTGCTTGATGCGGTGTTGTCGTTGCCGTTCGCATCGGTGAACTTTGCGCTTGCTACAGAGATGGAGCCTGTTCCTGAGTTGGTGTTTGCCGTTGGCGTGAAGACAACGGAGTAGACGGTGGACGATGTGGTAGTGAGTGTTCCGATGGTGCCGCCGGACACTGTGATGTCACCTGCTAAGAAATTAGAAGATGCCTCAGAGAGTGTGAACGTAATGGTCTCTGTTTGCCCCGACTTCAATGTGCCTGACCCTGCGCGTGCGATGGTGACGGTAGGTGCGATGCCGTCTACTTGATGTGCGGATTGTGTGGTTACTGCGTTGTGTGTGAGTGTTGCGTTGTTAGTAGCTGTGTCTGTGATGGTTCCAGAGTTAAGTCCCAGTGAGTCTGCTGTGATGGCAAGACCATCTGCATCGTTGTCGCCAGAAACGACTGTGTACGAGAACACAAGTGTTGATGTCCCAGACCCAGATGTGTATGTCGCAAACTTGTTGGTGAGTCCAGCAAGTGCGACTCGTGGTGTTCCGGTGACGGTGACGTTTTCTGAGAAAGTGACTGCAACGGTGATGGTGTCACCAATTTTGTAGGTGTTGTCGGAACCTGAGTTTGATGTGAATGACACGGAGGAGATTGTTGGGGCGGTGGTGTCAATGGTGACAGTGAGGCCTGAAGATGTAGAAGTCACTGTTGAGTCATTGAACACTGTGCTGGAACGCGCAGTGATGACCTTGCTGCCCGCCGTCAGTGTGTCGGTGTCACAGGTCCATGCGCCAGTGACATCATCGGCCGTGCATGTACTTCCAGATGCGACGCCGTCTACTAGTAACTGAACAGTTGAACCCACTGGCGCCGAACCACTGAGTGACAATGTTGTGGCAGTTGTGATGTTGTCTGTGTTGGTACCGGAGTCATCTGCCGCATCAAGATCTGGTGTTGATGGTGTGGGTACTGCATAGCGAACAATGACAACTCCCGAACCACCATCACCAGCAGTTGAAGAACCGTTAGAGCCGCTACCGCCACCCCCGCCTAGGCCGTTGGTGCCAGCATTGCCATTTACTCCGTTGACTCCATTTAGTCCACCGCCGGCGCCGCCACCGCCGGCGCCACCTGCACCGCCTGCTGTGCTTGTGATCCAGCCGCCACCACCGCCGCCGCCTGAATATGTCACCAATGAACCAGTGATTCTCGATGTCGGCCCAGCACCGCCAGCGGCACCAGCAACTGAGCTGCTAGTACTTCCGTTTCCGCCAGCACCAGATGAAGAAACTGAAGCGCCACCGGTTCCGCTATAAGAACGTCCGCCATTTCCACCGCTGACTGATAGCGCACCAAATGTTGAAGCAGAGCCGTTCTTTCCATGGTCGGTATTGCTCGTACCGGCCGCACCGCCGGCACCTACCGACAAGTTGATAGTTCCGGACACCGCAACATTGGTGTTGGACGAGAATCCACCGCCTGAACCACCACCGCCACTGTTGTCACCTGCACCGCCACCACCACCGATGAGCAGAACATCTGCAGTGGTGACGCCATTAGGGACGGTCCACGTTGATGCACCTGTTGCGGTGAAGCGTTCGACGAAGTAGCGAACGCCGTTTGTCCCATTTGTTCCGTCACCCACATACGTTGTACGTCCGCCAGATGATGATGTGTTGCTCACGTTGATGTTGAGAGTGAACGCGGACGTTGTTGTGTTGCCGACTGCGTCATCGAAAGAACCAGATGCAACTGTGATGACCGCTGTGCCGCCAGATGACCGTGACGATGTAAATGTCGCGGTGTACGAGGTGCCACTTCCAGAGAATCCGGTGAGTGACCCTAGGGTTGCAGACACGTCGGCCGAGGTGAAACTAGTTGTTGATTCACTCACGGTGAATGTCACGGTGGTCGTAGCGCCAGAGGTCACCGAAGTCGGGCTGGCGGT
Source organism: uncultured Bifidobacterium sp. (assembly GCA_964599815.1). Taxonomy (GTDB): domain Bacteria; phylum Actinomycetota; class Acidimicrobiia; order Acidimicrobiales; family Ilumatobacteraceae; genus UBA2093. The sequence continues at coordinate 5,637 of CAZRHK010000067.1, read as the reverse complement.
AATGGTCACTGTGGGGGCAGTGGTGTCGATTGTGATGGAGTTGGAAGATGCTGACGACACATTGTTCGATGCGTCAACGGCGTAGATCTTGTACGTTCCATCGGCAAGCCCAGTCGCATTAATGGTTGTGTCGGTATTTATCGCAGTCACCGATGCTGAATTCCACAAGTTGTCTGACGCGCTTGTGATAGTGGCCAAGTTTGTTACAGACACACTTGTGTTCACCAGGTACAGCGTGCCCGTCTCGGTGCTCTGGCCGGTCGCCGTTTGTGAGTTGCGAATAGATGCTGTAGTTGCAGTGGCAGTTGGTGCTGTGATGTCGTTCCATTGCGCGTACAACGTGATATCGCTTGCAACTTGATACGTGCCAGAGCCGGCGGGGTAGTTGGTGCCACTTCCGTCTGCGGCGGTGTTCCATCCGCCGAAACCCAGACCGGTCTTTGCAAGTGTTCCCGTGTTAGCCGAAACTGTTGCTGCTGTGCCAGCGCTAGTGAAGCTTGTGGTGGTATAGGTGCTGTCGGAGGGGGCCGTACCAGACGTTGCGTTGTTCGGGTCGTATGTGATGGTGAATTGACGTTCCGCGTTGTAGTTACTAAGAACTTCTGCAGCAGAAATTCCTCTGTTATAGATGTACAACGATCGAATCGAACTATTTAGGTCACTGTCTGCAGTCCAATTGCTTCGACCGATGAAGTTGGAATTTCTTGTCACAATGTTGAGACGTGTGTTGTACGCGGTTGTTGTGGTTGTGGTGAGGGCAACGCCATTGCGATAAATCACACATGAACCGCCGAAGGAGACCGTCACTGCATAGTTGGCGACCGTATTGTTGAGGATTGCGTTTGTTGAACTGCATCGCGTGACTTCTGTAGAACCATTCGCCATGATGAAAATAAGGTTGTTGGTTACTCCATCTCTGGCCCAGAAGACGTTGTCGTTGTTTGCAGCGTCGCCCCGTACGAGTGAGCCTCCGTTTGCATCGCGACCAAAGTCAATAACTCGTTCCCAGGACTCTGCGCTGCCAAAGTTCAACGTTGCCTGCACAGTGATGCCGCCAGAGAAGTTAGAAAAATCTCGGTTATGCAATGTTCCAAATGAATTGGTGGGCAACGAAATCGATCGAGCGGCAGACGATGTTGCTGCAACAGGGGCAGGGGAGCCAGTAAGTGCTGCGTCGCGACCGTTACCCGTTAAATCGGTCCATGTTGTTGCGCCAGATCCGCCGTAGGACGCAGATTTGGATGCATCGTACTTGGCAAGAAGTACGCCAGTGTCGTATGCAATGTTCAGTGTGCCGCTTGCGCTGTTGGTATTTCCTGCTGGGTCGGTGAAGGCGCCAATGGCGACGGTGAATGAAGCAGTTCCCGATGATTCAGTTGTTGGTGTGTACGTTGCGGTGTACATGGTTCCTGAACCCGACAATGTGGATAATGTGCCGCCAGTCGTTGTGATATCGCCAGCAACGAAATCGGTTGCAGACTCGGACAATGTGAATGTAATGGTGGAAGTCTGTCCGGCGGTCAATGTTCCAGAACCGGATCGTGTGATTGAGATGGTGGGAATAGTGGTGTCGACAGTGTGAGCAGATGCGGCAGAAACCGCAGAGTGCGTGATGGTTGCATTGTTGCTAGATGTGTCGGCGATGGTGCCACTGTTCAGCTCTAGGGCATTAGATGAGATTGCTAATCCGTCTGCATCGTTGTCTCCCGATGCAACCGTGTAGGAGAAAATTAAAGAACTTGTTCCACTGCCAGATGTGTACGTTGCGAATTTGCTGGTGAGTCCCGCTAATGCAATTCGGGGGGTTCCTGTGACCGTGACCGACTCCGACATGGTGACAGTTACTTGAACCACATCACCGGCCTTGTACGCATTATCGGTACCGGCATTTGATGTGTAGGCCACCGAGCTGACCGTTGGCGTTGTGGTGTCTATGTTGACAACAAGTGCGGTTGCAGTTGTTTGAGTATCGGTGGTTCCGTCGAGCGTTGTTGTTGCGATGGAACGCACTTTGTAGAGACCAGGGGAGAGCGATGCAGTGGTGCACGACCATGCGCCAGATGTTGCGTCGGCTGTACATGCTGCGCCAGTGTCAGTCCATGTTCCAGTTGTTGGATCTGTGTCAGACGCTGAACTTGCCGTTGCTACCGACAACTGAACACTTGCTGTTACTCCTGCATTGCCCGTAAAGGTGAGCGTTTGATTCTTTGTGATGTTGTCTGTGGATGATGAACCACTGTCTGATGCAGTGGCGAGGTCTGGGGTTGTTGGCGCAGGTAACACGTAACGCAACACAACAATTCCCGAACCGCCACTACCTCCACCACCATTTGCAGTGCCAGAAATTTGTGTTCCAGAGCAATAGCTACCGCCGCCACCGCCGCCACCAGTACTTGCTGTTCCGTTAACGCCTGCGCCAGCGCGACAGTTGGTTCCGTCCCAGGTTGGCGATCCACCGTTGCCGCCACCGCCAGTACCACCGGTTCCACCTGGCGTTGGGGAGTTGCTGGGCGAACTGCTATCGCCACCGCCACCACCGCCACCACCGGCATATGTGGTGGAGGTTCCGGTGATGGATGATGTGCGTCCAGCACCTCCGTTTCCACCACTGCTGACTGCATTCGCGCCAGCAGTTGTTGCGCCACCACCACCGCCACCGCACCAGTCCGATGTTGATCCACAAGTTCCGTTGTTTGCGCCACTGCCACCGGAACGGTTGTACGACGTGCCACCAGTTCCGCTACCAGTTCCCGACGCGCCACCAGTGCCAGCGTTGGCATGGTTAAGTCCACCGCTTCCGCCATTAGCTGTGAGGCCGACACTGCTTAACGTGAAACTTGACGCACTTCCGTTTGAACCACTGTTCTCAGTTGAAGACAATGCACCCGCGCCGCCTGCGCCAACAACAACGCTGTACGAAGACCCTGGCGTCACTGCGTAGTTAGATGCCTCCACGTAGCCACCTGCTCCACCACCACCTGCGCCGCGGCTACCGCCACCTGCGCCACCACCGATCACCAATACGTCAATAGCCGAAACACCTTGTGGAGCAGTCCATGTTGTTGACCCAGTTGCAGCGAACGTGTGAACGATGTAGCGAGAAGCTCCGTTGGTGTTGCTTGCAACAGAGACACCCGATGCAGTCAAGCTTGAAATCATTTGTCGAACATTTGAACCGGCAATCGTGATGCTGAGTGCGCTCGAGGCGACGTTTGTGTTCCCAGCAGCATCAGATAACGCACCCCCCACAACAGCGACTTCGCCAACACCGCCAAGCTTTCCAGACGCAGTGAACGTCACAGTTCGCGTTGTTCCCGTTGTTGTCAAACTAGACAGCGAACCGCGTGTTGCTGTGAAATCGTCGAGTGTTAAGTCGGTGACACTGTCGCTCAGTGTGATGGTGATGCTGCATGTTGCGTTAGCGGCGTAACTAGACGTACAACCACTAAGTGACACAGTGGGACGAACAGTGTCGAAGCTAAACGTCAAAGCAGTGCTTGCTGTGTTGGTGTTTGTTGCCAAGTCGGTGAATACTCCTGCACCAACAGACAGCGATGCCGACCCCGAGTTTGTGGCAGCAGTTGGCGTGAATACCACGGTGTACACCGACGACGACACAGAAGTAAATGACGACAATGTTCCGCCGGAAACGGTGATGTCGCCCACAACAAAATCTGCAGAGGCTTCCGACAGAGTGACTGTGACTGTTTCGGTTTGATTGAATCGCACTGTTCCGCTACCCGCGCGAGTCAATGTTGCAGTTGGTGCAGTTGAATCAATGCTCACCACTAGCGCAGTGGTGGAGGTGGTTGTATCGGTAAGTCCGTCGAGAGTTGTTGTTGCGGTGGATCGAACTTTGTACAGACCAGTCGCAAGTGATGCAGTGGTGCACGACCATGCACCAGTTGTTGAGTCGGCCGTACATGCGCTACCCGTGTTTGTCCAGGTTCCAGTCGATGCGTCTGTGTCAGAAGAAGAACTTGCGGTAGCAACTGAGATTTGAACGTTTGCGCCCACCGGAGCAGAACCAGTGAACGTGAGTGTTTGAAGCTTTGTGATGTTGTCGGTTGATGATGCACCGTTGTCCGATGCAGCTGCTAGGTCGGGAGTTGCAACGGTCGGAAGTACGTAGCGAACCACAACAATTCCAGATCCACCTGCACCACCACTGAAATATCCAGTTGATTCGTTTCCGGCGCCTCCGCCTCCGCCTCCTCGATTTGCTTCACCACTTAAGCCAGATGTTCCTTTGCTTCCATTTCCGCCGCCAGCGGTGCCTGTTCCGCCTGAACCAGTGCCTGCAGTCCGCTTACCGCCTCCACCGCCGCCGCCGTACGTTGTGGTGAATCCAGTGATTGCCGAACTAACTCCCGCTCCACCTGTACCGCCTGAGGTTGAAGTACCAGCACCACCAACGCCACCAGCACCACCGCCGCCACCACCAGTTTGAAGGTTTGCATCGGTCCCATCTGGGCGAGCATCGCCGCCTTTGTATGCAGCACCACCAGTTCCGGTTGACCCGCTTGAGTACGACGATGCCCAAGTACCACCACCGCCACCAGTGAATCCAGTGGTTGAGGCACTACTTGTTCCTGCTGATGTATACGACGACCCGCCACCACCACCTCGTGCCGTTGTCAGCGTTGCGCCAGAAGTAATGGCGAGAGATGAGGAACCACCATCACCGCCGGGATTGGGGAAAGTTGTTGTAGCTGTGCCGCCCGCACCTACCGTGATGGTGTACGACGATGCAATTCCACTTGACACTGAACCAGTGGCTACTTGTCCGCCACCGCCACCGCCAGATGCAGCGTGAGTAAATGCCGTACCACCAGCACCACCGCCACCAACAACGAGATATTCAAATGCTGTTACACCTTGCGGAACGGTCCATGTGTTTGCGCCAGTTGTTGTAAAGCGTTCGACAACGTATTCGGTGCCCGTTGTTGTGCCGCTGAGAGTTCCGCTGTTGCCAACGAATCCGCTTCGGGCCGTGGGGTTGATGGTGAAGCTCTGTACAACGTCTGCCGCGGCGTTGTAGTTGGTACTAATTGCTTGCGATGCAGTGAGTGAACACGTACCAGACGACACCATAGTGATCGAGAGTCCAGACGCCGTACACACGGATGTTGTTGTTGATGTGATTGTGGGGGCAACTCCAGATGTTGCCGACGCAACAACATTGAACGGGGTAGCAGACCATGTGCGTGTGCCGGGGTTAGTAAACGAAATTGTGTTTGCTGCGCGCTGAATGGTGACGGTTTGTGCAGTCGACGTCCACGCTGCATAGTTGGTGTCTCCAGCGCGTGTTGCCGTAACAGAACACGTTGCCCCTGCATTGCCAGTTGCAGTGAGTGTTGAACCAGACACTGTGCAACCGCCTGTTGTTGCAAATGAAAATGCGCCAGTTGTAGTTCCGCCGCTTGCAGTCAACGCGAGTGTTGAACCATAAGTGATTGTGGAAGCGGATGTGACGGTGACAGTTGCTTGATCTGCGCCTGAAATGGTTCCGCAACGGAATCCCAATTTGTCCATGATGGATCCCACATACGCCACCATGCCAACTGCCACCATGCCTGTGGGGCATTCCACGGTTTCGCGTTGTGACGGCGATGATGTCCCCGCGTTCGACCAACC
>CAZRHK010000066.1:0-8764 GCA_964599815.1 uncultured Bifidobacterium sp. | reverse complement strand
GCCTAATAGAATCATGCCAACCGCTTTAACTAGAGAGCCAGAGGCTAAAACCACACCTTGATGACGGTTGCACCCATGTCTGCCAACAACATGGAGCAGTACGGTCCTGCCAACACGCGGGAGAGGTCTGCAACTAACAGACCATCAAGCGGCTTGGCCGTATCCTGTGATGTAGTCATTGATTTTGTCCTTTATGGTTTGGGCGATTTGAATGAATAGAAATTGAGGAGGCACACAACATGGCGCGCGAGCGATCCGAGGGCGATTTTGTTGAAGCGTTGTCTCGCGGCCTCAGTGTGATTCGTGCCTTTTCCACATCGCACTTGGCATTAACTGTGTCTGAAGTTGCCGAAGTAACTGAACTTGCTCGGCCAACGGCGCGACGTTTGTTGCTCACGTTGGAGCACTTGGGATACGTGCGCTCAAACGATGGTGTGTTTACGTTGACTCCAAAAATTCTTGAGTTGGGAATGTCGTACATCAATGCACAAGGAATGTGGGACATTGCACAACCACACCTTGCTGCGCTGGTTGCGCAAACACATGAATCCAGTTCCATGTCGCAGTTGGACGGTAGCGACATTGTGTATACGGCTCGAGTTCCTGTTGCAAAAATTATTGGTTTGTCCGTGCACATTGGTACACGTTTCCCTGCTGTTGCAACATCAATGGGGCAGGTGTTGCTTGCTGACTTAAACAGCAAAGAACTTGACGCCGTTCTAAAGACGCCTTCGCAATCACGTGTTGTTCCGCGAGTGCGGCCAACTCGTAAAGAAATTGATGCAGCGTTAGACGAAGTGCGCACACGCGGTTGGGCCATGAGCGACGAACGTTTGTCATTTGGAATTAGGTCTGTTGCTGCACCGGTACGAGATGCGTCTGGAAAAGTGATTGCCGCAGTTAACGTCACTGTGAATGCAGCAGAAACGTCAATTGCGGACTTGAAGAAGTCGCACTTGCCGCTTTTGTTGAAAACTGCGGAGGCAATCACAGCAGATTTTGCGCGCATTTCATTATTGCCAACAACAGAACCTTTGCAGCCGTAAGTCATGTCACTTCCCCACTTCTGTGAGGTGAGTTTCCAAAATGAAGTCGGCAGTCTCATCTGGCGCTGAGAAAAACGGTGAGTGGTCACAGTCAATTTCAATGGAGTGTTTCGCCCAACCTGCGCGCAACCGTTGCTGATCAAGTTGCACAGCTTTGTCATCTGTGCACACCACATAACTACTTGGAATGTTCAACCACGCTGGGTTCTCCAATGGCTCTGCAGGAATCTCACTACGCATTGTTCTGCGGTACTGCATTGCAAGACGTGCAAGTGATTCCGGGCTTCGATGAAACAGAAACTCGGTTGCATCATCTGTCAGCGACATTTCGCCATCGTTTGAAAAGTTGAAGCAGCGACGAAACTCGGGGTTGCCCCATTTCGGCGATAGTTCAGTTTGTGACTCACCTAATGCAGGCATTCGAGCCGCCACATACACCAAGTGTTGTGCGTTGTGAGCTGCTGCAGACACAGTGATGCCGGTGTAACTATGAGATACAACGGTGACTCCGTGTTCGCTGAGTTCATTCACTTTGTCTTGAACGGCCGCCACGTCATCAGCAAGTGACGTGAACGGCAGTTCAATGGCGTGACAGTTCACCCCTCGTCGAGACAATCTCTCGATGACCGGGACCCACGTCCATCCGGAAAAAAATGATCCGTGGACAAAGAGAATGCTGGTGCCAGCCATCTCGGGGGGAGAGATGTGACTAGCGGTAGTTGTTGTTGCTGGTGTGATCGCCGGCGAGCCAGCGCTTCAACGTTTCGTGCGCATCTACGCGACGATCAGCATTGATCTTCTCTGCACCTGGTGCATCTGCTGTGAACTCAAGAAGCATGCCGTTTGGATCTTCTGTGTACAGCGAGCGGCAGTAGCCGTGTTCCAACACGTATGTTCCTTCTGGCTTCCAGCCGGCCTTGGTGAGGCGTCCGAAGATTTCGTCTTGTGCTTCTGGCGACACGTTCAACGCAATGTGGCGGAATGGTGATGGAGTAAGTGGTGGATCGAATTCGTCTTGGTCTGCCTTGTTTGCAAACTGGAAAAACGCAAGTGCGCTTCCGTCTGGCATACCGAAGAAGCAATGGCAGTACACGCGGACTGCGCCGAAGAGTTCATCGGACTCTGACCATGTTGCAACAAGTGGAAGACCAACGAGGTCTTCGTAAAACGCACGAGTGGCCTCGAGATCTTTGGTGAGATACGCGGTGTGGTGAAGGCGGGTGGGTGTGCTGGTCATGGTGAATTCTCCTTTTTGGAAAATGGCCATATGTCCGCTAGTCGGACACAGAACCGTTGTGCGTACATTATTGCCGAACGGGCACGTCCACAACCTGCAGCTCGACGACAGTGCGCGAGATGTGATTGGTGTTAGTGCCCGAGTCGACGACGTCGTGCCGCGGGTACGACGAGTGCGCCAAGAATGGCTAGTCCCACCACCACGACTAACACCAACGACCATGGTGATTGGGATGTGTTTCCGTCGTTTACTAGCACTCCATAGGCAATCACGATGGGGTCGCCATCTTCAGACTCAGCAGATGCAACAACGCGAAGATCTCCACCATCAACGGTGCTTGGCACAGTTCCTTCAATTGTCCCGGTTCCGTCGGTCAAGGTGGTCTGTCCCAGCGTTACTCCCGTTGGAGTGAGCCATGCACGAGATGTACCGGCCGATTGAAACCCACCGAATTTCAGGGTGATGCGGTCTCCGGAATTGATGGTTGAAAAAGTAGACGCCGAAATCGGGCGTTGTGTTCCATCGGACGCGAGTACCGAATAGGAAATGGTTGCACCGCCAACAGTTGCAGTTACTGATCCGTTGTTTTCGGTGAGGGTGACTACAGCGGGTTCACCGGCAATGGTTGCACCAAACTCTCCGCGCTTGACGGTGACAATGTCCGGAATCACACCTTTAACAACGGTGGTAGTTGACGTTGAAGAAGTGCTACCGCCATCTTCCATTCCACCAGGAATTGTGGTGGACGTATTCGATGACCCAGAACCCGATGATTTTCCTGGACCACCGACAATGGTTGTTGAAGTAGACGAAACCCCAGCCGCAGTTGTGGTTGTAACAGCCGGAATTGATGTGGTTGATACAAGAGGATTTGTTGTTGTCGTACTGGTGGTGGTGGTCGTAGTAGTCGTAGTTGTAGTGGTAGTTGTTGTTGTGGGCACTACAACCTCTCCGAGAGACGTCAATTTGGTAACAAAACCAGAGAACGTTCCAGTTGCTGTGAGATTGACTGCAGTGCCACTTCCAGGATTGAAGTTGGCAGAAGATGAACCGAAGTAACCAGTGATGTAGACGGAACCATTAGAAATCAACATTCGATTCGCAGTCTCCATGCCACTGCTGCCACCAAATCTGAAACCGCGTTGATAGACACCGCTGAGATTGAACTCGACTGCAAATGCGTCGGCTGATCCACGAGACACAAGATTGTCTGTAATTGCTACATCGGGATTGAAGTCAACAGTTCCAAAAAACTGACCAAGTGTCCAAACGGATGATCCACTGATGTACACCAGTGAACCGACGGAGTCTCGGCCGTAAATCCACTGATTCACTCCAGTGGAATCAAACAAGCCAAAAAATTGGTCTTCTCCGGAAATCGCAGTGACTTCATTTGAGCCATCTCGGCCAAGGTCGATTGCTGTGTAGAACGAACCGCTCACAATGATGTTTCCGGTTGTTGAAACATCAAGGTCGGTACAGCTCTCTGGATTAGAACTTCCGAAAGTTTTGACCCATCGATAGGTGCCGCTCGAGTCAAGTGACCATAAGTAAAAGTCTTGGCTGTTAGAAGTAGCGGCTTCGTTAGCGGTTCCAGCGCCTGGGTCGAAGTCGGTCGTTGACCCTTGATATGTGCCGCAGATGTATACATTGCCACTTGAGTCTGTAGCCACTGCTTTGCTGTTTGTATAGGTTCCCGTTGCACGCTTGACCCACCGATGCGTTCCCGATGAGTTGATGCTCCATACATAAACACCGTTTCCACCATTGGACAGAGTGTCTGTGCCTGCACCTGGATCGAAGTCAACGTTTGTTCCTGCAAATTCACCCGTAACAACAAAATTGTTTGCTGCGTCAACATCAGCACTGTATGCGTATGACAAAACAGGCAAAGTGTGTGACCATGTCACGCTGCCTGTCGGAGTGAGTCGAACCAGGAAGAGGTTTGTCTGCGCACCACTTGAAGAACTCTGAACGCTCAAAGTGCCTGCGCTTGGGTCTAAGTCGGCTGTTCCAGAGAAATGACCAACTACTAGAACGTTTCCGGACGAGTCAATGGAAATATCAGTGACTTGAGATGCTCCAGAAGTATTGAAGAGTCCCGCCCACACCAGTTCGCCCTCACTGTTCAGCTTTGTAACAAAGCCGGTGAAACTGCTGCCAGATGGTGTCAAGGTATATGTGGTTGACGGTGACGGATCAAAGTCTGCGGAGTTGTTGACACGTCCAGCTGTGTAGATATTTCCATTTGCATCAACTTCTACGGCAACTGGGTTGACTTGTCCTGCGCCAAGAAAAGCCGACACTGAACCTGTCGAGCTTGTCCACCCGTGCACTTCTTGTGCAGACGACGTCACCACGACGAGACCGCACAGTGCCACCAGGGACAGGGCAATTCGTACATACTTGTGGCGCAGTTCCATACTCTAAGTATGGCATAGCCATACCTTTAGTTTGTCGCTGATATCAGGCAGTTTCACCCTTTGTCGGCATCGATGGCGGGAAAAGTGCCCCGATAAAGAACGACATCAGACTCCACCACGCCCCAGGTTCTGGTCCGGAGTCACCAAGAACGTCAATGATGTTGGAGCCTAGGTTCATTGCACTGAGAGCGACCGCAACTGCCGTTGGATCAACATCGTTGCGCAAGATTCCCTGTTCTTGTGCATCGCGCATCAATTCAATAAACACTGCAAGGCTGCGCGCCTGCACTTCGCGCATCATTTCTGCAAGTTCAGGATCTTTCCGAGTTTCGGCCATGACAACAAGTCGTTGCCATCGTTCACGCACTTGCTCCTTGTCATATGGATCAACAATGAACGGGGCAATTTGCGCAAGGTAGTCGTCTTTTGAAACCGCCGTTGAAATAGCAGCCGAAACACCTTCCACAATTTCAGCATTGAGACGACGAAGGTGTTCAGCAAGTGCTTCTTTAACAAGTGCGTCGCGATCTTCGAAGTGCCAATAGAGCGAGCCTTTAGTGACTCCAACCTCCGACACAATGTCGTCGATGCGCACGGCATCAATTCCTTGTTCCAAGATGATGCGCAATGTTGTATCAATTAATTGCGTGCGCGAGTCTGCGGTAACACGAGGTTTTGTTGCCTCAGATGATTTCTTCTTCGCTGCCATACCAAGCGAACCTAACCAAAGACGATGGTGCGATTTCCAAAGACCAAAACACGGTGTTCCACGTGCGCGCGTACAGCGCGGGCGAGGACCACTGTCTCTAAATCTCGGCCTGTACGGGTGAGTTCTGCAACATCGTCGCGGTGGCTGACATGGGCAACGTCTTGGGCGATGATGGGGCCTTCATCCAACACATCACTCACATAGTGCGCTGTTGCACCAATTACTTTCACGCCACGATCGTGTGCTTGACGGTAAGGATTTGCGCCAATAAACGCAGGCAAGAACGAATGATGGATGTTGATCATGCGCCCGGCCCATGGCGCAATGACATTGGGTGGCAACACCAACATGTATCTCGCCAGAACAACAAGTTCAACATCTAGCGATGCCAGCAGTGTGCTGAGAGTGTCTTCTTGTTCTGCGCGCGCATTCGGGCCATCTCCAACAGGCACATGGTAGAACGGCAATCCAAACGAATTAGCTAGTGGTGTGGCGTCTGCGTGATTGGAGACAACGGCTGCAACATCAAGACCCAAGTCGCCATATGTCGTTCGCGACAATAAGTCTGCAACACAGTGCAAATGTTTTGAACACAACACGGCGGTACGTGGCTTCCATGGTGACGCATTCAGCGTGAATGACATTCCCCAATTGGAAGCAACTGCTTGAAAGCCTGCGGTCAGAGTTGCGAGCGATGTACTGCTGGAGTGCTTGAACTCAACGCGTTGAAAGAACATGGAGTCGGATACGTCGGTGTGTTGCTCGGCGTGAACGATGTTTCCGCCAACAGAGGCAATCCATGTTGCGACCGCGGCGACTAGGCCAGGTTTGTCCGGGCACGAAATGAGGAGTACGGCCGTTGATTCCACAGTGGTGGAGACGATGGGAATCGAACCCACGACCTCCTGCTTGCAAAGCAGGCGCTCTACCAATTGAGCTACGTCCCCGAAGGGCAGGTAAGAGACTATCGGCGCAACATGAGAACTGCCTCAGCTCCGTACCCATTTGGCAGGGGGTCGGAACTGACCTCAAATCCCCTCTTCTCCCAGAACCCCTGCGATCCTTGCACCGACACCAGATGCCAGAGCGAAATGGCACTCCCCCGAACTGCTTCCTCAAGGCGTTGTAGGAGATGGTCGGCCACACCGAGCCCTCGTGCCTCGGGATTTACTGCGATGTCGTGGATGTACATGACGCGTGCCTCACGTATGGGAACGGTTGGCACGTTTGATGTATTGAGATCTAGTCCCTCATTGGTCATCAGTGACAACGCAATGAGATACCCCACCATTGCATCGCCTCGCCATGCGCCGAATGATGTGCTTGGGCTGGCCGCAATCTTTGCGAGAAAACTGTCTGCATCTTCCAGAAAGTTCGCCGCATACGCAGTCTTTTGAAGACGAAGTACATCATCAATGTTCCGCTGATGCAGCGGTTGGACCTTAATCTCCACGCTCTCCCACAGGCACGAGGGTACCCTTGCACTATGGCAGGCGAACTCATTTATGCATTCAGAATTATGCGCCTGCCCTTGTTGGACGCGGGCGGAGCAGCAATTGGTCGTATTGACGACATTGTTGTGGTGCCCGGACGCAGCGGCATGGCCCCTCGCGTCACCGGATTCGTAGCCACTAGCCAGCGTCGTCGCATTTTCGTGAACGCCAACCGCGTGGGCTCACTAGATACCGAAGGTGCGCGCCTTCGCAGCTGGGACGTGGACTTGAACCCGTTCAAGCCCCGCGACGGAGAGCGCTTGTTGTCGGCAGACATCATCGACAAGCGCGTCAACGGCGAAAGCGTCAGCGACGTTGCCCTTCGACCTACCGTTACATCGCGTGAATCTGGTTGGGAAGTTGCAAAAGTTCGCCTCAGCCGCGGCGGAATCTTCGGCAAGAAAAACACCTACCGCTTAGTGGAGTGGAACGAAGTGGGTGGCTTGTTTGCAGCAGTCACCGAAATGGCAGCAGAAGCTGCGCGTCTTCGTGACATGCACCCATCCGACGTAGCAGCAGTTGTTCGTGCGTTGCCACTTGCGCAGCGTCAACTTCTTGCGAAAGAAATGGACGACGATCGCTTAGCTGACTTGTTGGAAGAGTTGCCGGAGAACGAACAGCTTGCACTGATTTCAAATCTTGATTTGGATCGCGTTATTGACGTTCTTGAAGAGATGGAATTCGACGACTTGGCCGACCTTCTTGCAGAAATGCCTGCACAGCGTCGAGCAGAAGTGTTGGAAGCAATGGACGATGAAGACGCCGATGTTGTGCGTTCATTGTTGTCGTATGCACCTGGTACTGCTGGTGCGTTGATGACACCAGAGATCATCATCATGCCTGCAAATGCAACGGTGGCAGAAGCCCTCGCACAAGTACGAGACCCTGAGTGGTTGGTATCTATTGCTGCTCAGGTGTTTGTTACACAACCGCCATACAAGGCGCCCACTGGTACATACCTTGGTGTTGTTCACCTGCAGCGTCTGTTACGCGAACCACCCAGCACTGAACTTGGTCGTTGCATTGCAAAAGAACCAACGGTGTTGCCTTCTTTGTCAGATCGCGAAGTTGCTGAATTCCTCGCGTCGTACAACCTTCTTGCAGTTGGTGTGTGCGACGGCGCAGGTCGTTTGCTTGGCGCCATCACCGTTGACGACGTTCTCGACCGCATGCTGCCCGCCGACTGGCGCCAGCGCCGACGTCAGGCGGCTCAGTCATGAAGCGCCGGCAAGACCTCAGCACTCCACGTCAGCGCCGTCGCGTTGGTATTCACTACGACCCAGATGCATTCGGTCAGTTCAGCGAAGCCATTGCGCGTTTCCTCGGCACTGGTCGCTATCTCGTTATTCAAACGGTCATCGTGTTCTTGTGGGTCACGGTCAACGTGTTCAACATTGCACCGTTTGACGAATACCCATTCATCTTCTTGACACTTATTTTGTCGTTGCAAGCGTCATATGCAGCGCCGTTGATTCTGTTGGCGCAAAATCGTCAAGAAGATCGTGACCGTGAACAATTAGAGCGCGACCGTGAAATGGCTGCACGCACACAAGCAGACACCGAGTACTTGGCTCGCGAACTCGCTGGTGTTCGTTTGGCATTGGCCGACGTAGTCACCACAGAAGATCTTCGTGATCAACTAGAGCGCATTAACGAAGCATTAGATGCGCTTATTCAGCGGTCAGACGAGACTGCACAGACGCAACAGCCCGACGCGTAGCAGCTGAGAATTCTCGAGGCATCTGCATGGGTGCCAAGTGGTCGCCATGCAATTCAATAACTTCTGCGCGTAATGCTTGGGCAACTGCGGTTTGTTTGTGTGGTGGCACAAGACGATCGTGCGTGGTGAGAACAAA
>CAZRHK010000065.1:0-8950 GCA_964599815.1 uncultured Bifidobacterium sp. | reverse complement strand
TCCCGCCGTCTCGAGGCCGCCTTTGCCTCGGTGGCTGGCGCTGCCTGTGATCCAGTGGTTCGGCCAAGTGATCGTGCCGACGCACAAGCCAACGGTGCTCTCGCTCTAGCGAAGACGTTGGGACTTCCTCCGCGCGATGTGGCACAAAAGGCTCTGGATGCTGCCGGCGATTTGTCCGACATGGTGGAGTCAACAGAGATTGCAGGCCCGGGGTTTGTGAACTTGGTGTTCTCGCGCGAATTTATTGAATCTGAACTAACAACAGCAATGAGCGACATGCGTCTCGGTGTTCGCGCATCGTCCGATGCGCATACCATTGTTGTTGACTACTCGGCACCAAACGTTGCAAAAGAAATGCACGTAGGGCACTTGCGTTCTACTGTCATCGGCGACGCACTTGTTCGCGCCTTGGAATATGTGGGTCACACCGTGGTGCGTGAAAATCACATTGGCGACTGGGGAACCCCATTCGGAATGTTGATTGAACACCTCATCGATTTGGGTGAAGAGAATGCTGCGCACGAACTTGGTGTCGGCGATTTGGACGGTTTCTATAAAGAGGCTCGTCGCAAATTTGAAGCCGACGATGCATTTAAAGTTCGCGCACGAAATCGTGTGGTCATGTTGCAAGGCGGAGACGCAGACACCTTGCGTTTGTGGCAAACCCTGGTGAACGAAAGCACTCGTTATTTCAACAAGGTGTATTCACAACTAGATGTGTTGCTGACCGACGCAGACCTTATGGGGGAGAGCGCATACAACGATCGTTTGTTGAACGTTGTAGAACGACTGCGCAATGGTGGCCTGTTGGTGGAAAGCGATGGGGCAGAAGTGGTGTTTCCCGACGGCTTCACCAACCGCGAAAACGAACCGTTGCCGCTTATTATCCGCAAGGGCGATGGTGGCTACAACTACGCAACAACAGACCTTGCATGTGTGATTGATCGTGTTGAGCGCATTGGTGCACGTTCCATGTTGTATGTGGTGGGCGCACCTCAAGCACAGCACTTACAGATGGTGGAAAGCGTTGCTCGTAAGGCTGGCTGGTTGCCAGAGAATTTCATCATGAATCATGTGTCTTTTGGCAGTGTTCTTGGTTCTGACAAGAAGATGTTGAAGAGCCGTGCCGGCGACACAGTAAAGCTGGCTGCGTTGCTAGACGAGGCAGTTGAGCGTGCTGCATCTGCCATCGCCGAAAAGAATCCATCAATGTCAGAGAGCGATCGCGCAGACGTTGCGCGAATGATTGGTATTGGTGCAGTGAAGTACTCAGATCTCAGTACCGATCGTGTGAAGGACTACATCTTCGACTGGGATCGCATGTTGTCATTTGATGGCAACACAGCGCCGTATTTGCAGTACGCACATGCGCGTATCTGCAGTATTTTCCGTCGTGCAGAGATTGACCGCTCGTCAGTTCGCGGTGTAGCACCGCAGTTGGCAGACCCGCGTGAACGTTCGCTTGCATTGCGAATTCTTCGATTCGACTCAGCAGTGTGGGAGATGATTGACACACTCAGTCCACACAAACTGTGCACATATCTATTTGATCTGGCTACCGACTTCACCTCGTTCTACGAACATTGCCCAGTTCTAAAGGCAGATGATGAATCAACTCGCTTGTCGCGTTTGATGTTGTGTGATGCAACCGCACGCACCATGGAACAGGGCCTTGCGCTATTGGGTATTCGAGCACCGGAGCAGATGTGACAGCAATTGACCTGCGCTTGTTGCCACGAACTGCGGCGGTGTCGTCAGACGGAGTGTTGAGTATTGGCGGTGTAACCGTTCAGTCGCTAGCGCAACAATTCGGTACGCCATTATTCGTGTACGACGAAGAGCATCTGCGTACAACATGTCGCGAGGCAGTCGGTGCATTTGGTGCAGACAGTGTCATCTACGCAACAAAAGCGTTTTTGTGCACTGCCATGGCGAAACTGGCCCACGAAGAAGGTCTTTTGTTAGATGTTGCAACGGGTGGCGAGTTGTTTGTGGCACTGAATGCTGGTGTTCCTGCGAATCGTTGTGTTTTCCATGGCAACAACAAGTCAGACGATGAATTACGTACGGCCATGAACCTTGGTGTTCGCCACATTGTGGTGGACAGTTTCGATGAGATTGATCGAATCGAAAAATTACATAGTGAGGGTGTTCCCGCACCGCGCGTACAACTTCGCATCACTCCGGGCCTTCATGTAGAGACGCACGCATATATTTCCACTGGCCAAGATGACAGCAAGTTTGGTTTTAACTTGAACAATGGCGACGCACATCGCGCGGTGCAACGTGTATCTGCATCAAGCGCAATGGAGTTAGTGGGAATTCATTGCCACATTGGTTCGAATGTTGTTGCGGTGGCGAATTTCCGCGATGCATGGAAAGTCATGGTGGACATGTTTGTTCCGCTCGGTCTACCAGAAATAACTCTCGGTGGCGGACTTGGTGTTGCTTACACATCTGCAGACGTGGCACCAACCATGAGTGAATGGGCCAACGTTCTGAAAGAAGCAACCGCGGCGTTGCCACAGGGAACTCATGTGTTTGTTGAACCAGGCCGAAGCATTGTGGCAACTGCAGCCGTCACGGTGTATTCCGTAGGAACCGTGAAGAACATCAACGGCATTCGTACGTACATCGCAGTAGATGGTGGAATGAGCGACAACCCACGACCAATGATGTACGACAGTGTGTACGAAGTGTTTGACCCGATGCGCGTAACTGCAGACCGCACCGCACAGGCCCGCATTGTTGGCAAGCATTGCGAGAGCGGTGACATTTTGGTGAACGATGCAACGGTTCCTGGCGGTGTTGCAATCGGAGACTTGCTCGTTATGCCGGTCACGGGTGCATATGGGTACTCCATGGCTAGCAACTACAACAAGGTTCTTCGTCCGGCAGTGGTGTTCGTGCAAGGCGGGGCAGCACGCCTAGTGATTAGGCGCGAAACTCCCGACGATTTAGTACGTCTTGACGTTTAATCCCGCCACACCCTCTCCATACCGTTATTGGTAACGAAGGGAGGCCGACGTGGCTGAATTAACCGAATGCCCAAACTGTGGTGGTCCACTGGTGGGCACTGGGGCGGATTTGCGGTGTACCGAGTGCGGGTTCACGCGGGACGATTTCGACGACATTGACGACGTTGAAGACCTCTACGACAGCGACGATTTCGACGATATTGAGGATTACGACATCGAGGACATCGACTAGGTCGATGCGTCACTGCGGACCCACCCCTGTCCGACAAGCTGCGAAACACCCCTCATGTAACCTGCCACTTCGTGGCAACGTCTTACTTCCTCCATGCAGCCGACCTTCATCTCGGCTTCCAACTCACAAGCCTTGGCGGGCGCATCAGCAAAGAGAAAGTCGATCGCATACGCGAAGAAGTAGCGCACGTGTTCGACGATCTTGTGTCGCTTGCCATTGAACGCAAGGTTGATTTCGTTGTTCTCGCGGGAGACGTGTACGACCACGCTGAGAATGATCCAGGCGCAAAGCAACGTGTCTATCGCGGCTTTCAGCGACTAGAGAAAGAAGGCATTCGTGTCTTCGTGGTACACGGCAATCACGATCCTGTCGGCAAGAAAATGAACGCAGTCAGCGATGCTCCTTCAAATGTCCATGTGTTTAAACACGGCGAAGTGGGGGAGGAAAAAATTCGTCTGCGAAATGGTGTCGAGGTAACTGTTGCGGGTATTAGTTACGAAACAGAAGCCGAGTCCGAGAATCTTGCTGTGAAGTTCTCATCAGTTTCGGGTTCCACCATCGTTGGTGTGCTTCATACCAATGTGGGAAATATCGGCACCGCTGGCGGCCACCACAACTATGCCCCGTGCTCGCAAGACGACTTGAAAAATTCCCCCGTCAACTATTGGGCGCTCGGACACATTCATGATCGAAAAGTTGTTGAAACTCCGCGTGGCTTCTGGGCATACCCCGGAAATCTGCAGGGCCGCAGCACGAAGGCAACCGAGTGCGGTGCCAAGGGTGTTCTTATCGTTGGCATTAGCGATAGTGGTCGCATAGAAACTCCCGAATTCGTGCCAGTCGATCGAGTTCGTTTTGAACGACTCGCGGTGCAGACACAGTCGTGTGAAACCGATATTCAAGTGTTTGAAACTGTCTTACACGAGGTGCAAGACGTTGTTCAACGAAATTCCGGACTACCTATGCTGATCCGAATTGAGTTGGTGGGTCGCACTCCGGCATTCGAAGACTTGAAAAAGCAAAACGAAGAACTGCTCGTCAACATCCGTGAGCACGTGTCATCAGTTATTGGTGAAGGCGAAATTGTGAAGGTTGTCAACTCCACGTCGCCAAATGTTGATCCGCAGGAAATTCGTCAACGAACAACCGTGTTGGCGGAAGCTCTCAAATTGTTGGATTCTTCAGACGCCCCAGACGCGGTTCGCAGCAGCGTTGAACGTCTTCTCATTGAAAAACTGGTGGTGGAATCGTGAGCAGCTTCAAAATTCTGTCGTTGAAGGGCCTTAATTTTGGACGATTCAGCAATCGCGCAATTGACGATCTAGACCACTCATTCATCGTCGTGCATGGTGCAAACGAGTCTGGTAAGTCAACGCTCACCGAAATAATCACCTGGATGACTGGTGGCCCTGTCGGCAAGGCCGCCGATGCGCAACGATTTGGTGAGCCAGAACAGGTGCTTACTGGTCGACTTATTGCTGAACTAAATGGTCAACCAGCGGACATTGAAGGAAAGTTCAAAATCAAGAAGACCGGCACGCCAAACGATGCTCGAACCGGCACCGTCGGTGCTTCTGGTGTCACTGCTCGGGAAGTGATGGCTCAGTTGGGGCATCTACAAGCCGACGATTATGCATTCATTTACAGATTCATTGGTCCAGTTCTGCACGACACAGAGTCTGCAGAGAATTTCGAATCAATCCTGTCTCAATTCGCAATTGGTAGCGCTGTCACCGATATCAATCCGGCCACTGTTGCAAAAGATCTGCTACGTGAAGCCGAAAGTATCAAGTCGGAAGCAAACAAACTGAAAAGCGCTATTAAAGACATCGACACCAAGATTCACGAAGCTGAACTTTCACCGAAGAGACTCTCGGAAATTGAGACCGACCTCGAACGTATTGAGCAGAATCTTCAAGGAATTACTGATGCTGGAATTCTGCGCGCCCGTCGCATGGAATACTTACGACTTGCAATTGCTTCCTTTGACAAGAACGAAGAAGTTCGCGCATTGCAGACGCAACTCAATTCGCTTGCTACCCCGGCGCCAGAATGGCATGACGCTGTCAAGAATGTCGCAGACATCAAGCGTGAACTCGACGAAGCAAAAGCGTTGGCCGCTTCACTGGCTGGCGCTCAAGACCAATTGTCTCGAAATGCATCTCAGATCGGACTCAATCACGAAGAGTTGGCGGGGAAATCTCTCACTTTGGATCAGAAGGGCCAAGTTCAAACTGCCGGCGATGCATTGAAAGAGTCTCGTAGCGCGCATCAGGCAGCGCAATCTGCGTTCGATTCAGGCGCGAACACCATTCGCGAAAAGATGGCAGCAGTTCGCGAGGCTGCACATAATTTGGGAATTACCACTGAGGCTGCATCGTCACTTAGTGCTGCCATCGGAACGTGGAACCAACTGAACAACGCGGCTGTTACGTGGAACAATGCGCATGGCACTGCTCTCCAACAACAAGACGCAAGCGACAAAGCCGACGAAGCAGTTCGTGCCGCTCGCGAGCAAGTAGAGATTGAAGAAAAGCGAGTGGGGCCAGATGCGCCCACAGTTTCTAAGAGAAAAGATCTTCCGTTACTTGCTGGGATCGCTCTGGTCGGGCTTGCCGCCGGAGCTTTCTGGCGAGGTGCACTCGTCATCTCTGCGCTTCTTGTTGCATTGGTCTTCGGTGTGTCGTGGCGCAAGTCGCGAGTCAGCGGTGGTGCGTTGGTGTCTACTTCCGACGCACTTCAGGTGGCACGTCTTCGTCTCAGCGACGCGCAGTCATCTGCAAATAGTGCTCGTGAAAATGCGGCTAAGGCCCGAATCGACGCGGATACCGCTCGTGAAGTATTCGCTGGGCATCTTTCTGCATTTGGCGTTGCTCTCCCAACGGTGGAACTTGCTCAAGATGTGTGCGTTCGCATCAATGTGGCTGCACAGGCCGTTCAGCAATTACGAGATGCTGAAACCGCGCAACGTTTGCTTGAAGGAACTGCAGACCAAGCAAAAGATGCCGAGAATCTTGCGCAAGCACATTTTGACTCAGTCTTGTCCTCATGTGGCATTTCATACGCCGGATCCCTCGATCAATTGAGCGCTTGGCTCGACGCATACTTTGCATGCCTGACCTCAATGAAAAACGTGAACGACATTCGGCAAGCATTGACAGAGAAGGAATCCTCAGTTCAAACGCGCTTTGCTGATGCAATCTCTCCCGGCACCGACCTCTACTCAGATCGATTACTCGATGATCTCACACAGCAGGCCAAAGTTTCTGAGGACTACGAAAACCTAGGCAAGCGTCTCGCAGAAGCTCAAAACGAAGCACGAGCAGCAGTAGGAAATAGTGAAGAAGTTCAGGAGTTGTTGAAGTCGGCAAGTACTCAGGCAGAACTACAGGTTCAACTTGACGCACTCATCCTTGAGAACAACGATCAGCAATCGCAGCGAGATGGTCTTGTAGAAGATCGCACCAAACTTCGAAACGAGAAGGAAGAGATTGAGCAGAAAGAGTTCATCAACGCGCTCAGTCTCGAAAAGAGCGAGAAAGAGGAACAACGCGAAGAACTTCTTGCACAGTACGAAATCTTTGCAACTGCTGCGAAAACACTCGCCGAGGTCATTAACGAGTTCCAGGCCAAGAACCAAGGGCCACTCATCACGCGAGCGAATGAAATTCTTAACAGCGTTGTCCCTGGATATGGCGACCTGGTGTATACCACCGACGAGGCTGGCAAGCCGTTGATTGAACGCGTTAGCGATTCGGATCGACTACGTACTTCCAAGTTGTCTACGGGGTCTCGCGCCTTGGCGTATCTTGCATTACGACTCGCGTTCGTTGAAGCCGACCAAGCAAAACGTGGCATTGCATTGCCGGTTCTGTGCGACGACCCATTGGTGCATATTGATGATCAACGAGCTCCCGAAGTCATCAAGATTCTTCAGCAGGCATCCCAGAAGCGTCAGGTCATCTTGTTTACCTGTCACGAAGACACGCGAGATCTTGCCGTAGCCGCCGGCGCTCATGTGGTCTCCCTGTAAGGGATAAGCGAAAACCCTTTCGTTATCCACAGGGGGAGCCGTAGGCTGAAATACCTATGGCACAAGCCCCTCAGTCCAAGTCAGTCGTGCGCATCGGAGTTCTCGGATGCGGCAATGTCGGTGCGGCACTTGTTCAACTCATTGAACGGCAAGCTGCGGTCATTACCGAGCGCACCGGCATCACTCTTGAGGTTGCCAGTGTCGCCGTTCGCAATGTGAGCCGCGATCGAGAGGTCACGTTGCCAGACGGTGTGCTCACCCGCGATGCATTCGCAGTTGTGAACGATCCAAATATCGATGTGATTGTGGAAGTCATCGGTGGAATCGAGCCAGCCCGCGAGTTGATCTCCACTGCGTTGGCTAATGGAAAGCCAGTCATTACTGCAAACAAAGAATTGTTGGCCAACGTTGGTCACGATTTATGGGCACAGTCAGATGCTGCGGGCGTTGACTTGTTGTTTGAAGCCGCAGTCGCTGGAGGCATTCCACTTATCCGTGCATTGCGTGAGTCGTTGCGTGGTGAACCAGTCACACGCGTGATGGGAATCGTGAATGGCACCACCAACTTCATTCTCACGAAGATGACAGACGAAGGCGCCGACTATTCAGCAGCTCTCAGCGAAGCACAGCGACTTGGTTTTGCGGAGCGTGACCCAACTGCAGACGTTGAAGGTTTCGATGCCGGTGCAAAAGCCGCAATCATTGCGAGTATTGCATTTGGTGCGCGCGTTGTTGCGGGAGATGTGTATCACGAAGGCATCAGTGGCGTAACAGCCTCCGATATTGCCATTGCACGTCGACTCGGATATGTGGTGAAACTTCTTGCAATTGCAGAACAAGTAGGGGACTCGCCAACAGTTGCCGTTCGTGTTCACCCCGCAATGGTTCCGTTGTCGCATCCATTGGCCAGCGTTCGCGATTCATACAACGCAGTCTTTGTTGAAGGCGATGCAGTTGGATCACTCATGTTCTATGGCCGCGGTGCAGGTGGATTTCCCACAGCATCAGCAGTTCTTGGTGATGTCATCGACGCTGCCGTCAACCTGCGAAAAGGAACCCACGGAACAATTGGTTCGTTCAAGCGTGTTCCAGTCATGCCAATTGACGAAACATCGTCGCAGTACCTCATTGGCTTAGACGTGGAAGATAAGCCTGGAGTACTTCACGCGATTACTGGCGTTTTCGCCAATCATGGCGTCAGTATTCGTGCGGCTGAACAAGAGGGAATTGGTGCCGATGCTCGCTTGGTATTCATTACGCACTCCGCGCGCGAAGCAGATGTGCAGGCTTGCCTTAGCGAGTTCAAGAAGTCGCCAGTTGTGAAGCGCAGCTCTGGCTTGCTGCGCGTTATCGGCGAGTAGTACATGCTCTACGTCTCCACTCGTGGATCTGCGCCAGTTCTCGGTTTCGCCGATGTGGTGTTGGCAGGTTTGGCAACAGACGGTGGTTTGTACGTTCCTGAAACGTGGCCCACTGCGGTACCTGCCACTGCGGGCTCGTATGCAGAGTTAGCGGCGTCAATTTTCTCGCCATATCTCGGCGGTGACATTTCCAACGAGACAATGTTGTCGCTAAGTCGCGATGCTTATTCCACTTTCCGTCATCCGGACGTTATTCCTCTGGTGAGTCTGGAACCTGGCCATCAACTCATGGAATTGTTCCATGGCCCCACACTTGCCTTCAAAGATGTCGCCTTGCAGTTGTTGG
>CAZRHK010000064.1:4419-9334 GCA_964599815.1 uncultured Bifidobacterium sp. | reverse complement strand
CCAGATGATGCGGCTTCAATTCTGTACACATCTGGAACAACTGGATTTCCCAAAGGTGCGCTAGGAACGCATCGCAACTACATCACCAATATCTGGAATGGTTTGTTTGGCGCTGCGCTGGCAATGAAAGTCAACGGGGTGACTCCACCGCCAGCAGATGCGCCGCGACCGCAGGTGACCGCGTTTAGTACGTTCCCGTATTTCCATATTGCGGGTCTGTGCGGAATGTTGTCCAGCACTAATGGTGGAAACGCAATTGTTGCGCAATACAAATGGGATCCCATTGAGGCGATGGAACTCATACAGCGCCACAAGGTAAATACTTTTGGTGGCGTACCTACTGTGGTGCGTTCAATGATGGAGCACCCAGACATTGACAAATATGACTTGTCTAGCCTGGCAACTATTTCTCAAGGTGGAGCACCTGTTGCTCCCGACTCTGTTGCCTCAATTGAATCCAAGTTCTCAGGCAAGGTGGCCGCAGGTAACGGATACGGCCTCACGGAAACCACAGCAGCTGTCATAGCTAACTCTGGCGCCGCTTACTTCGCACACAAAGACAGTGTTGGATTGCCTCACATTGGTACCGATGTTCGAATTGTTGATGAAGATGGAAACGATGTTCCCCGCGGTTCTATTGGAGAAGTGTGGATCTATGGGCCCAACAATGTGAAGGGCTACTGGAATAAACCTGCAGAAACGGCAAAGGCATTTACAGATGGTTGGTTCCATAGTGGTGACGCCGGGTATATGGACAGCGAAGGTTTTGTTTACGTAGTTGACCGCATTAAGGACATGGTGTTGCGCGGCGGCGAAAATGTGTACTGCGTCGAAGTGGAGACTGTCTTATTTGAGCATGATGCTGTTCGCGATTGCGCAGTCATCGGGTTGCCCCATGCGCAACTTGGTGAAGAAGTGGCGGCGGTCATTGTTCCAACAGAAGGCTCTGGTCCGCAAGACGAGTTTCACGTTCTTGAACTCTTGAAGTCACGGTTAGCAGCGTTCAAGGTTCCCAGCCGAATCTTTTGGCATGACGGAGAATTACCTCGCAATGCCACCGGGAAAGTCCTCAAGAAAGATCTACGCGATCAGTATTCAGCGTAGAACTACTGCTTCTTGTAAATACCAGTCCAATCGACGCCCCAGTTGGTGACCAATCGCTGAATTGATGTGTCGGGAAGAAGCAGTGTTCCAATGCCGTCGAGCTTCTTTGTTGTGAAGAGTGAGTAGTAGTGGGCGGCCAGTGCGCCCATGAAGGCATTTTTCTGCAGATAGGCAGTGCCCTCTTGAAAGCTTTGCTGTGCCTCTTCATCGGTGGCGGCCGCCTGGCCGCGATAAAAGAACTGGTCAACCTCTGTGTCCGAGTGATGATTTAAGCCGAGTACCTTTCCAAGACTCATTTGGAACAGTGGCTTCACAGGGTTAACGCTGTCTGCTGGGTAGGCGTTGCTGAGAACAAACGGAACGTTGAATGCTGCATCGTTTCCTTCAAACAACGTAAGGAACACTGCATCGTACGAGTTGTAATACTGGCCCTTCGACACATCTGGACTTGGGTTGAATACCTTGCTGAGAATGACCGGAGTTTGTTCCACCGTGAACTTCGCAGAAATTTTGCATTCTTTCCACATCTGCTGCAGGAATCGCGCGTTGGCCTGTGAAGCGAGGCTGGTGTCTACTGGGAATGTGAAATTGAGAGAAGTTTTCTTCGTTTCTTTCATGTACTGCGCCACATAGATGTGGGCTCGATCTGGGTCATATGAGGGAAACCCAGTGGTGGAGTACATCACGTTTTCTGGACCAACAATTGAAGTAGCCACATCGCCCTCACCTTTGAGGCGGTCCGTATTGAAACCGTCTCTGTCGAGGCAGCTCAGAACAGCTTGTCGTGCTGCTTTGTTGGCAAACGGAGACCCTGGTTTTCCTTGGTTGAGCCATAGAGATGGGTAGTACTCGCGTTCTGACTGGTATTCCGTTGTGTCGTCGGTGCGCTCCCTGAGATCTTGTATGAATGTTGCGTCTGTTGCAGCGGAGAAAAAGACTGCATCGTAAGCACCGGTGCGTACGGCTGAAGAACGTTGAACCCCGTCAATCACCACGTCGAAAGTGATCTTGTCGAGATAGGGAAGTTGTGCGTCGGACTCTGGGTCTGTGCGCCAATAGTTGGCATTACGTGTGACCACGAGTTGAGATGGCGTGTACGAAGAGAATTCAAAAGGTCCGGTTCCAATTGGTTTCTGTCCGCATGTGGTGGCGTCTTCAAGTTGTGCTGGTGAACGCATGAAAAATCGACCCGATGCGTACAGGGTGGCGGGGAAATCGTTCTGGGCTCGTTCAAGTGTGAACTCAACTGTGTATTCGCCAACTTTCTTAACATTCAAAATGTTTGCCGTGAAAGCGGTACCGGTACCGATGGTGTACGACTTTGCTTGGAGCCCGGCGACTCCCGAGGCTTTGAATGCTGCTGCAGCTACACGACCTGTAATTGCGTTGAAATTGGCTATCACTGCATCGGCATTAAAGGGAACTTCGTCGTGAAAGGCGATTCCCTCACGTAGATCTATTGTCCACGTCTTCAAATCTGCAGATGGCGTTGCACTTTCCGCCAAGAGCCCCACAAGACCGCCGTTCTCGGTTTTTTCAAAGAGTGTTTCGTAGATAGTTCGCGTGGCCATCAACGCAGAGTTGGCCGGATTATTTCCTACGCAGAATCCAGGAAAGTTATCGAAGATTCCCACTTTCACATCTCCGCCGTATTGCCCCTCAACTTTTTCGTCGCTCCCAGAACAAGCCGTGGCACTTGCAAGAAGTCCAAGAGAGACGATGGGGAGAAGAATCTGACGATAAATCTTTTTCTGTTGCATGCTGGCACGGTATGAGACACCACGAGGAATCTCGCGATGCATTCATACCGAAAAGCGTTTCGGTATTTTTTCTGCAGCAAATTCTTTCTACTGTGCAACGCATGAAACAAGAAATACTTCGCCAAATCGCTGATCGTTCTCTCGTGGCTGCCATCACACGTGATCACGCGCGTGTGTGGCTATTGAACGAAGATGTTGAAGAGCCAGTAGTAGTGCTGAACAGGGAAGAAGCAGACATTCGTCATGTTCGCAGCGCTCAAGAAAATCATGGTCATGCCAGTGACATTGGTGAAATTCCGTACTTCGCCGAGTTAGCAACTGTGCTCTCTGTGGGTTCAAATGTCGTGCTTGTAGGGCATGGAACTGGAAAAGCGAACGCGATGAACAGATTCATTGACTATCTCGCATTGCACAACGAACCGCTACATCATCGAATTGCGGCTACTGGAAACGCCAACATTGGCGCCATGACTGGAACGCAAATTATTCAGGATGCCCGTCGCAAATGGAGGCAGGCCCATATTTAGATGTGATTAGCTCCAGCCACCAGAGAAAGACACGTATTGGCCGGTAGCAAACGTGCTGCGACCATCAAGGTAGGGCAGACAGAAGTGAGCAAATTCATCAAGCGTGCCAAGTCGACCCAAGGGCACTTGCGCTTCAATCTTCTTGCGTACTTCTGGATCGTCTGCGCCTGATGCTCGACGAAATTCTGGGAAGTCCATGAAATTGGTTCCCACTGCGTTGACTTGAACATTGTGCTTTGCCATTTCGCTTGCTGCATTCTTTGCAAGCATGGTGGCACCCGCACGCATAGAGGAATACAGCGGAGCTCCGGGTGTTGGGCGCGATCCAGATGCGCTAGTGATGAGAAGTATTTGGCCGCTCTTTTGTTCCACCATGAAGGGCAACATTGCTTTCAAGAATTCGTATGGTGCAACAACGCAACCGGAGTACACCTTGTCTAAATCTTCTCGCGTGGATTTCAGGATTGAGCCCGTCACGATGAGGCCAGATGCGATTGATGCGCTATCAATTCGTCCAAAAGTAGACATTGCGGCAGCTGCTAGTGCAGGCGCAACTTCAGGTTTTGAGGAATCACGCGACACTTCTACACCCACGGCGCGGGCACCCATTGCCTCAAGCTCTTCGATGAGGCCAGATGCTGGATTGCCAATTACTAAATCGTGCCCAGACTCGGCCAAGCGTCGAGCGAGCGGTGGCCCCACATAAAAACTGCCATCGTTAATTACTGCCACTCTGCGATTTGTCATGTCTGTAACCGTACTCAATGTCGACAAAGCCATCGAAAGTAGATTGTCTTCACTTGCGTGAACTGGCACTGATTCACGATGTTTTAGTGTGTGGATATGGCAGAACAGCGTCCAGCACCAGTGAAGTCCCGCATTGCAGAAATGCTGGGAATTGAGTACCCCATTATTCAGGCTCCAATGGGGTGGATTGCTCGGTCAGCCCTTGCAAGCGCAGTGTCTAATGCTGGTGGTCTTGGAATCATTGAAACGTCGTCTGGTGAGTTAGACATCATTAAAGAAGAGATTCGCAAGATGCGCGAACTCACCAACAAACCGTTTGGTGTCAACATCGCACAAGCATTTGTGCGAGACCCTCAGATTGCAGACTTTGTTGTAGAGCAAGGTGTCAAGTTTGTAACAACCTCTGCTGGAGACCCTACGAAGTACACGGAAAAGTTGAAGAGCGCCGGACTCACGGTCTTCCACGTGGTGCCAACATTGGCCGCTGCATTGAAAGCAGTTGACGCAGGCGTTGATGGTCTTGTGGTGGAAGGTGGCGAAGGCGGCGGATTCAAGAACCCACGAGATGTCGCCAGCATGGTTCTGTTGCCACTTGTTGCAGAGAACGTGAATGTTCCCATTGTTGCTGCCGGTGGCATTACCGATGGTTATGGAATGGCAGCGGCATTTGCGTTAGGTGCAGAAGCTGTGCAGATGGGAACTCGTATGGTGGCCGCAGCTGAGTCTCCTGTTCACGCAAATTGGAAGAATGCAATTGTTGGCGCCGCAGAAACCGAC
>CAZRHK010000064.1:0-4409 GCA_964599815.1 uncultured Bifidobacterium sp. | reverse complement strand
GATTCGGTCGCCCGGGGTTGCGCGCATTGCGAACTGAACGCACCACACAGCTTGAGCACGAAGACCAAGTGGGCATGGAACAATTCGCTCGGACTCAGGATGTCTATTTCGGTGGCGATTTAGAGGCAGGTATCGCACTCACTGGTCAAGTCGCTGGCCGCATCACAGACATTGCACCAGTTCAAGACATTTTGTGGAGCACCGTACGACAGTTCCGTGAAAGAGTAGAGGTGCTCGAGCGCCTACGGTAGAGGCATGAAGGTTGCACTCACCATCGTCGATCACCTCCGTCGGGCCGAGCAGGTCTACGGAGATCGCATTGCCATTATTGATGAACCAGACCAGCCTGCTGAATCGTGGGGAAGCATCACGTATGCAGAAATGGCTCGTCGTGCACGCGCTCAAGCTGCAGGTTTAGACGCTCTCGGTGTACCCCAAGGTGCTCGCGTGGCAATGGTGAGCCAGAACGCCGCTCGACTAGTAACTGCGTTTTTTGGCGTCAGCGGATTTGGGCGAGTTTTGGTTCCCATCAACTTTCGTCTTGTTGCCGATGAAGTTTCGTACATTGTCGAGCACTGCGGGGCTGAAGTTCTTCTGATTGATCCTGAACTTGAAGATGCAATGGCCTCGGTCA
The DNA here is from genome assembly GCA_964599815.1 of uncultured Bifidobacterium sp. Classification (GTDB taxonomy): domain Bacteria; phylum Actinomycetota; class Acidimicrobiia; order Acidimicrobiales; family Ilumatobacteraceae; genus UBA2093. The sequence goes on along the minus strand of CAZRHK010000064.1, from coordinate 3,775 downwards.
CCGCAAAGCACAAGTTCATCATTGGTGCCGAATCTGACAAGCAGTTGTATCTCTTCGATCGCGAGCCCGCGGCGTGGACACCAGATGAAGATGCAACGGCCACCATTAACTACACCAGTGGGACAACGGCGCGTCCGAAGGGTGTTCAGTTGACGCACAGAAGTTTGTGGGTGAATTCTGCAGTCTTCGGCTGGCAGATGAATGTAAATGAATCAGATGTGTATCTCCATACGCTTCCACAATTTCATGTGAACGGGTGGGGAATGGTCTATGCCGTCACCGCAATGGGTGGCACTCACGTCATTTTGCGCAAAGTAGATGGGGCAGAAATTCTTCGTCGCATTTCATCGCACGGTGTCACCATGCTGTGTGGTGCACCAGCAGTTGCAAACATGATTCTCGATGCAGCCGCTGAAACTGGATTGCCCACATCAAGAGATTCCGTACGAATGGTGGTTGCAGGCGCTCCGCCACCAACGAAGACCATCGAACGAATTGAAACTGAGCTTGGTTGGGAGTTTGTGCAAATCTATGGTCTCACTGAAACCTCGCCGCTTCTCACAATGAATCGCACGCGCTCTGAATGGCGTTCTCTTCCAGTTGCTGAACGTGCTGCAAAGTTGGGTGCTGCCGGAGCGCCAGCGTTAGGTGTTGAGATTGATATTGATCAACACGGCGAAGTGTTGGCTAGAGGCAACACTGTGATGGCTGGCTATTGGCAACAACCCGTAGAGACCGACAAAGCAATTGTTGATGGTTGGTTCCACACCGGAGACGGTGGATACCTTGGCGACAATCATTACCTCACCATTGCGGACCGCAAGAAGGACGTGATTGTGTCCGGCGGTGAGAACGTTTCCAGCATTGAAGTAGAAGATGCCGTCTTCTCTCACCCAGATGTGGCGGAAGTAGCCGTTATTGGTATTCCCGACGAGAAGTGGGGCGAGAAGGTATTAGCGCTGGTGGTGAAGACCCCAGATTCCACTCTTACTGAAGATGAGGTCATTGCCTATGTGCGCACCAAATTGGCTGCGTACAAGTGCCCGAAGGTGGTGGAGTTCCGCTCAGAGCTGGCCCGCACCGCCACAGGAAAGCTGCAGAAATTCATCTTGCGGGCGCCCTACTGGGAAGGCTTCGAGCGTCAGGTGAATTAACCGGCAAGAAGTGACCTACCTACTGTCAGGTAGGGAACTAGGTTGTTGGATATGGACGACCTCGCCCTTCTCAAGGAACTGGAACCAGAGGCAGAACGCCTCCTGAACCGTCATCTCGATAGTGCAGAAGACTGGTACCCGCACGATTATGTCCCCTGGGATCGCGCGCAACGTTTGCTGACAGATGGCTTTTCTTATGGAGAGGCCGAATTGCCCGAAGGTGTTCGTTCCGCATTGTTGGTGAACCTTCTCACTGAAGACAACTTGCCGTGGTACACGCGAACAATTTCTCGAATGTTTGGTGGTGAGTCTGCATGGGGAGTGTGGGCGCAACGTTGGACTGCTGAAGAGGGTCGTCACGCCATTGTGATGCGCGACTACATCACCGTGAGCGGACTAGTTGAGCCGCGCGAATTAGAAGATGGCCGCATGGCGCAAGTGAGCAGCGCAATTGTTCCGGAGCCAGAAAGTGCTGCCGACGGAATGTGTTACGTGGCGGTGCAAGAACTTGCAACACGTATTTCACATCGCAACACCGGAACCATGCTGGACAAAACTGGTTATGACGTGATGATGAAATTGTCTACAGATGAAAACCGACATCACCTCTTCTACCGAGACATGGTGACCAAGTTGTTGGAATTGAATCCTTCGCTGGCTGTGGAAGCACTAGAGCGTCAGATTGTTAACTTTGCAATGCCAGGCGTTGGCATTCCAGGGTTTGCTGAGCATTCAAAAGCAATCGCACAAGCTGGAATTTACGACTTCGCAATTCACCACGAGAAGATCATTGTGCCGTTGGTGTTCCGTCAGTGGGCCATCGACAAGGTGGAGGGGCTGAATGCAACTGCAGAAAAAGCACGTGAAAACCTTATGCGCCATATTGAGCGCGTTGGCAAGGTAGCCAAGCGTCAAGCAGATCGTCGTGCAGCGGCTCTTGAAGCTGCTGCAGCTATTGCCTAGAGGCTAGGAAACTGAATTCGAAGTTCGCGCTTCAAGGCTTTGCCTGATGCGTTACGAGGAATCACATCAATAAATCGCACAGCAGTTGGCATCTTGAATCGTGCAAGTTTGCCTTCACAATGTGCAAGCACGGCGGCTTCATCGAGTGCTGGATCTTTCTTCACGACAACAGCAAGTGGTGTCTCGCCCCACTTCTCGTGTGGCACGCCAATAACGGCAACATCTGCAACTCCAGCGTTGCCGAGAATCACATTCTCAAGTTCAGCGGGGTAAATGTTCTCGCCACCAGAGATGATCATGTCTTTGAGGCGGTCTTGAATCCAGATAAAGCCCTCGGAGTCGCGTGTAGCCACGTCGCCGCTGTAGAACCAGCCGTCGCGAATTGCTTCGGCGGTTGCGTCTGGACGATTCCAGTAACCGGTCATGATGTGTCCACCACGAATGATGACTTCACCTGGTTCGTCTACATCGCACTCGGTTCCATCGGGGCGTACCAACTTCACATCGGTATGGAAGAACGCCTTGCCTGTTGAACCAGCTTTGCGAAGCGCATCTTCTGGGGTGGTGAGACATGCTGGACCGCAGGTCTCTGTGAGGCCATACACCTGATGAATCTCGATACCCATTGCGGCATACGCCTCAATAAGAGCCTTTGGCACGGGCGCAGCACCACTTAAGAACCAACGCAACGTGCTGTGGTCGTGTGCAGCGGGGTCGTACACCATGCGGCATGCGCCGAGCATGGCTGGAACAAGAAGAGCATTCGTGATCTTCTCTTGCTTCACTAACTCCCATGTCTTCACTGGGTCGAATGCGCGCATAAGGATGTGGGCAAGACCGCGATATGCCGTAGTGATGGCTGGTGTCAGTGCGCCAACATGGAACAGCGGCATTGGGTTGAGATAGCGGTCACCAATGCAGAAGTCGCTAGTTGCATTCAACGTGACGAGTGCATCCATTTGTGTGCTGTGGGTGTGCATCACACCCTTTGGCAAACCAGTGGTGCCAGAGGTGTACATGATGTACAACATGTCGTCGTCCCATGCAGTGATCTCTGGTTCGGTGGTTGGTGATGGGTTGACAATTTCATCAAAGCCTTTCGCAAATGCGGGCTTGGTGTCGGCGCTACCTGTGTGAATCCAATGTGCAACATCGGTCTTGTTGCCTCGTGATTGCAATTCCGTGACGCTGGGAAGGAACTCTTCGCTGTAGAACAACACCGTGCTGCCGGAGTCTTTCAAGATGAATTCCAACTCATCTGGAACCAGACGCCAGTTGAGGGGAACAACAACTGCACCAAGCTTTGCAATAGCGAAGAAGGCAGAGATGAACTCGTGTGAGTTCATCATCAACAATGCAACGCGATCGCCTTTCTTCACCATTGGTGACAGTGCATTCACCACTTGGTTTGTGCGGTCGTTTAGTTCTGCGTATGTAAAACGCTTGTTGGCCCACACGTCAAACAACGCTTCGTTGTCTGGGTTCATGTGAGCACGCTTACTGAGGATGGCACCAATGTTTGATCGCATGCCCCAAAATCTACGACAAACTCAGCACCCTGCGAAAGGTCAAGTTGATGCGAGGCAAGGAGAGGTGAGTTTCTTTAGGTATGCGGTGCTGCCAGCATGTTTGGCTCAAGCCCGACATCACCAACAGTG
>CAZRHK010000063.1:0-9336 GCA_964599815.1 uncultured Bifidobacterium sp. | reverse complement strand
AGTGGCTCAATTCGAACGTCTTGCTTCCATGCTGTTGCCAACGGAAAAGCCGTTTGTTGGCAACGCAACAACGGACTCGACACAACAGGCAGTGGCCCACGTGCAGACAACGTGCTAGCAACACGAAGAGACTGTTGTCGACCAAGTTCGTCTAGCCCTGGATCTGGATCTTCATTCCAGCCGGCCGCGGCACGACCATGTCGCACCATGTAGATGCGCGTCATTCGAAGATCCAACCGTCGCGCAGTGGTGCATCGCTCTTTGGGTCAATGAACCATTCAAAACCAAACTGATGTGCGAAACGTTCTTCATCCATAGACAAAAAGAAACTGGAATCTCCCAGTTGGCTTGCATGACACTTCATTGCTGCACGCTTCTTGCCTGCGTACTTCACCGCATCAACCCTCAAATTGATTTCCGATTCCAAAGAACCCATTGGGTTGCCGTCGTCCATTGGACCGTCGGGATCAAACCCCTCTCGATCTGGAGGCAACATGCCCGCAGCTCGTGCAGCTTCCAATCCACGACGCATTTGATCGCGGTTCATGGTTCCTTCTAACACGCGAACCGATGGGAAGAGTTCTGCGGCTCTGTGACCCACTTTGTGCACCATGATGTGGTCTGGGTGTCCGTAACCGCCGTGCCAGTCATACGTGGTGAGAACATCGGCGTTTTCTTCACGCAACACGTCTGCCAATTTGTGCGCTGCTTCATCTAGCGACGCATTACAAAACGCTCCGGGGTTTGCATTTTGTTCCCATCCGGTCATTCCACTGTCTTCGTATCCAAGGAACACAACTCGATGAACACCAAGAACTTCTGCCGATGCAAGCGTTTCCTTGTGACGAACACTTACCAATGTTTCGCCAGCAGGCAGATCTTCCGGCACCTCGCCATGATCGCCATTAGTGGCGACAACAAGAACTACTCGATGACCTTCTTCAGATGCGCGGGCAATGGTGCCACCTGTGCCGATGCATTCATCATCAGGGTGCGCATGGAAACAAACAAGAGTTGCCACTACGCCTGCTTTGCTGCGCCGCTTGCGAGCAACGCATCAACATTTGATACGCCCCACTCTCGCAAGATGTCGGCGGTGTGCTGACCAGGATGTGCTGAGGCGCGAACAACTTCTGGTGTGGTGCGCGAAAAGCGTGGAGCAGGCGCCGGTTGCATGTGCCCATTGATGTTGACGAATGTTTGACGCTCAACATTGTGAGGATGTGCGGCTGCCTCGCTCATGGTGAGAACAGGCGCAAAACAAACATCTGTTGCTTCCATGATGTCGCACCATTCATCACGAGTTTTTTGCATCATCACGCCACGAAGTCGTTCCTTCAAATGTGGCCACTGGGATGAGTCCATTTGCTTGGCAAACTCTGGGTCTCCTTCAAGTCCAGTGAGTTTCAATAACTCGGCATAGAACTGTGGCTCGATAGACCCAAGCGAGACATACTTTCCGTCTTTACATTCGAACACGTCGTAGAAATGCGCGCCGGTGTCCAACAAGTTGGTGCCAGGCGCATTCTCGTTGAATATTCCCATGGATTTGAATGACCAGAACATGGTCATCAACACTGCGGCGCCATCGACCATTGCAGTGTCTACTACCTGTCCCTTGCCCGACTTCTGTGCTTCCAACAATGCACATACAACGCCGTATGCAAGGAACATTCCGCCGCCACCGAAGTCGCCCACCATGTTCAATGGCGGAACTGGCATTTCACCTGCACGCGCAAAGTGAGCCAACGATCCAGCAAGAGCGATGTAGTTGATGTCGTGACCGGCTGCATTTGCATACATTCCTTCTTGTCCCCAACCAGTCATACGACCGAAGACCAATTTTGGATTTCGTGCAAGACATGCATCTGGCCCTACGCCGAGACGTTCCATGACTCCTGGACGGAAGCCTTCAATGAGTGCATCGGCTTTCTCCACCAACTGCAGAAGTGCCTCAACTCCTTCAGGGCTCTTTAGGTCGAGGGCGATATTGCGACGACCGCGCAACATGAGGTCACCTGCTGGAGTGTCTGGTGCGGGCCCGCGAACTGCTTGCGCGCGATCGACACGAATAACTTCAGCACCCATGTCTGACAACAACATTGCAGCGAATGGTCCTGGACCAATTCCTGCAATTTCAATGATCTTGTATCCGCTTAATGGTCCGGCCATGATTCGTGGTCTTTCTACTTCAGTAAATGTTGTTGATTAACGATGTGCGCGACGTACGTGAGAGGTAATTGCATCGTGGAAGAGAGGCCACAAAGGTGTTGGCAAATCGTGTCCCATGTCTGCAACAAACAGGAACGTTGAACCAGGAATTAATTCTGCAGTGCGCTCTCCACCTGATGGTGTGAGCAAAGTGTCATCGCGGCCATGAATCACCAACGTAGGGATGTTCAGTTGACGCAATCCTTCACTGCGATCACCCGATGCATAAATTGCTGCCAACTGACGCTGTGTTCCTTCTGGATAGAAACTGCGGTCGTACTCACGAGCTGCACGCTGGCGTGCTTCATTGAGGTCGAAGTATTTCTTTGAACACCACACCGCCCAGTTCTTGGCGCTTTCGATGTAGTCGTCACGTGACGGTGGTGGCGGGGCCAACAATGCACCAAGTGCTTCATCGGTGGGCGTGCCGTACGCAAGATCTCCGGGGACAGACATGATGGAAGTGAGACTGTGCATGCGGTGCGGATGACGCAACGCGAAGGTCTGAGCAATCATTCCACCCATTGATGCTCCAAGGACATGCGCTTTCTCAATTCCGAGATGGTCTAGAACGCCGAGTGCATCGTCTGCCATGTCGTGAAGCGTGTAGGGAACAGGAACGGTGACTTCCTCGCCCATCATTGCTTGCATGGTGACTTTGTCAGTCTCTACAACGACACCGTGATGCTTGTGCGACAAACCGCAGTCACGATTGTCGAACAACACGATGTGAAATCCGCTGTCAACAAACATCTGCATGAACTCTTTTGGCCATGCGGTGAGTTGCGCTCCAAAACCCATAATCCACAGCAATGTGGGGTGCGACGGGTTGCCCATTGTTTCGTATTCAATGGCGATTCCAGAAGTAAGTGTGGCCTGTGGCATGTACCTAGTCTCTCAGGTTGTGGGCATGGTCGCCCAACGGAGATTCAGCCCAGCAGGCGGCGCTTTTGCTCCTCAAACTCCTGGTCCGTCAGGGTTCCGCGGTCGCGAAGAGCCTCTAAACGCTCGAGTTCGTGGGCGATGCCACTCAAAGTCGGCGCCCCGTTAAATGAACGAGAGGCGCGCGACTGAATGCAGGAGTTCACGATGTTCTGCACCTCTTCGGGCCTGGAGATATCGCTAAAGGTTTGCTCGCCATCTTCGCCGCCCGACTGCACCAAGATGTCCCCCACACCTAGGAGACGCTCGGCAATGGACTGCTTGAAGTTCACATTCGAAATTCTCTCTAACGGAATCTCCACCCCAGACCGAGCCACAACACCCTGTCGGTAAATGACGCGATCGGTGGTGACCACAAAGTACGTGGTGCGCCACTTCACAAGTTCAACAACGAGGATTGCCGCGCACACGATGACAATGCCAAGTCCTAGGTATGTAGCACCCGTCTGAAGCCAGCCAGAGAGTATGGAATTGACCCACAATGTGAGAATCATTGACCCGCTAAGGCCCAGGGCAGCCGGCCCAAAGAACCACCAATGAGGGTGTAAGTCCAAGACAATGTCTTCATTGTCATTCATGAGGCGTTGTGGGAAGGGCATGTGCGTAAAAGGGTAGCAACCGCCTAGTTTCTGTGTGTGCTCTTCCTTGACCGCAACTCTGACGCTCCCGCCCGGACGCCCGAGTCTGTGCTGGCTGGCCTCGACGCCGACCAGCGATCAGCGGTCACCGCACCAGTGGGAATTGTGGTGGTTCGCGCCGGAGCGGGCTCGGGAAAAACAACAGTTCTCACTCGGCGTATCGCGTGGCGCACGTTGTCTGGAACTGCAGATATTGAACGCACGCTTGCCATTACCTTCACACGCCAAGCCGCAACTGAAATGCGCGCACGTTTAGCAACATTCGATTTGGAAGGTCGACCAACAATTGGCACATTCCATGCCATTGCGCGAAAATTGATGTTGCAATTTTGGGAAGACAAAGGACGACGCGCACCAGTCATCATCAACAATCGCTCATCAGTGGTCTCGCAATGCATGGGAGACGATGCACGATCTGGTGGCGTTAACGATGTGCTGTCTGCAATTGATTGGGCACATAGCCGAATGCTGACTCCAGACACAGCAGCATCTGCCTTGAGCGCAGCCGGATTATCTATTCCGCTAGGTGCGACACGCTTTACAGAAGTATTCAATGATTACGAACGCACCAAGAAGAAACGCGGCTTAGTTGATCTCAACGACTTTCTCACGTCGGTCGTACGAGAGAGCACTAAAGACCCCCGCCTGCTTGAATCGCTTCGCTTCCAATACCGACACATCTCGGTTGATGAAGCGCAAGACATGAACCCGTTGCAATACGAATTCCTCAAGACGTTTGCAACGTCATCTCCAGATCTCTTCTTGGTGGGAGACCCCAACCAGGCCATCTATGGATTCAATGGTGCGGACAAACAGCTCTTTGATTCTCTTCCGAATATTTCTGGTGCCGCATCAGTTATCTCATTGCCCTCTAACTATCGCTGCACGCCAGAGATCGTGACATTTGCAGTGAAATCACTGGCGCAAGATAACCAAGTTGCAGATGCGGAATCTCGACGTCCCCAAGGTGCGCCGGTCGTTCTTCAACGATGTGCCGATGAAAACAAAGAGCGTGACATCATTGCCGCCGCCGTTCGCAGAGCGCATAGTCGAGGACGAGCATGGAGCGATATTGCCGTTCTGACTCGAATAAACGCAACAGCAGAATCCATTCGCGAACATCTGTCGGCGGCAGGAATTCCCGTGCGCACAGCACGACGCGGTGGCGCATGGAGTCGCGCTGTTGCAGCAGCCACCGAGCTCACTCATCGCGAAAGCCTGTCTGCATGGTCGTCCGACATTTTGGATTCTGGCGAGTACGAACCAGATGATGCAGACAGCATTGTGGCCACATTTGTTCGCACGTTTCTGGATGAGAATCGCGCGGGCTCAGTTGATGGCCGCACATTTGGCACATGGCTAGCCACATCGGCCGACGTTGCCGAAACAGATGGCGTCGACGTTCTGACGTTTCACGCCGCAAAAGGACGTGAATGGTCATTTGTGGCAGTAGCGGGAGCAGAAAAAGGACTTCTCCCCCATCGCAGTGCACGTGGACACATTGCTCGCAGCGAAGAAGCGCGCCTGGCTTACGTGGCACTTACTCGCGCAGCAGATGAACTGCTGGTGACATGGACCGATTCACGTAACGGAAAATCAACAGGGCCATCTCCGTTTCTTCCAAGCGTCACCACAGACATCCCACCCATTGCACCGCCGCCTACAGAAATTCGTGAACGAACAAAATCACTCATCACGAAAGATCCGTTAGATGTTGCGCTACGCGAATGGAGAGACACCGTTGCGTTCAGCCACCGTGTTGACCCCGAAGCCGTTCTCGCACTTCGTTCGTTGAAGCGGATTGTGCGTATGCAACCACAGACAGTTGAAGAAGTAGCCGAACTAGTTGATGCGGTATTTGCTCACCGACATGGAACTGCAATTATCGAAATGGTGCAACGCGCTACGACGCGTTGAGGTCACGACCCTTACGTAAGAGATCCATCATCTCGGGCGGCATTGACAAAAACAGCACCTCTGCTTCGGCACACAGTTTGTCGCCGTGATGCGCAGTGCCTTTGGTGAAGATCTTGCGACCATCAACCTTCTCCACCCACCCTTTGAAACGAATCTCAGAATGAAGTGGAGTCGGCGATCGGTACGTCACGGACAATTTTCCCGTCATGCCAGGACGACCAGTAAGAGACTGTGTCATCCCCAACACTTCGTCAAAGGCTGCAGCAATAAATCCGCCATGGCAATGACCAGGTGGACCTTCATAAGGTTCGGTGAAAACCACATCGCCCATGACTGCACCAAACTCGCCGAATTCTTGATCGATGGTCATTGTCATCGGCATCGACAAAGGATTCATTGCTCCGTAAAACGGGCTGCGATCTGAAAAATGGGATTCAGCAGCTGCAGAGCCAGCCTGACCAGGTTGTGCCAACAGCGTCACTGCATCTGCAATCAAACCCATTGCTTCATCGAGATTCGTAACGTCGGCAGTTGACATAAACGACTGATACACCAGTTCTCGTACTGAATTAGCCAAAGTCACTCGCGCAATATCTGCATCCGACAGCTCACGATCTCGCGAATGAAACGATGGAAATGTAAATGAATCGTCGGCCACTAGTCCCCCACTTTCAACAACACTGGCGCATGATCACTGGGCGATTCCCCTTTGCGAGCGTTGCGATCAACACTGGTCCATGTTGATCGCGACGCGACAGATGCGGTTGCCAGCAACAGGTCAATACGCATGCCGTGACCTTTGTAGAAACTGCCGCCGCGATAGTCCCACCATGAGAAAAGTCCTGCATCGTCATAGAAGCGACGGAAAGTGTCTTCCATTCCAAAATCGCAAACATTCTGAAGCGCATCACGTTCGGGCTGGCTGACATGTGTTGCATTTGCAAACTGGGAGATATCCCAGACGTCGCGATCGTCGGGAGCAATGTTGAAGTCCCCCGCAACAATCACATCGTCAGCAGGACTGCACGATGTGTCGAGGTGTTGCCGTAATCGCGACAACCACGACAATTTGTATTTGTAATGGTCGTGGTCAACTTCGCGGCCGTTTGGCACGTACACCGAACTAATGCGGATACCACCACACGTGGCAGTGATGATTCTTGCCTCGTGATCTGGCTCGATACCAGGCGCAAAATTCTGAACAACGTTGTCTAATCCCACCTTCGACAAGATGGCGACGCCGTTCCATTGGCCCTGACCAAAGTGTGCACTTTCATATCCCAATGCAGAAATGGCATCGGTTGGAAATTTTTCTTGCGCGAGCTTTGTCTCTTGAAGACACACCACGTCTGGCTGAATCTCAGACAGCCATTCTTCAACTCTGGGCAATCGAGCCTTTAGCGAATTCACGTTCCATGTCACAACAAGCACACTGAGACGGTAGTTCTCCGTGTACCCCCGAAGGGAACTGACGCCTACTTTTTCTTCGCCACTGCCTTTTTGACAGCCGTCTTCTTAGCTGGTGCTTTTTTGGCCGCCACCTTCTTCACCGGAGCCTTCTTTGCAACAGCCTTCTTGGCTGGCGCCTTTGCAACTACCGACTTCTTTGCTGGTGCTTTCTTGGCTGGCTTCTTTGCCTCGGCAGAAACCGGCTTTGCTGGCGACTTGACTGCCGTGGCTTTCTTTGCGGGTGCAGACTTCTTATCTGCTGGTGCTTTCTTCTCAGGCGCAGATTTCTTTGCGGGTGCCTTAGCTGCCGTCTTTGATGTTGCTTGTGCAACGAGTGGCGCAACAACATCTGGAACACCAAGATCAACACTGCGACGCGCAGGTGTATAGCCAACAACTGTCAACGTGACCGCATCTCCAATTTTGAAAACATCGCGTGCACTGCGCGGTATGGGGTTCGCCATGTTTCGCAATGGCACGTACCCCGCAACATTCCCGATGGTGACAGTGACACCATTCGCTGCGTACGACTGCACAACGGCTTTCACTTTTGTTCCGGCTGGATGCTTTTCAACAAACTCCAAGTACGGCACAACATCGTTTGCCATAACAGCGGGCTTAGCAAGCGCTTTCTTTTCTTTGGCGCGCTTCTTCGACCGCTTTTCTGGCTCTTGCTTTGACGGCTCTTGCTTTGTTGCAGGTTGCGCCTTCATGCGCACGCTGGGAGGTGGCGATTTGGGAATTGGCATCGGCTTGCTTGCCTCTGGACTTGCCGTTTGTTGTTTCTTTACAACAGTGCCAGTGCGAATTGATTGACGACTTGTGGGACCACGAACTGGAAGTCGTTCTACAAAGACCCAGCCAACAAGCGGCACTGGCTTTCCACCAATTAATCGACCTTCATCGAACAGCCACTTATATTTTCCGTGGAACTCCTGGTAACTGTCATTAGAAAGAATTGCCGCATTCGCTTTATCGGCAATGGCAAGAATGAAAGCGTCTCCACGACCTACCGCGCCTGCTGGTGGTGCAACAAGTTCATTGTTGGCAATTGCAGATTCAAATTCTGCGCGTTCCTTCTTTGCAATGCGATGCCCAAAAGTTGCATCCACAATGACCGTGACTTTGGCGCCTTTGTATTCAGCCATGAGTGCCGTGACGGCCTCATCTAACTGGGCAAGGCTGGGCTCGGTTCGGCCCTCGGTCGCAATGTTCGACCCGTCAACGATGATGTGCTTGGTCACTTATTCATTGAACCACCCTCAGCCCCTCTGAACGGGGCAATCCGATGCCTTCTGTGGCTCCTGGCCGTCCTAGCCTGACCACCGTGAGCGAATTACCGATTAAGGCCGTTTTGTGGGATTTTGGCGGGGTCATTTTGTCGAGCCCCTTTGAGGCCTTCAATCGGTACGAGGCCGAGCGTGGCCTACCAGCGGACCTGATTCGACGCGTCAATGCCACCAACCCCGATGCCAATGCGTGGGCCAAATTGGAACGAAACGACATCTCCCCTGACGAGTTCGACCAGTTGTTTGCCGACGAGAGCGAACAGCTCGGCCATCGAGTTCCCGGAGCCGATGTTCTGGCTCTTCTAGCTGGCGATGTCAGACCGCATATGGTGGCAGCCTTGAACACGGTGATTGCTTCTGGCTTTCTCACGGCGTGTCTCACCAACAATGTGGTGTCAACGTCTCCAACACCAACAGATCGTCAGCGAGAAGTCGCTGCAATCATGTCCACATTCCATCATGTGGTGGAAAGCAGCAAGGTGGGATGCCGAAAGCCAGAGCCGCGCTTTTATGAAATTGCATGCGAACTAGTAGGCGTGTCACCACAAGAGTGCGTCTTCCTAGACGACTTAGGGATCAACCTAAAGCCAGCTGCCGCAATGGGTATGCGCACCATCAAGGTGGTTGACTCTCATGAAGCATTACGAGAGTTGTCGCGACACCTCTCGCTTGAATTGCTGTAGCGGTTTTTACAGACCAGCAAACGTTTCGTTCATGAGGTCTTCATGCTCTTGATCATGAATGGCCTTTGAACCAGTTGCTGGGCTTCCCGATGCAACACGTGCTGCATGACGCAAGTCGTATCCGCGCTCTTTGAGACGCCAGATGAGATGTTCAACAAAGTGCCATGGGCCCATGTTCTCTGGCTCTTCTTGCAACCACACCACTTC
>CAZRHK010000062.1:5742-9433 GCA_964599815.1 uncultured Bifidobacterium sp. | reverse complement strand
AGGTGAGTTGCGATTTGTGCGCAATGATGTTCACCGAAAATGCACTACCGCTTTGGCGCTGGCAATGTTCGCAATGGCAGACGGCTGTGGCAATGGGGTCTCCTGCCAACTCGAAGGTGACTGATCCGCATAAGCAATGTCCTGTTGTCATGAGGCGAGAGTAGTGCAGTTTTTCCACTGCAATGTCAGTTGGAGAATGACAAAAACATGGCACATCGCTTGAGTTAGCGCCTAGAGGTGCAGAACTGCGAACATGAACTAATGAGTATTCGCGGTGCGGCATTTATTGCCGGAATTTATGAACACCCCGGTCGCGACCTCCCAGATCACACCATTTGGGATATCCACGCTGAATCAGCAATTGGGGCACTGGTAGACGCCGGACTTTCCATGTCCGACGTTGACGCATTGTTTTGTGACGGAACGGCCGGGTTTGGTGTCTTGACATTGTGCGACCATCTGGGGCTACGCCCCACATATGTGGACAACACAGAAACTGGTGGGTCTTCGTACCTGGCACACGTTGGACATGCGGCAGCAGCCATTGCGGCGGGGAAGTGCTCGGTAGCGCTCGTGACTCTTGCAGGTAAGCCACGCACTGGGTCGCCAGCCGTGAAGTGGGCACCAGGGCCAGAAAGTGGTTTTGAAGGCGTCTGGGGCACCGCAAGCGCGGCTCACAGCTATGCGCTGGCAGCGCAACGCCATATGTATGAATTTGGAACTACATCTGCGCAGTTGGCCGAGATCAAAGTGGCAGCCAGCATTCACGCGCAATACAACCCGCATGCATTCCTGCAGAACGTGGTCACCGTTGATGAAGTCTTGGAATCACCGATGGTGTCAGACCCGTTGCACCGTCTTGACTGCTGCGTGGTCACCGATGGTGGTGGAGCACTTGTTGTTGTGTCGCCAGAAGTAGCGAAGAAGTTGGGCAAGACAAACGCAAAAGTTCTTGGCCATGGCGAAGCTGTGAAGCACACCAGCAATGGGCGCATTGACTTGACCTACACCGGAGCAGTCATGTCGGGCCCGCGCGCATTCGAAGAAGCTCGAGTATCTGTCGCAGATGTTGATTACGCATCCATTTACGACAGCTTCACCATCACTGTGTTGCAAACAATTGAAGACCTCGGGTTTTGCGAAAAAGGCAAAGGAGGGGAGTTCGTGATGGATGGTGGTCTTGTTGCACCATTTGGAAAACTTCCGTTTAATACCGATGGTGGTGGGTTGTGCAACAACCATCCATCAAATCGAGGTGGCATTACAAAAGTGATTGAAGCAGTTCGTCAATTGCGAGGTGAAGCGCATCCAGCTGTGCAGGTTCCCGATGTGCAGATTGCATTGGCACATGGAACCGGCGGAAGTCTTGGTTCGCGTCATGGCTCGGTCACTTTGCTTCTAGGTCAGGAGGACGCATGACATCGCTACCAAATCCCGCACCAATGGTGACTCCAACTACTGCTGCGTTCTGGCAAGCAACATCTGAAGGACGTTTCATTCTTCAACGTTGCGAATCGTGTGACATTGTGGTGTGGTTTCCACGAAAGCATTGTCCAGAGTGCTGGACGGAAAGTCTCACAACCTTCGACGCATCTGGCAAAGGAACGGTGTACAGCTACACCATCATCCGCAAAGTAGCTAACGAATACAAACAGGCAACTCCATTTGTTGTTGCTTATGTTGAATTAGCCGAAGGCCCGCGCGTTATGACGAACATCGTTGGATGTGACGTTGAGTCGGTACAGGTAGGAATGCCTGTCGCAATGGAATTTCATGACACGGGCGAAGGAAACGCTCTGTATCGCTTTCACCCAGCGGACAATTAATTTGTGCGGTTAACGACCGGCTTCTAATTGATACATGGGCACCCCATCGTGTGGAGTCCATAATCCTGCGCCAATCTGCGTGAAGTGTTTCGTGAGATGCTGGCGATACCACGTTGCACTTCTTTTGTACACCTGCATGTCGGTTCCGCGTGAATCAACCACGTTCTCGTAATCCCATTTTGTGGGCAATTCGAGATACATCACCCACTTAGTGCCGGCTGCAAGATTTTCTACTGCAGATACAAATGATGAGTTATCTAGGTATTGCAACACGCTATGGCACACCACTAGGTCTGCTTTTCGAGTTGGTGTCCAGTCGGCAATATTGCGCAGTTCGTGATTCCATGTTTTGCACGCATGTTCACTGACATCAATGGATTGCACTGAAACATCGGGGTGGTGTTCTGAATACCAATCTCTCCACATTCCCATTCCGGCGCCTACATCAAGCACCGTGCGTATGTTGATTCCCCACCATGCGCACATATTGTGCACTGCGGTTGCTAAGTGCGAGATTTTCTCCTCATCGTGTGCTCCGTCTTTTCCGTAGAAGCGGGCGTAGTACGACGAATCAAATGTGGGCACGGTGCAACGCTAGAGCGTGGTGCCACGCGATATCCACACATCTGCAGTCACCTCAGTGACAGGTGAGGCATCTGCGGCGGTTTGCCATTGAAGGGGCGTCATGGTGAACAGGTCATGTGCGGCTTCGTTCGTGAGGTCAAGAGAGAACGTGACTCGCTCTGATTCTTGTGCTTCTACTGGAGGTTCCGCGCGTTTGGCTTCCCGCTGAATGATGGCGTCATCTTTCTTCGGTCGCATTTCTTCAAGATGTCGTGGCCCTGGCGTCACTGTGACCCAGGTACCGCCTGGTTGAAGTATTCGTTGGTACTCAGAGTGTGAATGCGGTGCAAACACGGTGAACACTGCACTACATGATTGAGCCAACACAGGCAGTCGAAATGAATTGCCCACCACAAACTGGGCATCAGGTAGGTACTTACTTGCCATTTGCACGGCGCGTTTTGAAATGTCGAGCCCGAATCGATGGTGCGCAGCGATCTGGCCCAGATACCAGCCTTCGCCACACCCCACGTCAAGAACTGGCCCAGACACTGTGCCAAGTGCTTCGTTGACCTTGTGGGCAATGGGGGAATACCAGCCGGCGTGAAGAAAACGACGACGCGCTTGGAGCGACTCTGCCGTGTCGCCCGGTGTAGAAGATTTTGGAAGGCGGCCGCTTGGGAGAAGATGCAAATAGCCCTCGCGAGCACGGTCGAATGAATGACCATTTGAACATGTCACTCCGGTTGGAGTGGGCCCGAAAGGTTCTCCGCAGTGAGGACAACAAAAGATGGAGACATCGTGATCAGGAGTGTCTCCAGGTATCGGCATGCTCACAGTCTTGCCTATCTGCCACCGAAGGCCCGTCTACAGAAGGCAGACTTAGAGACGATGTTGACCCCCCGTCGCCTCACGATTTCAGTCAGCGCCCTCTTTGTAGTGGCGGCGTTTATGACGTGGCAGGTTGTCGCATATGAATGGTTCGCTCAGGCGGATTATCGAGCGGTGCAAACTGCTCGTCGACTAGTTCCAGATAAAGGCATCTTTCGATACACCGTTCATTTTGGATTGCGCGGAGCATTGCTCACCATTTTCATTCCTCTCTTAGGTTGGGTCTCGTGGAAGCGTCGCACGTGGGCACCAATTGTTGGCTTCGTAATTGTTCTCTTGTTTGAGACTGGAATGACTGGTGCATTGAAACTGTCCGTTGGGCGCGAGCTTCCCTGGCAGTCATGGCCACTCATGGGCAGATTGGAAACTGGAGAGTTGGGCTTTCCATCGGGACATGCCACAAATGTTCC
>CAZRHK010000062.1:2774-5642 GCA_964599815.1 uncultured Bifidobacterium sp. | reverse complement strand
AATGCACGTGACCTCTCACGAATTGTTTTTCCTTCAAGTTCTGCAATTCCAAACTCAGTGATGACCACATCAATTTGATGGCGTGGCGTACTCACCACACTGCCGGACGGGAATTGGGGAAGAATTCTGCTTGTGAGAGCACCATTCACCATGCTGGTTGAAGGCAGGCACACAAGACTCCGCCCTTCAAGGCGCAGGCCCGGACCTGAGACAAAATCTTCGTGTCCGCCAACACCACTGAATTGAACCCCGTTGATGCTGTCGGCCATCACCTGTCCAGACAAATCGATAGCCAATGCGCCGTTAATGGTGATCATGTCGCGGTTGCGGGAAATGATGTCTGGCGAATTGACAATCTTTACTGGCAAGAAGCGAACGTCATTGTTTTCGTGTAGCCACGAGTAAAGCTCAGGAATTCCGGCCGCAAATGTTGTTGGCGAGAATCCATCGAAGTCACTTCCTTTTTTGTTGGTGACTTTCCCAGCTTGATGAAGTCGCATTAACCCCGTGGTGAACATTTCAGAATGAATTCCAAAATCTCCGAGGTCACTATTGGCTAAGAAATTTGCAATCTGATTCGGAATTCCTCCAATACCGGTTTGCAATGTGCTGCCGGAACGAATGAACGTGAGTGCAAATTGTGCAATCGCTAAATCATCATCACTGGCCGGTGCGTCGGCAAGGTTCAGAGGTTCTCTGTCTGTTTCAATTAGCGCATCAATGTTGTCCACGTGAATGCGATGACCATGCTCTGGCAACACACCGAAAGTTCGTGGAAACTTTTCGCTGACTTCAACAATGACAATCCGGTCTGGGTCTGCGGCGGCTCGGTGCAGTTCGTCCACGCTTGCGCCGGCATGCACCGACAAACTGACCCAACCATCAACTGGCAACGCACCTGCGGTTGCAACAACTCGTGGTCGCAGCGCTTCAAGAATGGGTTCAAATCGTCGAAAGTCGGCAGGCACAAAGTCAATTGATGCACCGCTGTCGCGTAGGAATCGTTCTGCTGGACCAAAGAATCCGCTGCGGTAATGAACTCCAGGAAGGGCAAGAACGGCATAGAGGTCTGGCATTAATGCGCCGAAGATCTGCAAATTGGTGAAATCGGTGCGGGCGCCCAACGCATGCATGAAACCACCGGGCACGCCTGGGCCAAGTGGAACAGCAAGAGTGTCTTCTGAACGAATGAGAGCAACGGCATCTTCCACGGTCATCTGAGGCATGTGACCCATGGTACGCAGGTAGATGTTCCGCATGTTGGCTGGCAGGCTCAAAGCAATGCAACGCGACCTTCTCGTTATCGGTGGTGGACCAGCTGGATCTGCTGCGGCCATTACGGCAGCACGTGCGGGTTTGTCTGTCACCTTGTTTGAAAAAGGTTCGTACGGTCGCGACAAAGTGTGTGGAGATGGTCTCACTCCTCGCGCAATCGCTGCGCTTGATGATTTGCGAATTGACCATTCTGTTGCACACCGAATTGACGGCTTGCGAATGATTGCGGGAAAGAAAGAGCGAGAGTTGTTGTGGCCAGCAACAGATCGGTTTCCACATCACGGCGCGGTGTGGCCACGTCATCGATTTGATAATCATCTCCTAGATGTCGCAATTGCTTCTGGAGTCGATGTTCGCTTCAACTGTGAAGCACTTCCGCACATGGAAGGTGCAACCTGTGTAGGTGTCTCTGTTGGTGCTGAAACCTTTCGTGCACCCTTCACAATTCTCGCCGCTGGTGCGCAAGGCCAAGCCGCACAAATTCTTGGTGCTGTTCGTGACCCGAATGAAACATTTGGTCTTGCAATTCGTGCGTATGTACCAAGCCCTCGCCATGGAGAACGTCATCTTGAAGCATGTTTAAGCCTTAGTGATGAACACGGCACCGCGGTTCCTGGCTACGGCTGGATGTTCCCAGCAGGTGATGGAACAGTCAACATTGGTGTCGGAGCATTAAGCACCATGAAGGGATTCAAAAAACTGAATCTCAATACGTTGCTCGACCAGTACTACTCACTGGTGCGCGAGTCATGGGGCTTGGGCGAATACGTTGAGAAACCTCGAGCATGGCGTCTTCCCATGAGTTGCGTTCGTCGCTCTGGTCCTGGCTGGGTGGCGGTAGGAGATTCCGCAGGATTTGTAAATCCAATGAACGGCGAAGGAATTGACTACGGCCTTGAGTCTGGAATGTTGGCCGCACAGAAGTTCATTGAGAATCCAACAACTGCGTCGCAGGCCTACGACAAAGAAGTCGGAGAGCGTTTCGACGCATTCCTGCGCACTGGGCGTCGTTTTAGTTTCATCATTGGTCATCCATGGTTGCTGAAGCCAGGTCTTCGTATTGCTGTGGGTACTCAGAAGGCTGCCGATATCACACTTGCTGTTATGGGAAATCTCATCGACTCATCAACTCCAGGTGCTGCTGGCCGCGTGATGCGCATTGCTGACACATCGTTGCGACTTGCAGATCCCGTGCTTCGTCGCACACGTGCCAAGGCATAGTCAGCAGATAGGTTGGGCTTCATGAGCAAGCCCGTTGTTACTGTCCCCGCCGGAGATCCACCCGCAGATCTCACAATTGAAGACCTCACAGTTGGTGATGGCAAGGAAGCCACCAAAGGCGCAAACGTAGAAGTTCACTACGTGGGCGTTGCGTGGAGCACACAGCGTGAATTCGATGCTTCATGGAACCGTGGAGACACGTTCGAGTTTCGCTTAGGCGCTGGTCAAGTGATTTCTGGATGGGATCAAGGTGTTGCTGGTATGAAAGTTGGCGGTCGTCGTGTTCTCACCATTCCTCCACACATGGGTTATGGAAATCAAGGAGCTGGTGGCGTCATCAAGGGTGGCGAAACTCTTATCTTCGTTGTTGAC
>CAZRHK010000062.1:0-2674 GCA_964599815.1 uncultured Bifidobacterium sp. | reverse complement strand
GAGAACGAAGAAGTAGAGCGTCTACTTCGTTTGAATGGTCGCGAAGAAACCATTCATGCTGGGCGTGCTCAGCAGGTCTTTGAACTTCTCGGGGCGTAAACCATGTCTGCCGATGTTGTCGTTTATGACGGTGACTGTGGCATTTGTGAGTGGTCGGCAACGTGGATTAAGCAGCATGTTCCTGGCGTCAAAGTGGTGTCACATCGAGAGTATGGGGTGTCGTACCTTTCCTCAGTGTGGTTCATCACGTGGGCGGGCCGATTCGAGGGCGCTCACGCAGTCTCAGAGATATTGAAACGTTCCAACACAAAGTTGTTTCAGGTGATTGGAACCATCATCGGATTACCAGTCGTGCGCATTGTTGCGAAAGTCGTCTATTTCGTTGTGGCAAAGAATCGCCGCAGAATCTCAAAGCTATTTGGGCTTCGTGCGTGCGCAGTACCAAATAGGTAACTAGCGAACTTCAGAGTTCTGGGGCAACATTCGTTTACGTCGCCACCATCGGCGAATAGGTCCAGTGGTGTACTTACTGGTGGCGGCGATGACGAACGTAGAGACCAGCACTCGTGGCACAACGTCTAGCTTCGCCAGATGTGGTGCGATAGCAATGGCGATAATTAAAGCGACTGGGTAAATCCAGGCCACGTCTGCAATGAACTTTCCAATTGCTGATCGGTGCCTATCTACTTCGCCTTGCGCACGAAAGAATTCTTCTGTTCCTGCGGTGACCGTGACGCGTTCTGATTCAACAAGTTCATCGGCTCGTTCTCGAAGATGCTGTCGCTCGTCTGAACGTTCCCAGGCGCGCAAATGAAGCGCATCAACGAAGCGGAACACCATGTGATACACGTTGCTGTCGCGTTCTGGTTTCAGCACTGTGGCACCCAGGCAGCCAGGAGCTGATTGAACTGCTGATTGCATATCGCTACACCACTGATCGAATTCGTCACGCTTTCCAGCCCGTGGAGTGCGAGAAATTGTGACCGTCACGGATCCAGGAGCAATCTTTGGCAAACGCCCTGTGTCGAAGTTGCCTGTGAGGTCGGACATAAGCATTACGGTAGTCCCAGTTGTTGTGTTCTTATGCGTGCTGTAGTTGTTTATTGTCACCCCGTTGAGGGAAGTTTCTGTTCGTCACTTCGCGACGCTGCAATTCGAGGATTACAAACAGCAGGGCACGATGTCTCGCTTATTGACCTTGCTGCAGACCATTTCAATCCAGTCATGAGTCGAAGCGAATGGGAGCTGTATTCACACCCAGATAATCACATTCCAGAAGATGTCAATGACTACGTGTCTCTCATACGTGATGCGGAGATTCTTGTGTTTGTGTATCCCACATGGTGGTCTGCAGTTCCTGCGCAATTGAAGGGTTGGATGGAACGCGTACTGGTGCCCGGCGTTGGGTTCCACATGACCAAGAAAAACAAATTACGACCTGGCCTTCAACGACTAAAGCACGTTGTGGTGGTCACAACATTTGGGTCACCTCGCTTGTATGTGCGATTGATGAATGACAATGGCTCTCGATTGTTTCATCGAAGCTTGCGTTCGGCGTCTCCACGGTTGGTAAGGAACCGTCGTCTCGTCCACTACAAAATGGACAAGTCAACCCCAGAGAGTCGAGCGGCATTTCAAAACCGTATTGAGACGAAGTTGGCACAGTTGTGAAGGTTTTAGTTGTCTCCGCACATCCATCGTCGACATCGTTTGTTGGGTCGCTTCGCGAGATGGCGTTGAATCAACTACAGCAATTAGGGCATGAGGTACGACATCACGATTTGTACCAAGAATCATTCAGTCCGGTGTTCACACCATATGAACGGCTTCATCACGTAGGAAACATTGATGAGAAGCTTGAACATCTGCCAGAACTAGTTCCCTACGTTCACAACCTTCAATGGTGCGACGCTCTTGTGTTGGTGTATCCCACGTGGTGGGGAGCTCAACCAGCCATTCTGAAGGGCTGGATTGATCGCGTTTTCATGAATGAAGTTGCGTGGGTCTTGCCTGACGGCGAAGCGCGCATTCGTCCGCTACTCACAAATGTTCGCCGTCTAGTAGTTCTCACAACCCACGGTTCGGGAAAGTTTCTCAATTCACTGCAGGGTGAATCTGGCAAAAGAATTGCGTTGCGCTCTATTCGAGCCATGTTTCATTCCCGAGTTCGCACCCATTGGATTGGTATCTACAAACTCGATACATCGTCACCTGCGCTACGAGAGAAAAAACTTAAGAGAGCTTCCCGTCATCTTCATCGGTTGTTTGACTAAGGGATTTTTTGGGAAGTATTCCCACCAATGCTGCAAGACCCAGAATTCTGATCATTGTGGCAACAGTGCTTGAGTGCCGAACATGTTCAATGCCACTGGTGTGAACGGTAACAACATAAATAATCACTGTTGTTGCGAACATTGCCGCCAGCACCATTGCATTGTGACGTGTTGAACGCTTCACAAATAACACCACGCAGCACGCGAATAGAACCAGTGTCCACATTTGCCATGTACTGGCCACACTCCACGGAATCATTGGACCGTTCTGTAATGGTAGAAAATCTCCGTTTGGTGCATTCAGTGTGGCGTTCGCCAGGTTTGAAGCGTGCGTCAGTGTGTCGCTGGGATGTGTGATGAGGTACATCACAACGGTTCGCCACCCGTTATCTTGCAACCAC
>CAZRHK010000061.1:0-9467 GCA_964599815.1 uncultured Bifidobacterium sp. | reverse complement strand
GCGAACGCAATTTTAAAGCACGGCGTTGGCGTGAAGTGCGCCACCATCACCCCAGACGAAGCTCGCGTAGAAGAGTTTGGTTTGAAGAAGATGTGGAAGTCGCCAAACGGCACCATCCGAAACATTCTCGGCGGCGTTGTGTTCCGTGAACCAATTATCTGCAGCAACATCCCTAAGTTGGTTCCAGGTTGGACAAAGCCAATCGTTATTGGTCGTCATGCGCATGGCGATCAATACAAGGCAACAGACTTCAAAGTTCCTGGTGAAGGAACCGTCACCATGACGTACACGCCAGCAGACGGCAGTGAGCCAATGCAGTTCGAAGTTGCCAAGTTTGGCAAAGACGGCGGCGTCACCATGGGTATGTACAACTTCAATGACAGCATTCGCGACTTTGCACGCGCATCGTTCCGCTACGGACTTGCTCGCAACTATCCGGTGTACATGAGCACCAAGAACACCATCTTGAAGGCTTACGACGGACAGTTCAAAGATCTCTTTGAAGAAGTGTTCAACAACGAGTTCAAGGCTGAATTCGAAAAGGCAGGACTCACCTACGAACATCGCCTCATCGACGACATGGTTGCATGCGCCATGAAGTGGGAAGGCGGCTATGTGTGGGCATGTAAGAACTACGACGGCGACGTTCAGTCAGACACCGTTGCGCAGGGTTACGGATCGCTTGGTCTCATGACCTCTGTTCTCATGACGCCAGACGGTCGCACGGTTGAAGCAGAAGCTGCACACGGAACAGTCACCCGTCACTACCGTGAACACCAAAAGGGCAACAAGACATCAACCAACCCCATTGCGTCTGTGTATGCATGGACTGGTGGTTTGAAGCACCGCGGAAAGCTCGACAACAATCCAGCGCTCATTGGCTTTGCTGAAAACCTCGAGCGTGTGTGTGTTGAAAGTGTTGAAGGTGGAGAAATGACAAAAGACCTAGCCATTCTCATTTCAAAAGATCAACCGTGGTTGACCACCGAGGATTATCTCGCTGCACTCGATCGCCGTCTTCAGCAGAAGATGGCATAAACCAATGAAGGCCGTCGTACTTCGACAGCACGGTGGGCCAGAGGTACTTCAGTTCGAGGATGTTCCAACACCTGTCATGGGTGCTGAGGACATCCTCGTTTCTGTTGTGGCCACTGCGCTGAATAGAGCCGACCTCCTCCAACGAATGGGGTTTTACCCAGACCCATTCCCCGGCGAACTTGAAATTCCTGGTCTTGAATTTTCTGGAACAGTGATTGCTGTCGGATCACGAGTTCGAATGTGGTTGGTAGGCGACCAAGTGATGGGAATTGTGAGTGGCGGTGCGTATGCCGAACAACTGGTTATCCATGAACGCCAAGCAATCAAAGTTCCAACAAATGTCTCCGTTGAAGACGCAGCGGGAATTCCCGAAGTGTTCATCACTGCGTGGGACGCATTGGTGGTGCAAGGTGGACTTACGTCTGGTCGATGGGCGCTCGTTCATGCAGGTGCGTCTGGTGTGGGAACAGCTGCAATTCAAATTTGTAAAGCAATTGGAGCTCGCATCATCGTCACATGTTCTTCAGGAAAAGTGCAGGCATGTCGAGATCTTGGCGCCGACGTGGTCGTTGATTACTCAACGCAAGATTTTGTAGAAGAAGTGCAACAAGCAACGAATGGGGCAGGCGTCTCAACAATTCTCGACGTCATTGGTGGTGACTATGTAGAACGAAACATTGCATCACTGGCTGTGAAAGGTCGCATTATTCAAGTTGGAGTCATGGCTGGTAAACCAGTGCCGTTCAATGTTGGCGCATTGCTTGCAAAACGGGCAACCATAACTGGCACTGTTCTGCGTGCCCGTCCGTTGGACGAAAAGATTGCAATCACTCAACGATTCGCCGAAGAAATGCTTCCGTTGTTTGAGACTGGTGAACTATCACCAGTAATTGACCGCAGATACAACTTTGCCGACATCGCCGATGCGCACACCTTTATGGCGTCCAACGGAAATGTCGGCAAGATCGTCATCCGCATCGCGGACTAGAGAAGTTGACTATCGCTTGGCGATAGGAACGTAGTTGCGCTCGTCTGCGCCGATGTACCACTGACGTGGGCGGCTGATCTTCTGTTCTTTGTCGGCCAAGAGTTCCTTCATGTGTGCCAACCAACCTGCAGTACGAGGGATGGCGAACAACACAGTGAACATGTCGACAGGGAAGCCCAATGCTTGATAGATGAGGCCCGAGTAGAAGTCAACGTTTGGATACAGCTTGCGCTTGATGAAGTACTCGTCGTTCAGTGCAGCCTTCTCCAATTCAAGTGCGATGTCTAGAAGTGGATTCATGCCAGTAACAGCGAAGACGTCGTACGCGGTCTTCTTGATGATGGTGGCGCGTGGGTCAAAATTCTTGTAGACGCGATGTCCGAATCCCATGAGCTTGCCTTCACCGGCCTTCACGCTTTCAATGAACGCAGGAACGTTCTTCACGTCGCCAATTTCGGCCAGCATGCGAACCACAGCTTCGTTGGCGCCGCCATGGAGTGGCCCGTAGAGGGCAGATGCGGCAGCAGCGGTAGCGGTGTAAGGGTCGGAGTTTGCTGAACTCACAACGCGCATTGCAGTGGTGCCACAGTTTTGCTCGTGATCGGCATGGAGAATGAACAAGATGTCCATTGCACGAGCCAATACAGGATTCACCTTGTAGTCATCGCCAATGCGGAACATCATGTTGAGGAAGTTTTCGCCGTATGACAACGAGTTGTTTGGCATCACGAAGGGCAAGCCCTGGCTGAATCGGTAGCACATTGCTGCAATGGTGGGAACCTTTGCAATCAAGCGAAGAACTTGCTTATCGAAAGACTCTGAATCGAAGATGTCTTTTGCATCGTCATAGAACGTGCCAAGTGCTGCGGTTGCAGAGATAAACATTCCCATTGGGTGTGCGTCGTAGTGGAAACCATCAACGAAACGCTTACGCATGTTCTCGTGAATCATGGTGTGGCGTGTGACGTTGTATTCCCAAGTTGCCTTTTCATCGGTGGTGGGAAGTTCGCCGTTCAGAAGCAAATAGGCCACTTCAAGAAATGAGGAGCTTTCAGCAAGTTGCTCAATGGGGTAGCCGCGGTAACGAAGAACGCCGTTGTCGCCGTCGAGATACGTAATGGCTGATGCGCATGACGCTGTTGACAGGTACGCAGGGTCGTACATGAACAGGCTGGGGTCAAGTTCGCGCAGTGCGGCGGACGAGAAAACGCCGCCTTCGATGGGCACCGTGACCTTCTTTCCAGTTCGGTCGTCGATGATTGTGATGGTGTCAGCCATATGGGATCTCCTTGACTGCTGCCCGAATAGGGAGCGGGGGCCGTTTTCCCCCACGTGTCAGGTTAGACGAACAGCCCAGAGGACTCCCACTTCCACAAGGTGTGAACCTGGCTACAACGGTGTGTTGTCGTGCTTGCGAGACACCAGTTTTTCTCGCTTATCTCGGAGCATGTGAAGCGCTGCACAAATCTCTCGACGAGTGTCAGCGGGGTCAATGACGGCATCTACAAACCCACGTTCGGCTGCGATGTATGGGTTCAGCAGCCGTTCCGTGTAGTCAGCTTCAAACTCTGCGCGCTCTTCCGGGGTGGCGCGCCGTTGAAGGATGGCGGCAGCCTGGCCGGCGCCCATGACCGCAAGCTCTGCCCACGGCCAAGCGAGGCACAAATCGTTGCCCATGTTCTTTGAGTCCATCACGATGTATGCACCGCCGTATGACTTGCGCAAGATCACACAAATTCGTGGAACCGTGGCACGCGCATATGCAAACACAAGTTGTGCGCCGTGGCGAATCATTCCGCGCCATTCCAAGTCTTTTCCTGGATAAAAACCTGGTGTGTCCACCAATGTGATGACCGGAATATTGAATGCATCGCAAAACGCAACAAAGCGAGCGGCTTTCTGTGATGCAGGAATATCTAAAGTTCCCGCAAGATTGATGGGCTGGTTCGCAACAATTCCGATGGGGTAACCAGCCATGTGTGCGAATGCAGTAATGACATTTCCGGCCCAACGCGATTTCATCTCCATGTATGCACCGTCGTCTGCAATTGACTCAATTACTTTGCGAACGTCATAGCTACCAGTTGACACTTCTGGAATGAGTTGGCCCGCCTCCGGAGTGAGGCGTTCGTCATCATCGTCGGTGATCAGAATAGGTGGAAGTTCGTTGACACTGTTTGGCAAATATTCCAAGAGTTCTTCTACCCACGCCGTGGCAGCAGCAATATCTGTAAC
Organism: uncultured Bifidobacterium sp.; assembly: GCA_964599815.1. Taxonomy (GTDB): domain Bacteria; phylum Actinomycetota; class Acidimicrobiia; order Acidimicrobiales; family Ilumatobacteraceae; genus UBA2093. The sequence continues at coordinate 5,206 of CAZRHK010000061.1, read as the reverse complement.
AACTGCCGTTGCAGCGCCGCTATTTCGCGCGTGTGTATTTGCGCCGCCTAAATCTTCAGTGGAGATAGAGATGCCAGTGAATTCGGCAACCATTGTTGGCCCGCTAACAAATGCGTAAGAGTCTTCTGTCATTACAACGAAGTCGGACAGACCAATGAGAAGTGCTGGTCCTGACACTGCCGGGCCAGTGACGATGCTGATGCTTGGAACATGACCAGAACATTCCGCTAATGCTTTTGCTGCAGTTCCCCAACCGTGGAGCGCTGGAATGCCTTCCAATATGTCTGCACCAGATGACTCAATTTGTAAGACGAGCGGGAGTCCCTTTGTGCGTGCAGTAGTTGCTGCAGTTGCAATGACATGTGATGCCGCAGCCGACAATGCACCTTTGTGGTGGGCACCATCTACTTCAAGCCACACAACTTCGCGCCCAGTGGACAAACGACTAACAGATGCAGTTGCGGCACCAGGAACATTGTGTTGGAGTTCTAGAACCACATCACGAGAAGAGGTGGAAAGTTCACTCACCTCCACAGATTAGACGGAGGGGTGGTGTCGTAGACCCTTTGACTGATGTGGCGCAATATCTAGTGAAATTCCGGGCTGACGAGGTGCGTGTCGTTTCACCACTTCAACGGCACGGTCGCGCACTGCGAGGGTGGCTCTATTTGGTCGTGGCCGCTCGCGCTGAGCCCAGCCCACCACTCGACGCGGTAAGTCGGGGACACTGATGCGAACGAAGTTTCCTTTCAGCCATCCGGGTGCAGCGCTGGCGGGAACAATTGCTGGGCCAAATCCTTCAAACACCAGAGACGCCATCAATCTCACACCATCAATCTCTGCTTGTGAACGAAGTGCTACGCCTCGACTTGCAGCTGCACGATCAATGATTCGTCGCTGTGCTGTTCCGCGAGGTGCAAGTAGAAGTGGATACTCGGACAACTCTTCTAAAGAGATTGAAGTTTTGTCGGCCAGTACATGTTGCGATGGGGCGAGGAGAAGCAGCTCTTCTGCAAATAATTCGGTGACATCTAGTGACGGATCAAGAATTGGAAAGTGCACGATGGCTGCATCTATTTCGCCGCTTGTGAGACGCAAAAGCAGTGCGCTCGTAGCGCCTTCAATAATGGCAGTGCGAACTCCGGGATGATGACGAGTTAACGAGTTAAGTAGGGGAGGCATCAGCCATCGAGCCGTGGTGCCCAGCGTTCCAATTCGACAGTCACCATGGGCTTCTTCGCCGAGTGAATGAATGTCTGTGTCGATGTCTTCCATCTCGTGGATGATTCGACGAGCACGTGTGAGAACAATCTCGCCTTCGTCGGTGAGCGTGCCGTTGTTCCGATCAACAAGAACGACTCCAAGCTCCTTCTCCAAACGGGCAATGTGAGCCGACACGTTCGACTGGACAGTGTCGAGGGCCTTCGCAGCGGCGGAGAACGTCCCGTGGTCTGAGATGGCCACCAAACTCTGCAATTGCTTGATTTCCATGGTCTCCCCAGCGAGTATGACAACTATCACAAAAAACGATAGCAACTATCGTGCCGTTCAACTTGAGCGTTCACGCATTCACGTGCATAATTAAAACAACATAAATCGCGCCGGCAATGCCCCCCATTAGCCGGCCGAAAGAACCCAACAGATGGTCCCCCCACCATCGGGTTTCGGTTGAGAGGCCCCGCACCCCCTGCGGGGTCTTTCCCATTTCTGGGGCACCTCTTCCATTCGTGTCCGGTTGGGAATAGTCTGCGCGCGTGACGCAGGCAGCATTTTTTGATTTAGACAGAACTCTGTTGTCGGGTGCATCTGCACACGTGGTGAGCCGAGTGCTTCGCGAAACGGGTGTTGTCACACGGAACATCCCAGGCGAATCATTGCTGTACCAGGTGTTTGAAACGTTTGGCGAGAATCTCCCGTCAATGGTGTTGGGTCGTCAAGCTGTTGTTGCAATGCGCGGGCATCTTCAATCTGCAGTTCGAGAGGCCGCTGAACGAGCAGCACCAGATCTTGTTGGAATGGTGCAGCCGTACGCACAAAAAGTAATTGACGAACATCGCGCACATGGTCGCCGTGTTGTTCTTGCAACAACCACACCTCGAGATCTCATCGAGCCATTTGCATCATTAATGGGATTCGATGCCGTCATTGCAACAACGTATGGCGTTGATGCAGACGGTGTATACACGGGCGAATTAGTGGGGCCGTATGTGTGGTCGCGTGGGAAGAAAGACGCAGTTGCGGCGTGGTGTACCGACAATGGCGTCGATCTTTCGTTGTCGTACGCATACAGCGACAGTGTGTTTGACGAGCCATTGCTTGCATCGGTTGGTCATCCATATTGTGTGAATCCGGATTGGCGCCTGCGATTAATGGCTGCTGCACGTCGTTGGCCAGTAATGCATCTAGACGTACCAGCTGGCGTCGCAAAGATTCCAGTGGTTGGTTTGGAAGCGCAACAAGCGCTTATGAAATTCGCACGCCCCGAGGTCTTCCCGTATGCGCGTTTTCGCATCACCGGCACAGAAAATATTCCTCGTGATTCCGCGGCGATCTTGTGTGGCAATCACCGCAGTTATTTCGATATCGCAGCGGTGTCGCTAGCCGTTGCAAAGACGGGGCGTGCTGTGCGTTTTCTTGGAAAGAAAGAAGTATTCGACGCACCAGTGATTGGTCCGTTGGCATCGGCACTTGGTGGCATTCGCGTTGAACGCGGAACCGGTAGCGATGAACCGTTGAGAGCAGCAACAGAATCATTAGTTGCTGGCGATCTCGTGGCCATCATGCCGCAGGGAACAATTCCACGTGGTCGTGCTTTCTTTGACCCAGTTCTTAAGGGTCGATGGGGAGCGGCACGACTGGCTGCAGAAACGAGAGCGCCAGTCATCCCCATTGGTATTTGGGGAACAGAAAAAGTGTGGCCACGAAATGCGAAGTTGCCAAACATCACGAATGTGACATCACCACCAGAAGTAATCATTTCAGTGGGTGAACCAGTGACTTTGACGTACACAGACCCAGACGCCGACACCATTGCAATCATGAGCGCCATTAGCGCTTTGTTGCCACCTGAAGGTCGCGAGTATCGCGAGCCAACAGAAGACGAATTGCGACGTAGTTATCCGTCTAACTACAAGGGTGACCCGAACGCCGAAGACGATCGACGCCCGGGTACCGACTAGTTATTTTGCGTTCGCAACTTTCTGGCGCACGATGTTGAGTGCGCTGCCAGCCTTGAACCATTCCACTTGCTCTGGGCTGAATGTGTGCTTGGCTTCAAAATCAACTGTGCGTCCGTCTGCTTTTGTAATGCGACATTGCATTGGCTGATCTGGAACTGGTGGGAGATTCAAAACGCTGATGCGGTCTGTTTCTTCAATGAGGTCGTATGTTGCTGGATCCGAGAAAGTGAGCGGAACAAGTCCCTGCTTCTTCAAGTTTGTTTCGTGGATTCGTGCAAACGAGCGAGCGAAGATAACAACGCCACCACGGAAGCGTGGCTCCATTGCGGCGTGTTCGCGTGATGAGCCTTCGCCATAGTTCTGGTCACCAATTGCACACCAGCGAATGCCAGCTTCGCTGTATCGCTTTGCAATGTCGGGATAGCTACGACGCGCACCGTCGGTGATGTCGAGACCTTCACCAACTGCACCGCCAAATGCATTGACTGCACCGATGAATAAGTTGCCTGAGATGTTCTCTAAGTGGCCGCGGTAGGTGAGCCACTTACCTGCAGCAGAAATGTGGTCTGTGGTGCACTTGCCTTGAGCCTTCATCAAGATGGGAAGTTCAACGTAATCGTTTCCGTCCCATGCATTGAATGGTTGCAACAATTGCAAGCGGTCTGACGTTGGGCTGACTTCAACAACAACACCGCTTCCATCTGCTGGTGGGGCAGTGAACGTGTCAACACCTGGGTCGTAACCCTTTGCAGGAAGAATGTCTCCTTCTGGCGCGTCGAGTTTTACTTCTGTTCCGTCGGGTGCGGTGATGGTGTCCACGCGTGGGTCAAAGTCGAGACGGCCAGACAACGCAATTGCCATCACGGTGTCGGGGCTGGTGACGAATGACAATGTATTGGCAGAACCGTCTGCACGCTTCGGGAAGTTGCGGTTGAACGAGTTGACAATGCTGTTGGGCTTCGCGGTCTTGTCTGCTGCACGCTCCCATTGACCAATGCAAGGTCCGCATGCGTTTGCAAGAACTGTTGCTCCAATTGCTTCAAGATCTGCCAACAGGCCGTCGCGCTCAATAGTGGCGCGAATCTGCTCGCTTCCTGGCGAGATCAACAATTCAGTTTTGGCCTTCAAACCCTTTGCAGCGGCCTGTCGCGCGATGGATGCAGCGCGTGTGATGTCTTCATACGACGAGTTGGTGCATGAACCAATGAGTGCTGCAGACACATTGAGTGGCCAGTCGTTCTCGCGGGCTTGTGCACCGACGCCTTCGGCGCCAATTTTGTGTGCACGGTCTGGAGAGTGTGGGCCGTTGATGAGTGGTGTGAGTTTTGATAAATCAATTTCAATGACTTGGTCGTATTGCGCACCGTCATCTGGGCGAAGTTCTGCGGCCACTTTGTCTGCAGCAGCAGCAATTGCGTCGCGTCCTGTTGCACGCAAATACTCAGACATGTTTGCGTCGTAACCAAAGACCGAACAGGTTGCACCAATTTCTGCACCCATGTTGCAGATAGTTGCTTTTCCGGTTGCAGAAATGCTGTCTGCGCCTTCGCCGATGTATTCAACAATTGCACCCGTTCCACCTTGCACGGTGAGTACTCGAGCAACTTCGAGAATGACGTCTTTTGGACTTGACCATCCGGAAAGGGATCCGGTGAGTTTCACGCCAATAACTTTTGGCCAGCGAACGTTAAATGGAAATCCAGTCATCACGTCTACTGCGTCGGCGCCACCAACACCGATAGCAACCATTCCAAGACCACCAGCATTTGGTGTGTGGCTGTCGGTGCCAATCATCATTCCGCCGGGGAATGCATAGTTCTCCAGCACCACTTGGTGAATGATTCCGCTGCCAGGGCCCCAGAAACCGACGCCGTACTTTGCGCTGACTGAACGCAAGAAGTCGTAGACCTCGCGGTTGACATCGTTTGCATCGCGCAAGTCGAGCTTTGCCCCAACCTTTGCCAAGATGAGATGGTCACAGTGCACTGTTGAAGGAACAGCAGTGGTGGGCAAACCGGCTGTCATGA
>CAZRHK010000060.1:0-9687 GCA_964599815.1 uncultured Bifidobacterium sp. | reverse complement strand
AGGTATTCAAAACAGAAACAACTGGGCCGCTGTCGGCCAATAAGTTCTGCCATGCCAATGTTCGAATGAGATACGACGTAAAAAACGGAACCGCTACGAGACCCAGCAAAATAGTGCGGTACTTGCCGCCACGAAATGCGATGACATAAGCAAGCGGGTACCCAATCAACAGCGTCAGGATGGTGGCGATAGCGGCATAGATGAAACTGCGAGAAAACTGTGGGCCAAATTCTGTGAGCGCAGTGCTGTAGTTGCTGAATTCCCATGTGAAATCTGGAAAGAAATCAAATCGACTTTGTTTGCTGGACAACGACATTTGAAACATTGACCACAGCGGCGCAAGGAAGAAAAGACTCAGCCACAAGATTCCTGGTTTCAACAACCCATATGGCGCTAAAGCACGACGCGTTTCGAGCCCGCCAACGAATGCGGTCCACACCAGCGCCACAACGCTGACCAACATGACGGCCAGCGCCACTAGCCGTGTTGCGCCCGAGACCCAACCTGCACCAATGGCCACAACGCCTAAAGCAAGTGTCGCCATAACGCCCAGCCCCACCCATTCAGGTCGAGACGTAAAGCGAGGTTGTGTTTGAGTCACCGGAGTTATCACGCGAGGCGCGTTAGGCGCCTGTGATTGATGCGAAGCGCTCGTCGAACTTGGCTTCTTCTTCTTCCGACAATGCGCCCCAGCTCTGCAGGCGACCGATAGTTGCCGCATCTGGGAACAAGAGAGCATCTTCAGCAAGCTTGGCTGCGTCTCCGCCCATGTTGGACAACTCGTCTTGTACACCCTTCACTGGCGAAATGTACTGAACCGATGCAGTAATGCGGGCCGCATTAACGGGGTCGTACACGTAATCAAACCACTTCTCTACTGCCGAACCATTCTTTGATCCAGCAACCCACAACATGGTGTCGTACCAACTGGTGCCACCTTCTTCAGGAACATAGAACCGCACGTCTGGATTGTCCTTTGACAATTGAAGAACGTCGCCAGACCATGCCACGCATGCTGCAAAGTTTCCTGACGAAAGATCGTCCGTGTAATCGTTGCCTGTGAATGCGCGAATCTGACCGTCGGTCTTCGCTTTTTCAATCTTGTCGAAGCCAACAACTGCGTCGTCGTATGTCTTGATATCTGCGAGGCTCTTGCCTTCACCCATGAGCACTAGACCCAAGGTGTCACGCATTTCGGTGAGCATGCCAATTTTGCCCTTGAATGCAGGATCGAAAATGTCGGCCACGCTCTTCAGTTCACGACCGGTTGTCTTGATGTTGTAGGCGATACCAGCGATACCTGTTTGCCATGGCATTTGATATTCGTTGTTGGGGTCCCACGACGGGCTGGACAAGTCGTCACGCAAGTTCTTGCTGTTTGGAATGTTGGCCATGTTGATCTTTTGTGCCCAACCCAATTGGATCCATCGTGCAGCCATCCAGAATGTTGGCGCCACGATGTCTGGGTCGATGGACTTTCCTGCCGACAAGCTTGGTTGCACCTTGGCGAAATACTCGTTGTTGTCGTTGTATGCCTCGGTGTACTTGAAATCGAGGCCGCTAGCAGCGGTAAACAACGCGACCGTCTCTTCATCGATGTACAGAGGCCAGTTCTCGAACATCAATGAGGTTGCATCTGCACCATCACTGCTGTCGCCACCGCCACATGCGGCCAACAGAGCTGGCAGCGACAATGCGCCTGCGCCAACAATTCCGGAGCGAATGAGAAATTCACGACGTGACAACGGATTGCCCTGCTGCGACATTTTGCTCTTCTTGATAGCCATTGTGTGTCCTCCCAGTGTGAGTCTTAGTAGTAAACCTAGTTCGCTGTATCCGCTACCCGCGGCTACAGCCCAGCCTCGATGTTGTCAACGTTGGTGGTGGTTGCGCCTGCATTTTCCGGCCACCCTGCAAGAAGGTAGGGCGACGTGGTCTGCCACGACAGATGTAGAACATCGCCGGACGCTGGAGTCACTCGCTGTGGGTCAACAGGGACTACTGCTGCCACCTCGGTTCCGTTGCCCAATTGACCAACAATGCGCAACGATGATCCTTGGTACACGGTGTCGGTGACGGTGATTCGAAGGTTTCCTTCGCTACCCACCACCATCTGCTCAGGGCGAACCATAACGGTCACGTGTGAGCCAACTGCCAACTGGACATTGTCTGCACTGTTGCCCGCCGCCACCACCACCTGCGAACCACCCACAAGATCAACGCGAGTTCCGGAGGCATCTGTTGAAGTAATTGTTCCGGGGAGCAAGTTGGCAGACCCGATAAATCCAGCAACAAAGAGACTTTGAGGACGCGAGTAAATGTCGAACGGTGCGCCCACCTGTTCCACACGTCCTTCGCTCATCACTGCGATGCGGTCGCTCATAGTGAGTGCTTCGCCTTGGTCGTGCGTAACGAAGACGAATGTGATGCCCACTTCGCGCTGAATGCGCTTCAACTCAATCTGCATGGCTTCACGCAGTTTGAGGTCGAGAGCCGCCAACGGTTCGTCGAGAAGGAGTGCAGATGGGTAGTTCACAAGTGCGCGGGCGAGAGCCACACGTTGCTGCTGTCCACCGGATAATTGTGCTGGACGACGATCTGCAAAATCTCCCAGTCGAACAACATCGAGCATGTCGGTGACGCGACGCTTAATTTCTGACTCATCAAGTTTCTTACTGCGCGGTCCGAACGCAACATTGTCGAACACCGACATGTGCGGGAACAATGCATACTGCTGAAAAACAGTGTTGACGTTTCGCTTGTGAGGAGGGACATCGGAGACATCGACGCCTTCAAGAACAATTCGTCCAGATGTTGGCTCTTCAAAGCCAGCAATCATTTTTAACGTGGTGGTTTTGCCACAGCCAGATGGGCCCAACATGGCGAAGAACTCGCCACGCCCAATGGCGAAGTCGGCTTCATGGACGGCAACGAATGATCCATACTGCTTGCGAACTTTGTCTAGTTGCACAACGGAATCACCGGTGTCCATCCCACCTCCCTTAAGAACGTCTTTGAGCGTAACACCCACGCCCGCGAGAACTCGCCTTCGTCTCAGCTGTCGATGTTCGCCATCACGTGCTTGATGCGCGTGTAGTCATCGAGGGCATATGCGGAGAGATCTTTGCCGTATCCAGACTTCTTGTAACCCCCGTGTGGCATCTCGGCAACCAACGGAATATGAGTGTTAATCCAGACGCAACCAAAATCGAGATACTTCGCCATTCTCATGGCCTTTCCGAAGTCTCGGGTCCAGACAGATGACGCAAGCCCGTACTCCACCCCGTTGGCCCAGCGGAGAGCTTCGTCTTCATCGGAGAATCTCTGCACCGTAATAACTGGTCCGAAAATCTCATTCTGAATCATCTCGTCATCTTGACGAAGGTCTGCCACCACTGTGGGCTTGTAGAAGTAGCCAGCCGAACCATCAGTTTCTCCACCCGTCACAATTCGCGCATGCGATGGTGCACGTTCAACAAATCCGGCCACACGCGCAAGTTGTTGTGCGTTGTTCAATGGACCATACGCAGCATCAGCGTTACTTGGTGCACCAGTAATAGTTGAACCTGCATGTTCAGCAAGTGCTGCAACAAATTCTGAATACACCTTCGGGCCGCACACAACACGAGTTGCAGCTGTGCAGTCTTGACCAGCATTGAAGAAACCAGCGGCAGAAATTCCGGCAGCAGCTGCTTCAACATCTGCATCATCAAACACAATGACCGGCGCTTTGCCGCCAAGTTCAAGATGAACACGCTTCAAATTTTTTGCCGCGGCCTCTGCCACTTCCATTCCGGCGCGAACTGAGCCCGTGATGGAGATCATTGATGGCGTGTTGTGCGACACCATGGCACGTCCCGATTCACGGTCACCACAAATCACATTGAGAACGCCGTCGGGCAAAAACTCTGACGCAATTTCAGCCAACAACAAAGTGGATGCAGGTGTTGTGTCTGATGGCTTCAGCACAACTGTGTTTCCGGCTGCAATTGCCGGCGCAAACTTCCACACCGCCATCATCATCGGATAATTCCAAGGAGCCACTTGCGCACAGACCCCCACTGGCTCGCGACGAATCATGGACGTCATATTCGGCATGTACTCAGCGGTTGCTTTGCCTTCCAACATGCGGGCAGCACCAGCAAAGAAACGAATCTGGTCCACCATTGGCGGAATTTCCTCACTCATGGTAAGTGCAATGGGCTTTCCAGTGTTTTGCACCTCGCGCGCAACAATTTCTTCGGCTCGCGCCTCAATGGCATCTGCAATTCGATACAACGCCAAGGAACGCTGCGACGGTGTGGTTTGACCCCACGACTCGAATGCCTTTGCAGCCGCCTCCATTGCACGATCAACATCTGCTGCTCCCGACAAGGCTGCGTCGGCGTATTTCTGTCCTGTTGCAGGGTCGATGACATCAGTAGTGCGACCATCAGCCGCATCCACATAGTGACCATTAACGAAGTTCTGGAAGGTAGCCATGAATACAAGGATTCCACATTCCAACGGGGTGCGACAATGGTTCGCCAACTTTCCACCAAAATGGAGCCATGACAGCAATTTCCACCATCGGTGTTCCACGTGAAGTTAAGACCGCAGAGGGCCGTGTCGCAATGACTCCAGACGGCGTTCGCGAATGTGAGCGCTTGGGAATCAACGTGTATGTCGAAACTGGCGCCGGCGAAGGAGCCTCAATCCCAGACAGCGACTATGTGGCCGCTGGTGCCGACATTGTTCCCACTGCTGCAGACGCTTGGAGCCAACAGATGGTGGTGAAAGTTAAGGAACCAAAGCCAGAAGAGTTCCAATACCTACGCCGCGATCTCACCTTGTTTACTTATCTGCACTTGGCGGCCTATCCCGATGTTGCAAAGGCTCTCATTTCAGCGGGCACTACATCGTTTGCATACGAAACAGTGCAAACCAAAGAAGGCGCACTTCCACTTCTCGCACCAATGAGCGAAATTGCAGGTCGACTTGCTCCGCAAATGGGAGCACATTTTCTTGAACGCACTCACGGTGGACGCGGTGTACTAATGGGCGGCGCTCCAGGAGTACGACCAGCTCGTGTTGTTGTGTTGGGTGCAGGCAACGTTGGCTGGAACTCTGCATGGATTGCAGCAGGCATGGAAGCGGAAGTCATTTTGATTGACAAGAACCTCGATCGACTTCGCTATGTAGACCAAATTCATCGCGGTCGCATCATGACCGTGGCGTCAAACCGTGGAGCAATTGAACGAAGTGTTGCGGATGCAGATCTTGTCATTGGCGCCGTTCTCGTAGCTGGCGGAAGAGCACCAGTGGTAATGAGCGAAGACATGGTGAAATCCATGAAGCCTGGCGCAGTCATTGTTGACGTTGCTGTTGATCAAGGCGGATGCATAGAAACGACTCGCGAGACCACTCATACCGAGCCCACATATATGAAGCACGGAGTTGTGCATTACGCCGTGGGCAATATGCCAGGTGCCGTGCCTCACACCAGCACCTATGCGCTCACTAATGCAACATTGCCGTATCAAATAGAGGTTGCGTCACTGGGAGCACGCGGGTCTATTGAGAAAAATTCCTCACTTCTCCACGGCCTGAACACTCACAACGGCATGGTCACCTACCAGGCAGTGGCTACTGAACTTGGCGTGGCGTTCACTCCTGCCTTGGAGGCACTCGCGTCATAAGGTGGTCCCCATGGCTACACCAGTCTCAGAACTTTCAGTTCCAAAGCTTGATTTCTTTCTCGGCAACAACCGAGACGACCGTCGCAAGGTTCTACGAGCAACAGCAAAAGAGTCGTGGCTAGCCCAAACCGACATTGGGTACACCGTCCTCACCTACGAATCAGTCATGGGCATTCTTCGTGACAAGCGCTGGCATTCAGCAACTGGTCTTGCTGCACAAATGCAAGGAATTCGTGATGAAACATTCATGAATCGTCGTCGTCGCGTTTCAATTTTGAACGCTGAAGGCGAGGTGCATGTTCGTCTTCGCCGCCTTGTTGCACCGGCTTTTTCGCCACGCAGCGCAGATCGACTTCGCCCATTCATGCGTGATGTTGTGAACGAACTAGTAGACCCCATTGCCCACACTGGACAAAGCGAAATTGTGCAAGACCTGTGCGAGCCCTACCCAATTCCAATCATTTGCGAACTACTTGGTGCACCAAAGGAGGACTGGCAGCTCTTTAGTCGCCTCGCAACCGACGTACTTCGAATCTTCAGCGATGATTTGCAATCAGTTCTGCAAATCATCATGGACGCACAAGACGAACTGAATGCGTACACACGCAAACTTATTGAAGAGCGTCGCAACATCCCACGCGACGATCTGTTGACAGATCTCATTGCTGCAGAAGAGTCCGGAGATCGACTCACCACCGAAGAATTAGAAATGATGGTGGAGGCCGTCATTGTTGGCGGCACCGACACAACACGCAATCAATTAGGGCTCGCCCTTGTTCTTTTCGCCGAGAATCCAGAGCAATGGAACATTTTGCGTGAACGCCCCGACCTCGCGCCACGAGCCGTGGAAGAAGTCATGCGATATCACGGCGCAGTCGGCGGAACAGTTCGATTCGCTAGCGAAGATATTGAATACAACGGCGTCTTGTTCCCTAAAGGAACATTCATGAGTACATCAATGGGAACTGGAAACTTTGATGAGTCGGTGTTCCCCACTCCCGACAGTTTTGACATCACGCGCGAACCAGTTGGTCAACCACAACTGTCATTTGGTGCCGGTATTCACTACTGCCTTGGCGCATCACTTGCTCGTGCCGAACTTCAGGAAGCCTTCGTCACACTGTCGCAGCGCATGCCAAATTTGGCGCTCAACGGATCTGTTGAATACAAACCAACTGGTGTTGGAATTTTTGGTCCAGCAAAATTGCCGGTGACGTTTACCGCTGGAAACTAATCGCAGCAGCTGTCACGCCAACCGCACGAGAAACATTTGAAGTGTGCGTGTTCCGGAGTGAGCGACCCACCACACAGAGGACACTCTGGGAAAACGCCGAACTTTGTTCGACACGATTCATCTCGCTCACGCGGTGCGGGCATAGACGTGCGGTTTTGTTCCAACTCCATCTGAACATTGTGGCGCATGCACACGCGATCTGTGTGGACTCCAGCACGGCGCCTTGCCGAGGTGGGCAGTAGCGTAAGGAAGTCCCCCTATGAGTCGTTTCCCTTTCCGCGCAAACAAACAGAAAACGGCGCCGAAACCAGGAACCGCTCGCGCAGCATTTTCGTATCCCGACTTCCGGATGATGTGGACGGCCAATTTTCTGTCCAGCATTGGCACTTGGATGCAGAACGTGGTGTTGCCCGCCTACGTATATCACCGCACCGGCAGCGCATCTGTGGTGGGCGTGTTCATCTTCGCTCAACTGGGCCCACTTCTCTTGCTGTCCATTCCAGCCGGTGTTCTTGCAGACCGCTTTGACAGACGAAAGTGGTTGGTCTTCTCGCAAATCATTCAGATGACTGGTTCGGTCTTTCTGGGAATTTTCACCATTGCCGATGCGCCGGTGTGGACTTTGTTCATAGCGCAGACATCTGTTGGTATCGGCAACGCATTTAACGCACCAGCATTTTCAGCAGTACTTCCAAGTTTGGTGAAACCAGAGGACTTGGGCGGCTCCATCAGTTTGTCGTCTGCATCTGTGAACGGGTCGCGTGTCACTGGCCCTGTGGTTGTTGCCATCATGATGAGTTGGGGCGTCACTACTGGCCAAGTCTTTCTCTTCAACGCGGCGACGTATTTGTTTGTGACATGGGCAGTGCTTCGCATCACGCTTCCATCAATTCCGAAGTCACAAGAAAAGGGCCTTAGCGCCTTTACCTCTGGATTCCGCATTGCACGAGATCGACCTGCAATTGGCCGAGTCTTACTCACAATGAGTTCGTTCTCTCTACTGAGCCTTTCTTACGTTGGTCTCTTCCCCGCCGTTGCCGACCTCACATTCGACATCAAACCGAAAACGGCGTTGTACAAGTGGCTGTACGCAACATGGGGACTTGGTGCCATGTTCGGCGCCTTAGCCATTGGGACCGTTCTCGCAGGAACAGATAAACGGAAAACCGCGCGACATGGGTTTGTTGCCTTTGCGATTGCAATGTGCGCGTTCGCATCGGTGCGCGGAACATTTCTTGCGTTCTTCACTGCGTTCTTCTTGGGTATCGCCTATTTCGGAACCACCACCGCACTCACCACAGTTGTGCAAAGTCGATTAGAACCAGAAATTCGAGGGCGCGTCATGGCGTTGTGGTTCATGTCCTTTGGAGGAACCATTCCCATTGGCAACGTCATCTTTGGCCCCATTATGGATGCCATTGGTTCCAGGCCAGTTCTCTACATTGGCGCAGCCTGGGCGCTGTTCTTGGCGTGGTGGTGCAACGTTGAGAAGATTGACGCCAGAAATTCATCAACAACGTAAGCGTTGCTATTTCAATAACGCCTGCACCACACGCTCAGTTGCAGCAGACCGTGAACCCTTCACCAACAATGAATCCCACGGCTCGTGCTTCAACTCATTAATAACATCATCCAGCGATCTAGACGCAACCCCATACAAATCGGTTTCAAGTGGAATGATGCGCACTCCAACTTGCTGAGCGAATTCCGCAACTGTTCTATGCGCACCCTGTGAATCGGCAACTTCGGCCATTCGACCAAGCACAGCGAACTTCTTTTCTCCGCTAGCCGCAGCTAATACACGCAATGCGGCAAGCATGGACGCTTCATTGGCGTTGTAGGAATCATCCAGAATGCGTTGACCGTTGCTGTTTGCAAGCCACACCATTCGGCCAAACTCTTGAATTTCTTGCCCCACCCCGGAGCACGCCACAGCAAAACTCATCCCACACGCAACGCCAACTAAAACTGCTGCCGCTGCATTCGCAACCATGTGCACTCCAGCGAGTGCCGGAGTAACTGTTGCGCTCTCACCTCGAAATTCAAAAGTTGCGGTGACTACTCCAAACGCATCAACAGATTCAACACGCCACACCAAGTCTGAAGATGACGACGTTCCAAACGTGAGCACCTGGCATTGCGCGCGCTGTCGCAACACGGGAAGCCATTCATCATCGCCGTTCAACACTGCAACGCCATCTAGTGGAAGTGCTTCAACAAGTTCGCCTTTTGCTTTTGCTATTCCAGCGGCGCCACCCACTCGTTCTCCGTGAGCATCGCCAATGTTTGTGATGACACCAATATGCGGCAACGCAATGTGACACAGCCGCTCAATCTCGTGAAATCCGCGCATGCCCATCTCAATGACCAACGCGTCTGCATCTTCAGGAGCGTTCATGATTGTCACGGGTACACCAATGTCATTATTCAAAGAATGTTCAGCGGCATGTACGTTCACGAAGTGTTGTGACAACACTGCTCGAACAAGGTTCTTTGTACTCGTCTTGCCGGCAGACCCAGTGATTCCAATCACTCGCCCGTCAACCATTCCAGCAAGCACATTGCGACAATGACGCCCTACATGCGCTAACGCCGCAGTGGTGTCTTGCACCTCTACGCATGTGAACCCCTCAATAGATCGCCCCTGAGACACCAGGGCAAACGCAGCACCGGCGTCTCTGGCGGCGCCCACGAAATCGTTGCCGTCTCGTTCGGCAACCACAGCCACAAGCAAATTCCCGCGCCCTATACACCTGCTGTCGCGCGACACGCCAA
>CAZRHK010000059.1:0-9807 GCA_964599815.1 uncultured Bifidobacterium sp. | reverse complement strand
CTTTAGCCATCTGGACGACAAGGGCAATGCCCACATGGTGGACGTTGGCGACAAGGCAGTCACTCGTCGTCGCGCAGTGGCCAAGTGTGTGGTCACCATGTCTGCCTCCACGGCGTCGGCCATTGTTGCGGGCACGCTTCCTAAAGGCGACGTGCTGGCTGTTGCGCGGATCGCAGGCATTCAAGGTGCCAAGCGAACCAGCGATCTCATTCCGTTATGCCACCCACTCATGTTGACGTCGGTGTCGGTGCAACTCGATGTTCATGAGTCCTCTGTAGCCATTGAAGCGGTGGTGGAAACAACCGGACAGACCGGCGTCGAGATGGAAGCACTCACTGCGTGCTCTGTTGCAGCCCTCACCCTCTACGACATGTGTAAGTCGGCCGACAAAGAGATGGTCATTGGCGAACTGGCTCTGTGGGAGAAGTCGGGCGGCCGTTCGGGAGACTTCAAAAAGGGCTGATTCGGGCTGATTTCGGGTTTTGTCAAGGGCTGTGAAGCCTGACCCATGAAGGTTTATTTCCTTATGCCACAAGGGTTTGCGGGCCGTCAAGGGTATTTTCCAACCGTTTTACGGCCACAGCGGCCCGAATCGTTACTAGGCTTTCAAAAGTTATGAGCAAGCTTGTTCTCCTCATCGTTGGGGCAATGTGGATGGCGGTCCTTCTGCCCCCTCTTCTTCGCTCTCGCTTTGACGGCGGTGCTGTCTCTTCTGTTTCCGACTTCCGTCGCCAGCTGAACACGCTGCAACGCGCTCAAGGCCACGTTGGTGCTGCACACCCCATGCGCGCAATGACTCGCCCTCTTGCCCCGAACTCACGACCCATGCCTGGTCGCGCGCCTGCCGCACCTCGCATGGCACCTGCTCGCACACCACAGCGCCCACGCCTTGTGGCATCCGATGGTGTTCTTGAACAAGAACCACGTCATCGTCGCTCGCACCACACAGAAGAATTGCCACGTCGTCACTTCGCTGCCGAAACCGCATTCATGTCGCCACGTGAAGTCACACGTCGTCGTCGAGTGAATGTTCTTTACGGACTTGTCGCATTGAATGCGTTGTCGCTCTTCCTTGGTCTCACCACTGGTAGCACCGCAATGGTGTACCTGTTCACAGTGGCATTCCTTGGTCTTGGTGCGTACTGCTACATCCTTGTGCAGATTCGCAACCAGGAATACTTGCGCCGTTACTACGGCCAGCGACGCGCCGCGTAATTGAATTCGTCCGCCTTCTGCGGAATGTGAACCACGACACCCCTGCGCCTAGACTTTCGCATCAAAAGGGGTAACCAACATGGCACTTTCATGGACAGAGGCACAAGACGTCATTTTGAATCCGGGGTCAGGTACTCCATTTGAATTGATGAACTCTGAAGTACTCGGAGTGAAGATGGAAGTGTTCAAGAACGCTCCACCAAACCTCGCATTGGTTCTTCAAGGTGCTCGCGGGCACGGCGACAAGACGTTCTTGCTGTACGAAGGCGAACGCCACACATTCGCAAGTGTCATGGATCAAGTAGACGGCTTGGCTCACTTGTTGGTCAACAAGTACGGCATCAAGAAGGGCGACCGCGTTGCAGTCGCTATGCGTAACTACCCAGAGTGGATTATTTCGTTTGCAGCCATCATTTCTGTTGGCGCAGTCAACGTGTCGTTCAATGCATGGTGGACCGAAGACGAAATGGACTTCGCACTGAAAGATTGTGGCGCCAAGGTTCTTATTGGTGACCAGCAGCGAATCGACACCGCGCACCATTCATGCCGTGCACTTGGCATCAAGATGTTGATTGTTCGTCCAGAGACCGAAGTTGGTCCAGACATTGACGAATGGTCAAAGGAAGTCAAGAGCGGTCTCGGACCACTAGTGGCAGACATTCAGCCAGACGACGACTGCACCATCTTGTACACCTCTGGCACCACTGGTCGCCCGAAGGGTGCAGTGAGCACACACCGTGCAGTCATTAGTTCGCTCATGGCGTTCTCTGCACGTAACGGAGTGCTTGCTCTTGCATCTGACCCAGAGCCAGTGGATCCAAACGATCCGGTATACGACACATCGTTCATTTTGATTGTGCCTCTCTTCCACGTCACAGGTTGTGTGCCTGTGATGCTCAGCTGCTTCATGGCCGGTTTGAAGTTGGTCATCATGTACAAGTGGGACGCCGGCAAGGCATTGCCCATCATTCAAGATGAGCGCATCACAAACTTCGTTGGTGTTCCTACACAGAGCTGGGACTTGGTGAACCACCCAGACTTCGACAAGTACGACACCACATCGTTGAAGGCTGTTGGTGGCGGCGGTGCACCTGCACCAGCAACATTGGTGGACAAGGTCGCGAAGAGCATTAAGAAGGGTGGCCCACAGTTGGGCTACGGCATGACCGAAACAAATGCGTTTGGTCCAGGCAACCTTGGCAAGTTCTACACCGATCGTCCAACATCAACTGGTCGCGCAATTCGTCCAATGGAAGTTGCCATTTGGGATCCAGCAACAAAGAAAGTTCTCGGACCAAACGAGTACGGCGAAATCATGTTGTTTGGCCCCATGTTGATTCGTGGTTACTGGAATCGTCCAGATGCAACCGCAGAAGCAATTGAAAACGGTTGGTTGCACACTGGTGACGGTGGCTACATCGACGAAGAAGGCTTCTTGTACATCAAGGACCGCATTAAAGACATGATTCTTCGCGGAGGCGAGAATGTGTTCTGTACTGAAGTGGAAGGTTCTATCTACGAGCATCCTGCCGTGCACGAAGCTGCAGTGTTTGGTGTGCCACACGAGCGTCTTGGCGAAGAAGTTGCCGTAGCGATTCGCGTGAAGGAAGGCGAAACGCTCACCGCAGAGGACTTGTGGAAGTTCCTCGACGGCAAGATTTCGTCATTCAAGGTGCCAAACCACGTCATCATCATGAACGAAGAGTTGCCACGCAACGCTGCAGGCAAGTTCCTGAAGACAGCGCTTCGTGACATGGTGGGCAACGGCCAGCTAAAGCCAACCAGCCGCTAAATCTTTATCCCTTTAACGCAGAGGTCAATGTTGCGCTTTCGCGAGAGCGAAGTGCCACATTGACTTTCTGTCGTTCTAAGGCCTGTTCAAGAGTCTTGGTCGCTTGAGGAATGGGGTGTTCTGAGAAGAACGCAGACACCTGAGCTTCAAGTTCTGGTGTGTTGAGCGTGGTCATGGTGCTCACCATGCGAACAATGGTGTTACCGGGGAACGTTTTGTTGGCGTAGTCCCAGTTCTCTTGCACGGCGGCCCATGCGATGGTGCCGTGGTACTTGTTGCCAATGCATCGGGCCAGAAGGAACGGCGCGTCTTGGCTCTTCACATCACCAGAGAATGCAAGTGCACATGTTTTCTTCATGAGCTCTACGTCGTCAAATTCTGCGAGTGCGTACAGCATGCGAACTTTCTCTTGTGGCGTTGATGCATTGTGGAAGTTGTTGAGGAACCAGTCGTAATCTGCTGCAGTACCTGTTGATGCAACAACGGTGGTGGAAGCAGCTACTAGTTCTGGGTCTGTGCTGGCATTGTTGAACAAAATGTCGCGGCAACGCTGCTGAGCGGTTGATTGATTTCCCAAAATTGCAAGGGTGCTGAGAAGCAGCCCACGCAACTTAGACACCAAGTCATCTTCATCTGGTTGTGGCGTATCACCGAGTCGTGCATATGCAGGAGACACAAGCTCTGTTACAAATGAATTGAACGGCGCCATTTCATCGCGATCCAACAAGCGTCCAAGACCACGGAGGGCAAGTGACATTGCTTGCCACACAGCAAGGTCTTTCTCGTCTGTGAAACCGCGAGCGAAGTTAATGAAACGATCTGCGGTCATTGCGTTCGACACCACGGCGTTCCAGGCATCGTCCACCAGGTTGTAACGCTCCAGCGTGGTGAGAGTGGCCAATGTGGTACCTGTGATGCGAGACATCAATTCAGCCGAATACTCCACGCGATAGAAACCGGGTCCACCAGCATTCACCACAATGGTGGCGGATGCATCTGTGAGCGGGAGACGAATTTCGTCCGTCTCCAACAGCACCTTTGTCAGGTTGTCGCCAATGCGCACATGAAGTGGAACCACCCACAACGTTGCGTCTGGTGTGTTGTCGAATGTGAATTGGCGCTGTGACAGGACTAATTCGTTCTTGTCGACTCGTGCGGACACCAACGGATAGCCAGCCTGCCAAATCCATGAATCCATCAATTTGCGAACAGGGACATTGTCACCGCCATCGGTGCTGACGACATGTTCAATGGCATCCCACAGGTCTCCCGTTTCGGTGTTGCCATATGAATGCTTGGTGAGATAATGGCTGACGCCTGCGCGGAAACGGTCTGGCCCCAAGTACTGCTCCAACATGCGAAGCAATGCGCCACCTTTTTGATACGTGAGCACATCGAACATGCCGTCTGCATCGGCTGGTGATTCAACGGGGAATTCCACGGTGCGTGTGGAATGCAGCGAGTCCACTTCGAATGCTGCGGTGCGGTCTAGTCCGAACGATGTCCACATGGTCCATTGAGGTGCAAAGGCATCGGTGGCAGCAACTTCCATAAATGTTGCAAATGCTTCGTTTAGCCAAATGCCATTCCACCAGCGCATGGTGACAAGGTCACCGAACCACATGTGTGCAAGCTCGTGTGCAACAACAGCTGCAACAAGTTCTTGTTCTACTTGTGTTGATGTTGCGGGATCAACAAGAAGGAGTACTTCTCGGAATGTGATGCACCCCAGATTTTCCATTGCTCCGGCGGCGAAGTCTGGGAGCGCAAGGAGATCGCATTTATCGCTGGGGTAGGGGATGCCGTAGTAGTTCTGGAACCACTCAATACAGAATGCGCCCACCTTTAAGCCGAAGTCAGTGAGATGAGCTTTGCCCGGCACATGAATGACCCGCAATGGCAAGTTGCCCACCATGACTGGTTCTGTTGCTTCAAGCGGGCCAACAACGAATGCCACTAGGTATGTGGACATCTGCATTGTTTCGGAGAACCACACACGCACTTGGTTATTGGGAAGTTCTTCGCGTCGAATTTCTTTGCCATTGGACACCGCGAGCAAGTCATTGTTGAACGTGAGATCAATTGCAAATGTTGCTTTGAAATCTGGTTCATCGAAACAAGGGAATGCACGACGACAATCTGTGGATTGCATCTGCGTGGTGGCAATGGTGCGTGTGTCGCCTTTGCCATCTACGAATGTGGAGCGATAGAAGCCACGCAACTTGTCGTTGAGTGTCCCTGTGAATGAAATATCGATAGTGACTGTGCCTGGTGTGACGGGCTGGGCAATAACAAGTCGTTCAAGTTCTTCATTCAGTGTGAATGTTGCGGGCTGACCGTTCACACTGACCGAATGAATGTCCAACTCAATGGCGTTCAGCACAATTTCGTCAGCGGCTGCGGTGGCCTCGGCCGAAATAGTGACGGAGCCGGTGAAGCTGGCATTGTCAAGATCTGGTGCAAGAGACACCTCATAACGCGATGGCAGAACGGTCCGGGGCAAACGGTATGGAGATTGAAGGTGACTCACGGAAGAAAGGCTAACGCCCACCACAAGCGGACTACCGTAGAGAACCGTGCCACGTAGCCATCCATTCACCGCCCATATTCCTGCCCTCACCAACAAAGAGGGAATTCTCTACGACGTTGTCGGCGTGGGAAATGCACTTGTCGACATGATTGCCATGGTGGACGATGCATTTTTGCAGTCCAACAACATGATCAAAGGTTCGATGGCTCTCATTGAAACTGATCGTGCGCTGGAACTCACCGCAGCAGTGGGCGAGTCAACGCGCACAAGCGGCGGCTCGGGTGCAAACACGCTGGCAGGTATCGCAAGTCTTGGTGGAGACGTCGCGTTCATTGGCAAAGTGGCAAACGACGATTTGGGTCGCGAGTTTGCTGGAGACATGAACACTGTGGGTGTTGATTTTCGAAGTGGCGCGCCAGCTGGTGATGAACCAACTGGTCGATGCATTATTGCGGTCACTCCAGATGCGCAACGCACCATGAATACGTTCTTGGGAATTTCCACGCAATTGTCGTCAAGCGATTTGGACCCTTCTGTTATTGGTGCTGGTGCCGTGTTGTATTTAGAGGGATATTTGTTCGATCGTGACGAAGCCAAGGCAGCATTTCGTCGCGCCGCGGCAATTGCGCACGAGCATGGTCGTGTTGTGAGCTTGACCTTGTCTGACTCGTTCTGTGTTGACCGCCATCGTGCAGACTTCCAAGCACTTGTTCGCGACGAGATTGACTTGTTGTTTGCTAACGAAGACGAGTTGATGTCGCTGTACGAAGTCAACGAGTTTGATGACGCGGTGGAGTTGCTGCGCCGAGATTGCCACATTGCGGCTGTGACTCGCAGTGAAAAGGGCGCTGTCATTGTGACGCGCGACGATGTGCACGCAGTTCCTGCGGCACCAGTGTCTGCGGTTGTCGATACCACCGGCGCAGGAGACTTGTTTGCTGCGGGCTTTTTGCGCGGACTAACGCAAGGCAAAGACCTCACCACGTGTGCACGAATTGGCGCAATTGCAGCTGCTGAAGTGATTTCGCATGTGGGGCCACGACCTCTCGTGCCATTGGTGAGCCTTCTGCCAGATGACCTTCGTTGATTTGTAGGCTTCTGCATCATGAGCGACACATCTGGACTCACAGTTCTTGGCCAAACAGTTCAACATTCCATTGAGCATGTTGAAGTGTTCCCTGCACCGAAAAATGTCTCTACCGTTACGTTTTCAACAGATGAAGTGCAGTCAATTTGTCCAGTGACGAATCAGCCAGATATCTCAAGCGTTGTCATTGAGTACGAACCGAACCAGTACTGCATTGAATCGAAGAGTTTGAAGTTGTACTTCTGGAGTTTCCGCAACCGAGCCGTGTTCGCAGAGGCACTCGCTGCAGAAATTGCGGGCGAAGTAATGGCCACCGCAAAACCACATCGCGTTCGTGTCACACTCACGCAGCATCCACGTGGCGGCATCACTATCACCGCAGTGAGTGAGTTGAAGTCGTAGTTATTGCTTTCGGCCGCGTTCCATAATTTTGGCGCGGCGCTCGGCAACTTTCTGCGGGTCGAATTGCGCCTTGCGCCATTCTGCGCCAACTGCAGATTCGTGTTCCCACTTGTCCATCTCTTGCGCATGGCTTGCATAGGTGGAACGAATCTCGCGGACGCCGTCTTGTTCGTTGCCGATGATGTCTAACGCAATTTGACGTGTGAATGGAATGAGTTGTTCGTGTGGAACGACATGGTTCACCAATCCGAATGCCAACGCTTCATCGGCCAACATGAAGTTGCCGGTGAAGCTCATCTCACGAGCACGACGCACACCAATGGCTTGTGGCAACAACACGGTGAGTCCCCAGCCAGGCATGATGCCAACGCGAGAGTGTGTGTCACCAAACTTTGCGTGTTCGGATGCAATGAGAAAGTCGCAGTTCAGCGCTAGTTCGAATCCACCGGTGATGGCAACGCCGTTGACGGCACCAATGAGTGGCTTTGAAATCTTTGGAAATGGCCCGCGAACACCGGTGGAGTTAACGCCACCGTCGGCACCTGTGCCACCCAAGTTTCCTGCGGTGTCGCCAAGTTCCTTCAGGTCTAAACCGGCACAGAATGCAGGATCTGTTCCGGTGAGGATGAGGACGTCTACGTCTGGGTCGGCGTCTGCGCGTTGCATGAGTTGGGGGAGGAGGCGCAACACTTCACTGGATAGGGCGTTTCGTGCGGCTGGGCGATTGAACGTGATGGTGGCAATGCGGTCGCTGACTTCGTACAAAATGACATCTGACATGCGAAACACCGTAGGCGATTGGGCAACTGAGGTCCGAACTCGGTGTGCGAAACTAGGAGCATGAGCCTTGTTTTAGTTTCCATTGCCGATGGCGTTGCCACATTGACCTTGAACAACCCAGATGAACGCAACACATTGACACAACCCATGGTGGATGAAATCACCGCCGCAATGGATCGCATTGAAGGTGACCCTTCTATTGGCGCACTTGTAGTGACAGGTGCAGCTCCCGCATTCTGTGCTGGCGCAAACTTAGGCAATCTTGCAACAGCAACAGGCGAAAGCCTTGGTGTGATTTATGAAGGATTCTTGCGAATTGCTCGTAGCCCATTGCCAACCATTGCCGCAGTGAATGGTGCAGCAGTTGGAGCTGGCATGAACTTGGCGCTCGGATGCGACATTCGAATCGCAGCGCGTCGTGCAAAGTTCGATACTCGTTTCTTGCAAATTGGTATTCACCCTGGTGGTGGACACACGTGGATGCTGCGCCGTATCACTGGCCCGCAAACAACGTTTGCCACAGTTGTGTTCGGCGAGATTTTGTCGGGCGAAGAAGCAGAGCGTGTTGGCTTGGTGTGGAAATGCGTTGATGACGATCAATTGCTGGTGGAAGCACAAAAACTTGCCGCTCGCGCAGCGGATATTCCACGTCCATTGTTGGAGAGTGTGAAGAAGACCATTCAAGACATGCCGAATGTTGATAATCATCCCGATGCCGTGAAGCGTGAGTTAGAGCCACAGTTGTGGAGCACGAAGCAACCATGGTTTGCCGAGCGTCTCGCGGCGTTACAAAAGAAGATCTCAAAGAAGTAATTCTGTTCTTCTGGTCGCAGGTGTACCGCTTGCGTAGAGAGATACCATTTCTTACGTGATTCGTCGTTTTCTCGCTGCGCTCGGAGTGGCGGCAGTAGCTCTCACAACGGCAGCTTCTACGTCTGCGTTGTCGTTGCCGGCGAATCAGCCATGGCATTTAGATCGCATTAATCAACGCAACTTGCCACTAGACGGGAATATTTCAACGGGTTCTCTCACTGGACAAGGTGTCACTGTGTATGTCGTGGATTCCGGTGTCAACCTCACGCACGAACAATTTGGTGCGCGCATCATTGCCGGCATCGACCCGCTGACATCGGACAACAATGATCCTGTTTCGCCGGCAAGTTCTGACTGCAACGGCCACGGCACACACGTTGCCGCGCTAGCGGGTGGTTCAAGTGTGGGAGTTGCACCAGGCGTCACGGTGGTGTCGGTGCGAGTGCTTGATTGTGATGGAGAAGGACGCGTCCCCGACGTTGTGTCGGCGTTGAAGTGGGTGCGTGGGCATCATGTGGGTAACACTCCAGCAATTGTGAATCTTTCACTAGGTGTAGACATTGGTGATGAAGGGTCAGCAATTGATGCGCAAGTGAAGGCGTTGTTGGCTGAAGGTGTTGTAGTAACCATTGCTGCTGGCAATGGCGATGCCTATGGCCGGTACAACTCGTGCGACATTGCACCAGCACACGTTGAAGGTGCGCTCACGGTTGGTGCCGTCGCAATTAACGATGCGTTTACGGCATATTCGGGTTACGGGCCTTGTGTTGACATTCTTGCGCCAGGAGGAACATCGTCCACTGGTATTGAGTCTGCATGGATTGGTGGCCCTAGCGCCTACGACATCGATGCTGGTACCTCAATGGCCTCGCCATTGGTTGCTGGTTATGCGGCGCAATTGCTACAACAACAGCCAGGGCTATGCACAGATCAAATATCAAACGCAATTGTGTCTCGTGCAACAACAGGTGTTGTCACTGCGCTTGACGCACAAACTGCAAACAGGTTGT
This sequence comes from uncultured Bifidobacterium sp., assembly GCA_964599815.1. Classification (GTDB taxonomy): domain Bacteria; phylum Actinomycetota; class Acidimicrobiia; order Acidimicrobiales; family Ilumatobacteraceae; genus UBA2093. The sequence goes on along the minus strand of CAZRHK010000059.1, from coordinate 178 downwards.
TGTATGTGGATACAACACCAGTTCCCGTTAGTGCTCCAGGAATGCCGTCAAACGTGGTGATGTCAACAACCAATGGTTCACTTGGCGTGTCATGGGATGCACCATGTGACGGTGGCTCGCCACTGACATCAACTCGTGTGGCATTGGTGAAGAGCGGTCGTGTTGTTAAGAAGATCAC
>CAZRHK010000058.1:0-9886 GCA_964599815.1 uncultured Bifidobacterium sp. | reverse complement strand
ACAACGACTTGCCGACCAACTCTCACTGCCACTGCTGACTGCATCACGAACTATTGACCCGTTGTTGCTAACGATGAATGAGGCTGGAGCACCGAATGGACATGTTCCGGTGACAGCAATCAACTCATTGATCTCATTGGTCACAGCCGAACTCACCGGCCACACAAGCGTTGTCATGGCTAACGAAAAATCGGCCTCTCGGCCAACCCGGATTGTCAATGGAATTGAAGTCAACCATCAATTCAGCAAATCACTGCAATTTGAGAATCAAGTGCGGCGCGCCATTGACGTAGCCGGTTCATTCGTGCAGTACGTGTCTGTTCTTCGTGACTGTCCAGACTCGGACATTTCCCGCGCGTTTGCAAGAAAATGTTCAGCATTGCATCCACTATTCATGAGTTGTAATCAAGCCATGCTTCGTGATGACACTCGGAGAAGCAACGGCTGGTGTTGCAACTGTCCGAAATGTCGCGGAATGTTCTTGTCACTTGCACCGTTCATGACCCCTGCCGACATAACAAATATTTTTGGTCGCGACCTATTAGATGACATGTCTCAACTCACTGGATTTCATGAATTGATGTCTAATGAAATGAAGCCGTTTGAGTGTGTTGCCGATGTACATGAGGCACGTACATCAATGAGACAGTTGCTTACATCTCCACTGTGGTCTCAGCACGCCGTTGTCGTCGCAAGTCATCAACTTGCCACAGAACAAGTAGCCGAGCCGCCAGACGACAACGAAGAATTTTCCTCCACGGCATTCGCACGTGAGATTGAAGCATTCTTGGGAGACCGTCCGTGAAACTCTCCGAATTACGCTCTCTAAAAGTCCTCGTGTGGGGTGGCGGTAGAGAAGGTGCAGAGGCTGCGCGTGTACTGGCCGAACAACAGTGCATCATCGCTTTTGTTACAGACACACCCAATTCGGACGCAGCCACATCAACCCTCGCTACCGAATATCAAACAGTTGTTCTTTCACCTTCCGACATCGCCAGTTGGAATCCAGATTTCATTGTTCGCTCCCCCGGAGTCTCGCGTTACCGCTCAGAGCTCTCTGGTTTTCCATCGTCTGGATTGTTTGCTCTGTGGCTTGCAGACCAAGACTTCCATCGAATTATTGGCGTAACGGGCACCAAGGGAAAGAGCACAACATCAACATTGATTGCGCGCATTCTCACTGCCGCTGGACACACAGTGGAGTTAGCGGGGAACATCGGAGTCCCCGTGACACACACTTCACCGCACACAGACTTTGTAGTTGTAGAGGTATCGAGTTACCAAGCAAGTGACTGCACCGTGTCGCCATCCATCGGAGTTCTCACTTCGCTAGACGTAGACCATCTTCCGTGGCATGGCTCCGTGGAGAAGTATCACCAAGACAAGTTGAACCTGTTTGCACACCCACAGATTCAACACATGGTCTTTCATGTCGGACATCCTTTAATTGATTCCTCTCTTCGGGCGCTCAATGTAGACAGCAAAAGGTTCAGCAATTCGCAGCATTCGGTACATGTCGCACTTGCAACTCCGCAAGGTGAGGACGCCATTCGCAGAATGGGAAATACAACATTCCCCAAGAATCTTGAACTTGCCATGGATGCTGCTTTGGCCGCCGACAACTCATTGACACTGGCACACGTGTTGACAGCATTAGAGAACACCTCTCCACTTCCATCGCGGCAAAACATTGTCGGTGAAGCGAAACAGCGAATCTTTGTAGATGACGCACTCGCCAGTAATCCATTCGGGGTCATCGCGGCAATCGAACGATTTAGTGAATCTCGCTTCATCCTCATCATGGGAGGCGATGATCGACATGTTGACTATTCCGAACTCTGTGCATCCATCAATGACTCTGAAACATTGAAAGCAATCGTTCTGCTGGGCGACGCCGCAAGTCGGCTTCACAAAGCCCTACTCTCCACCAAAGCATCTATTCACCTTGCCCATTCAGAAAATGTTGCAGATGCCACACAGATCGCAGCCACCCTTTCCCAGCCAGGCGATTACATCGTCTTCAGCCCCGGGGCCCCAACACCTCCTTCAACTGGTGATTTCCAGACCCGAAGTGCCCAATTCATCACAGGCATGAAGAACTTCAGTCTCGACTGAACTAACGGAAACTTTTTTCAAAGTAGGGGCCCATTGCCCCATGCAGAACTAGCCTTCCCATCTGTGGGATCAGATAACACCGTCGACCGAGAATCTGTCGAGCACGCTCGACAATTAGCGGCACAAGAAGCAACACAAGACTCATCGCCTGAATCACATGATTCACATGGTGCCGGCCAACACGGTGGAACTATCGCTTTAGCCCTCGGGGCACTCGGTGTTGTCTACGGAGACATTGGCACAAGTCCCCTGTATTCCTTCAAAGAAGCATTTACCGAAAAGTCCCACATCATGACAGTGGACGAGATCAACGTGTTTGGTATCTGTTCTCTCGCCTTCTGGTCTCTGGTCATCATCATCTCCATTAAGTACCTCCTCTTCGTCATGCGAGCAGACAACAACGGAGAAGGCGGAATTCTTGCACTCACCGCCATGGTGCTTCCTCGGCGCGGTCAGGTAGTTCGCAATAGCGCAATTCTCGTGACACTTGGAGTTTTCGGAACTGCTCTTCTCTATGGCGATGGCGTGATTACTCCCGCCATTTCAGTTCTCTCTGCAGTCGAGGGCCTAGAACAGGTCTCCTCTGGTTTTGCAGATTGGGTCATTCCTATTGCAATCGTGATTCTTCTTGGACTTTTCGTTGTACAAAAGCGCGGAACAGGAACTGTTGGAAAAGTCTTCGGGCCAATCATGATTGTGTGGTTCACCACTCTCGCTGTATTGGGCTTAATGCATATTTCAGACGCACCACGCATTATTGAATCAATCAATCCGTATTACGCAGTGCAATACTTCACTCACGAAACTGGCCGCGCATTCCTTTCGCTTGGTTCTATCTTCCTCGTTGTTACAGGCGGCGAAGCCCTGTACGCAGACATGGGGCACTTTGGTCGTCGTCCCATCATGGTGGGCTGGTACTCAATGGTGCTTCCAGCACTTGTACTCAACTACTGGGGACAAGGCGCATACCTTTTGAATCCGGAACACGCAGAAGACGTAGAAAGCATCTTCTTCAGCATGGTGCCAGATGCAGTACTACTTCCCATTGTCATCTTGGCCACCATGGCCACCATCATCGCCTCACAAGCGCTCATCTCTGGCGTGTTTTCACTCACCGCTCAAGCAGTGCAGTTGGATTACCTGCCCCGCATCAAAATTCGCCACACATCCCATGCTCATTCCGGCCAAATTTATGTACCACTAGTGAACTGGGTACTCATGGTTGCATGTATTGGCCTTGTACTTGGATTCCAAACATCTTCAAACTTGGCCGCGGCATACGGAATCGCAGTCACCATGACGATGGTTATCACGACGCTGATTTTCTTCCGCGTGTTAACGGATAAATGGAACTGGAAGCAATGGCAAGCGTTCGCTCTTTGTATCCCACTTCTCATTGTTGAAGCAGGGTTTCTAGGTGCGAATGTTGTGAAAATTCCACACGGTGGATGGTTTGCGCTTGCCGTTGGCATCATCTTGATGGTGCAGATGCAAACGTGGCGACGCGGTCGCGCGCTTGTCGCCGCCAGAATTCGTCGTGGAGAGCGTCCACTTGCAGAATTCCTTGAAGAGACCGAAGACATCACACGAGTAACTGGCACTGCTGTCTTCATGTTCAAAGACCTTGGCCAGGCACCGCCAGCACTGGTGAACAATCTGCGCCATAACAAGGTCCTACACAAGAACACTCTGATTGTTTCTGTTGACACATCCGATCTTCCACGTGTCGAGATGAAAGACAGAGCAACTGTCAGCAAAGTCGGCCCCGGCGTCTACCAAGTTGAACTGGAATTCGGATTCATGGACGAGCCAGATGTTCCCGCAGCTCTTGCCGCGATGAGCCACCCTGGGCTTGAGTTTGACGTCAACGACATCACCTACTTCATTGGGCATGAATCGATCATCGCCGGCAAAGCTCCGGGAATGAATCCAATTGCCGAACACCTTTTCGTGTTCCTTAATCGCGGCGCAGACAGCGCAAGTCGATTCTTTAATCTTCCGGTCAACCGGGTGTTTGAAGTTGGTTCTCACGTTGAGATTTAATTCGTTGCACTAACTGCAGCACAACAAATGCTGACGCGGTTCCAACGAACCAGCCGGCAACAACATCTGAAAGCCAATGAACATTGAGTGCAAGGCGACTCCATGCCATGACAACGCATGCCACGACACCAACAGTCAGAAATATTTGCTTTCGTCGACCATGTATCTGCGACAACACCAGAACATTCACCACGACGAATGCAGTGGTATTCGCAACATGTCCAGATGGAAAACTTCCCGCATTTGCGGCTGTCAACCAAAATTCTCGAGGTGGTCGTACGACATTTGTCCAGTCTTTGAGGCTCGCTACTACAACGGAATTAAATTGCACTGCAATCCACGGTGCAACCGCGGTCAGTGGTGACGATGTTGCACGCCACATGTAGATGCCACTCAGCACACATAAAGGCAAGAGAACAGACAAAACCCCCACCGAGGTCACTGCGCGAGCAACAGAGATGAACAACGGGTTGTTCACAAAGAGTTCCCACACCTGTTCATCAAGTGCGTCAAGGGCAGAGGCCACGACAACATTCACAGTTAGAACGGTACTCACATTCATTGCCTACGCAGATACATTTCATTTCAATGACAACGCCAGCAATGCCAAGTGTGTTTATTGGTCACGGGAGCCCGATGAACACCATTGAATTAAATCAATACACAGAAACGTGGCGAAATTTAGGAAACTCACTGCCTCGCCCGCGTGCAATTCTCGCTATCTCTGCACACTGGTACGTCAACGCGCTGGCCGTCACAGCAATGAGCCAACCTCGAACAATTCATGATTTCTCCGGCTTTCCCGATGAGCTGTTCTCCTATCAATACAACGCGCCCGGGAGCCCCGATCTTGCGAAACGAGTTGTTGAACTCATGTCTCCAACACCAGTGATTGCAGACGAGTCCCAATGGGGACTCGACCATGGAACCTGGTCAGTACTTGCTCACCTCTATCCAGATGCAGATATCCCTGTTGTGCAGTTATCCATCAACGCATCGCTACCCACCAATGAACACATTGCAATCGGACGACGTTTAGCGCCTTTGTGTGACGAGGGCATCCTTGTCTTGGGTAGTGGAAACGTGGTGCACAATCTGTCCCGCATTAATTGGGCAGCCGGAGAGTCCGGCCACGATTGGGCAGACCGTTTTGACGAACATGTTGCCCAACTGATTGACTCCGACCCCTCACAGTTGGCAGACGCATCTCATCACCCCGACTGGAACCTTGCGGTTCCAACTCCAGAACACTTTTTGCCTCTCGCCTACATTGCTGGCATCGCTTCGGAACGAAACATTCCCATGTCGCGTTTCAACTATTCACGAACTCTGGGGTCATTATCTATGACCTCCTACATCGCAGGAACGATTTAGCTTTCTTTCACACGTTCAGCACGCAATGCTGAACGTCGCACCTTGCCCGCGTCGTCTCGGAGAGCAAAATCTACAAACTCAAATGTGCGTGGAATTTTGTATGTGACCAAACGTTCACCCAAGAACTTCTTTAAGTCATCTGTAGCGATAGCGTCGCCCTCTGCCTCAATAATGGCGTGCACTACATTTCCCTTATCGTCATCAGGAAGTCCAATGACTGCACATGACTTCACTGACGGATGTTCTTGAATGGCCGACTCAATTTCGGCTGGGTAGATGTTGGCGCCTCCAGACAAAATCATGTCTGCAGCGCGATCACCCAAGTAGAGGTACCCATCCTCATCTAGGCGACCCATATCGCCCAACGATTCCCATCCACCCTCGCGTGTACGCGCCGACGCTCCGAGGTAGCGGTACGTAGGCGTTTCGCGCAAGCTTCGCATCCACACTTCACCCATCTCGCCAACGGACACTTCGTTTCCGTCTTCATCGGTAATCATGACTGTTCCAGGTACAACTTTGCCAACCGAACCACGATGTGCCAGCCACTCTGGTCCACTAATGATGGTTGCTGTTTGGGCTTCGGTTCCGGCGTACAACTCGAAGATTCGTTCTGCACCCAGCCAATCAATCCAAGCTTGCTTCAACCACTCAGGGCAGGGCTCAGCAAGATGCCACACAACTCGCAGAGAAGATAAATCATGCGTAAGTCGTTCCTCATCTGGAAGACGAAGAATTCTCTTCATCATTGTTGGCACCATGTACAAAACCGTCCCGCGATGAGTCTCAATTTCCTGCAGTGTTTGCAGTGCGTCAAAGCGTGGTAGCAGTGCAACCTGCAACCCGTAGAGCAATGCTTGACAACTCCACACTGCTGGCCCGTTGTGATACAGCGGCCCGGGCATCACCAAACAACCACCAGGATCCATCATTAACGGAACTGGTGCATCTGGATTCAATGCAGCTGGATCACCAGACACAATGAGTTTTGGGCGTCCAGTACTGCCGCCAGATGTTGGTGCCTTCCATGCAGCTGATACCACATACGGCAAATGGGAAGCACTCCGGTTGGGTGCGCGAAAACCAAGTGGAATGCACGTCCGACCTTCGTAGGAGTTCTCAGGAGCGCCAACGATTGCAGACGGATTGGCGAGATCGAGAATTGCATCTAGCTCGCGCTGAGGTAACCGCGAAGAAATAGGTTGTGGCGTTGCACCAAGTCGCCACGCCGCTACATATGCAATAAAGAAGTCAATGCTGTTGGGTACCGCAACGGTCACCATGTCACCTTCACGCGTGCCGTTCTCATGTAGGTACACAGCCAAGCTGTAACCCTGGTCAACTAGTTCGCGACGTGTAATGGATTCTCCACCACAGGTGATTGCTACTGCGTCTGGTTGTTCGTTAGCAAGGTCTTCGAGGCGCTGGATGAACGAAATCATTGCTTCTCTTTCTAGTCGCACACAAGGGTGCGAATGTCACCGAAGGTCAGCCGTGCGCCCCTTTAGACAGCGATGCTTGCCATCTAAAGAGTGTGAGCACTAACACAAGAATTCCAACAGCCCCTGAGAAGATAAGAGCATCGAGCGGTGTCTCTTTCTTGAGAAGGCCCTCGATTCCCTTAACGGCCATGAAAATAACGAGAACGTCAATAATTGACTTCTTCAGATCATTTAGTGAGTCAACCCGTAGCCATTCTGGAACTTTGAGTTCATCAATAAATAGCTCGTACAGACCAATCACAACAATGAGTTGAACAATGGAGATCAAATACATGTCGATGACGCTCAACAAGCGAACCACAGACATGTCGCTTCGCCACTCGCCTTGCATGAGATCAATAATCAGCTGAATCGATTTTGCAACAGACCAGCCGAATGATGCGATGGTGGTAATTGATAGGCCAACAACCGCAATCAACACCAAGTAACGCGAAGAGTTCAGGATTCTATTGATTGGCTTCTCGGGTACTTCAGACATGACCCCACCGTAGTCAGACGAGTAAGGCAAAAAGCGGAAGCGACACAAAGCTCACAAGAGTTCCTATGCCAACGACGGCCACGACCACTTCTTCATCGAGCCCAGCAGCAATAGCAACAATTCCCGCAGTCACCATGGGCGGTGCAGCACTCTGGAGAACCGACGCCGACCATTCGATCCCGTGAATATCGCCCACTAGGAGAGCGACCAAAAATACGGCGACGGGAACCGCAATCATCTTCACGAGGAGTGTGCTCACCACCACCCACTTCATGTGGTTGCTCCACCGAAATGAGAATCTCATTCCAAGAACACCCATGGCAACAGGAGCAACAGTTAGTCCAAGTCCATTTAATGACGACAACACAACGTCCGGAATATCAAATGACCTCAGAGCAAAACTGAGCAACAACGCAAGAAATGGAGTGAACCGAGACAGTCGCCGAATAACTGGTCGCCACCCTTTCTCTGCCGACCCGAATCTTCCTGCGATCCAAGAGCCGTACAACGACAAAGCAAGAAATGTACCCATTTGGTCATATGTGACCGCAGCTGCGACGGCTGAGTCTCCAATAAGTGTTCGCACAGCTTCAATACCCAAAAAACTTGTATTTCCCAGAACCCCCACCAGAAGCAGTGCACCAATGCGCGCTCTCGACCAATCCAAAAAATGACCCAATGCAACCACTGCAATCGCACAGATTGCCATCGCACTCCACGCAACGAAAATAGGGGTCACCGATTTCGACGTGACATCAACTTGTGACACCTTCGCCAGAATGACTGCTGGAAGAGCAATGTTGACCACGTAGAGATCGGCCCACCTCAGCCATGTGGGCGGAACTGAAAAACGAGTTGTGCTGGCCCACCCCACCAAGAACAGACACACCACGACAAAGAGCACCACGTGAAACTACTGGAGGGTGGACGCCTTTCAAGGAAATTCAGCGCGGACCGATGTGGGACAATTTTGCATGGCCGCAGAGCAACATCAACTCGTCTCACCCATTCTGGGAACTGTGTTCAACATAAAAGTGAAAGTGGGTGACGTCGTTCGTCAAGATTCAGAAGTCATCATCATTGAATCAATGAAGATGGAACACCCAGTTGAAGCAGGATGCGCAGGCGTTGTATCGGCCATTGATATTGCAGAGGGTGACACAATTTCTGCAGGTCAAATCCTGCTTCGAATTACCCCCGGCGCCATCAGTACAAGCACAGACAGCAGCGACCACCTTCTCACAGCACCAACTGAACGCGAAGACATGATCCGCTACAACTCGCGCCGGCATCTCACATCCGACGACGCCCGCCCCGATGCGGTTGCACGACGACACGCAAAAGGACAACGCACCGCCCGGGAGAATGTTGCCGACCTTTTGGACCCAGGCTCATTTGTGGAGTACGGGTCTTTCGCCGTTGCGGCCCAAAGAAAGCGTCGCTCAATTGACGACCTCATCTCAAACACGCCAGCCGATGGACTTGTGGGCGGAATTGGCACCATCAATGCGCATCAATTTCCTGGAGACGCATCGCGAGTCGTTGTTGCCTCATACGACTACACAGTTTTGGCAGGAACGCAGGGTTTCATTAATCACCGCAAGAAGGACCGTTTGTTTGATGTAGCCGAACGTCGCAGGACGCCAGTTGTTCTATTTGCAGAAGGTGGTGGCGGCCGCCCTGGTGATACTGATTCGCCGGGCGTTGCTGGGCTTGATTGTTTGGCCTTCTCCTACTTTGCCCAACTGTCTGGCCTTGTCCCGCTGGTTGGAATTGCATCTGGATACTGCTTTGCAGGCAACGCGGCGTTGCTTGGTTGTTGCGATGTTGTGATTGCAACCGAAAATTCAAACATCGGTATGGCTGGTCCCGCAATGATTGAAGGAGGTGGCTTAGGGAAGGTTCTGCCAACCGACATTGGGCCAATTGATGTTCAAACAACTAACGGTGTTGTTGACATCCGAGTTCGAGACGAACAAGAAGCGGTAGCAGTTGCAAAGAAGTACTTGTCTTTCTTTCAAGGTGACACCGCAGATTTTCAGCGTCACGAAGATGACAAGATGCGAGACCTCATTCCAAGCCAACGCACACGCGTTTACGACATTCGGGCCGTACTCAATGCGTTGGGTGATATTGATTCGGTGCTTGAATTGCGCCCTACGTTCGGTGTTGGCATTCTCACCGCACTCATGCGCATTGAAGGGCGGCCAATTGGCGTCATTGCAAACAACCCGGCTCATCTCGGAGGTGCCATTGATTCAGATGCAGCAGATAAAGCATCACGTTTTATCCAACTATGCGATGCCTACGACATTCCAATTGTGAGCCTGTGCGACACACCCGGATTCATGGTTGGTCCAGACGCCGAGCAGGC
>CAZRHK010000057.1:0-10067 GCA_964599815.1 uncultured Bifidobacterium sp. | reverse complement strand
GCGGTGCATCATCCATTTTTGGAAACGCACCCACAGCATGAACTTGCGCGCTCACAAATGCGGTATGGCGGTTCCGTGTTGTCTTTCGAACTTAAGAACGGAATCGATGCGTGTCGCACTTTTGTTGAACGTCTTCAACTGGCACACATTGCAACATCTTTCGGTGGGCCAGAAACATTGGTATGCCATCCGGCAACCAGCACTCATGTCGGGCTCGACAAAGCGACACTAGAAAAAGTTGGTGTTACACCAGGATTGCTTCGCTTGTCTGTAGGCCTGGAGAATGCCAGCGACATCGTTGCCGACATAGAACAAGCCCTTCACGGTCTTTAGATTTTCTTTGGTGGCCGCGGCACGAATGAACTAGTGCGTGCAATGTATTCGGCGTAACCCTCACGTCGCTTCGATAATGACCGCTCCAGCATTGGCACACCAGACACCCGCATGAGGAAAAACGTCATGACAATGGGTCCGACAAAACCAATGATTCCTGATCCGGTTTCGGCGCCAACAATTCCAATTCCCCACCACAGCAGTGCGTCACCGAAATAGTTTGGATGCCGAGTGAGACTCCACAGACCGGTGTCTAGAACTTTGCCGGCGTTATTCGGATCCTTCTTGAACCGAGCCAACTGCGCGTCGCCAATGACTTCAAAAGCAAAACCAACTAGCCACACCATGATGCCCATGACCGCAATTGGCCCCACCCCAGGCGATGCGTCTCCATTGCCGAACTGCACGGGCAAAGACACAATCCACATCAACGCACCTTGCAAGCCAAATACGGTCACCAAGCTTCGTAATGGGAATGATGCACCCGCTTTCTTGCGCATGGCTTTGTATCGCCAATCTTCTCCATGGCCAATGTTTCGTTTGGCGAGATACAACGCGAGACGTGTTCCCCAGAGGCCCACCATGATGGCCAAGAGAAGTTGACGACCACTATTGCCGTCGACAGTAAGAGCCAACACCCATGAGGTGATGGCGAAACCAGCTCCCCACACGATGTCAACAATCGATGCGTTCTTCACAAGGATGCTGACAACCCACGTGGACACCATGATGACCACAATGGTGATTGCAGCCACCAACATTGCATTACCCATGAGTTTCTCCTGTTCGTACAGAAACAATTTTTTCAAACTGACGTGTGACCGCTTCATCCATGGCAAGCCATTGAGTGTCTAACCACTCAACAAATGCTTCACCAGATGCAACGGTACTTCTGTGATGTTCCGTGATCTTCACATGAACTCGAATTGCGCGCCGAGCAAGATGGTGCACAATTCCTTTAAAAGTGTCGAGTCCATCAAAGCCGCTGTGCCACATGGTGATCACGTTTGCGCTGGGCACCGCCGACAACAACGCAGCCGCACCAGCCGGCTTCGGTGGCAACAAATGTTGTAGCGCTTGTAAGCGGGCGGCACGTTCTGGAAAGCGATTCTCCAATTTTGCGAGCGCTCGAGTTCTCTTCTTTGAGTTAGCACGACTTCCTTCAGGAAAAATGACGGCAACTTCATTGCTTCCCAGTCCGGCCGCCATCTGTTCAATCCCCTGCAACTCACTCGCAATATTTGCCGACGTACGATCGATGAAATAGTTAGGCAGTCGATGACCCACCACATCTAAACATGGGTCCAACTTCAATTCTTTCTTCAATACATAACGAGGCTTCAAACCAGCATGGTCGGCAAGCACCCACGCGCTCATCACCGAATCGGCCAGGCTTGCATGGCGACACAAGGCAACAAATGGTCCGGGGCCCAATTCGGCGAAACCTTCCACTTCAATTTGGACACCGACGGTGATTCGGAGTGCGCGAACAACATTTCGGGTCCACCAGGCTTGAAGTTTGTAGTTCAGATTGTGGTTTCGGGCTTGCCCAAACAGAAACAACACGACTGCCGCAATGAGCCCAAGTGTTTCCAGCCACGCCCACAACATGCCGAAGGCCGCGAACCGAACAAGTGGGAATCTCCATTTGCGTCGAACAAGGTCGACGAGCGCTAGCACCGGCAGCCAAACGGGTAACCCAAGCACAAGAATCACCGCCAGCACCGCAACGGCGGTAACCATCAGAGGGCGACGAAGCCATGCGCGGTCCATGTCTGCACCCTATTCCCCCACACTGAGCCCCTGAGAACCAAACAGGACCTACCTTTCGCCTTAACAAAATGTAAAATAGGCCCGTGACTGACCTTGCCTCTTCATCTACTCGCGTCTCTTTCCGTGTCAACGGCAAAGACGTGTCTGTTTCGGCCGACCATCCGCACCTTTTGGCCGCCCTGCGTGACGAGCTCGACATCACATCGCCGAAAGACGGCTGTTCACCCTCAGGCCAATGCGGCTGCTGCACCGTCATGATTGATGGCAAGGCCCAAGTGTCCTGCACATACGCACTCTCTAAAGCAGAGGGGCGCGACATCGTCACTCTTGAAGGAATTGACGAAGACGAACGCAACAAATACTCATCTGCGTTTGCTGCCTGTGGTGGCTTGCAATGCGGTTATTGCATTCCCGGAATTGTCATGCGCGCAAAATCTCAGGTTGATAAAAAAGGCGCCGATCTCAAGCGTGAAGACATGGCACGCCACCTTGGCGCTCACCTATGTCGTTGCACGGGATACGTGAAGGTTCTTGACGCCATTGAAGCCGTTGCTCAAGGAACACCAGTTGATGTTTCGCTTCCCGGCGGCGTGGGATCACGCGGCATCAAATACGAAGCTGCAGACCTTGCTCTTGGTGACCGCGGTTATGTAGACGACATTCGAGTTCCTGGAATGTTGCACGGCGCGTTACACCTCACTAAACACGTGCGCGCCGACATTATTTCCATTGACACAACAGCAGCGCTTGCGGCCCCCGGAGTAGAAGCAGTATTCACAGCCGCCGATATTCCAGGTGCACACAAAGTTGGCATCATTTACAAAGACTGGCCCGTCATGATTGGCGTTGGTGAGCGCACCTCATACGCCGGCGATGTGTTGGCAATCGTCGTAGCTAACTCACGGCGCGAAGCGAGAGCTGCTGCAGAACTCATCCATGTGGAATACGCCCCACTACGTCCAATTGTTGATCCTGTTGCCGCAATTGACGACCCAGAGATTGCTGTGTGGGGAACAGATAGCAATGTTTTGTCACGTAGTGAATACATGCGAGGAGACGTTGATTCTCAGTTGGCATCAAGCGCACACGTTGTGACCGAAACGTTCAACACGCAACGCATTGAACATGCCTTCCTTGAACCAGAGTCAACTCTCGCTGTACCAGACCCCGCCAATGGAACGATGCATGTGTATTCCGGTGGACAAGGAGTCTGGGACGACCGTGACCAAATTTGTGCACTACTAGATATCTCTACAGACAAAGTCACCGTTGAGTTGGTGTCTAATGGTGGAGCCTTTGGCGGCAAAGAAGACATGTCGAACCAAGGCCAAACCGCACTTGCAGCATGGCTACTGCAAAAGCCCGTGAAGTGCACGTTGTCTCGCGAAGAGAGCCTTCTTATTCACGCAAAGCGCCACCCCATTCAAATGACGTACACCGTGGGCTGCGACGCAACTGGAAAACTCACTGCTGTTCGCGCGCGAATGATTGGCGACTCTGGTTCGTATGCATCCGTGGGAATGAAAGTTTTGGAACGTGCAGCAGGTCACGCAACGGGCCCGTATCACACACCATCTGTAGATGTGTCGTCTGTTGCGGTGCGCACGAACAATCCCGTGTGCGGCGCATTTAGAGGTTTCGGAGCAAACCAAGCACAGTTTGCAATGGAAGGATGCCTTGATCGTCTTGCAGAGAAGGTAGGAATTTCAGGTTGGGAGATTCGCAAGCGCAACGTCATCCACCCCGGCGAAGTGTGGGGTCCGGGACAGATCATGGATGACGGCTCACTTGGTGCAGAAAAGTGTCTTGACACAATTAAAGATGCATACGACGAAGCTGTTGCTGCGGGCAAAGCAGTTGGTCTCGGACTTGGCCTAAAAAACTCTGGCCTCGGTAACGGCTTCCGTGAAGTCACGCGTGCTGTTGTGCATTTCCGTGAAGACGGAATTGTTGAAGTTCGACACGGCTGGACCGAGATGGGTCAAGGAGTGCACACAGTGGCACTTCAAGTTGCGGTTGAAGAACTCGGCATCGATGCATCATCAATTCGCGTCATCGTAGACACCACTCGTCAACTTGGATTCGGTCAAACTACTGGTAGTCGCGGAACCCTCATGGCGGCCGCAAGTGTGAAGAACGCATGCGAACAAGCAAATGCTGGTGGACGCAAGATTGGCGTGGACTACATGGGCGAATACGTTGTCGACTGGACACAACATCTTGGAGATCCAGGTGTTGAAAACCCCACCATTCACTCGGCATTTGGTTACGCCGCGCAGTTGGTGGTGATGAACCCTGAAACGCAAGCCATTGAGAAGGTTGTGGCAGTTCACGACGTTGGCAAAGCAGTGAACCCCACATTGTGCGAAGGACAAATTGAAGGCGCTGTGCACATGGGCCTCGGCTATGCCCTCACAGAAGATTTCCCGTCTGACGAGAATGGGTTCCCAACGAACATGACACTTCGTTCACTCGGCATTCTGCGTCCGAAAGATGTTCCGCCAATTGACGTCGTCATGGTGGAATGCCCGCAGCCACGTAGCCCCTACGGCATTAAAGGTGTGGGCGAGATTGGTTTGGTTCCTACCGCGCCTGCTGTTGCAGCTGCTCTTCACGCCGCAGATGGCCAATGGCGCACTCGCCTTCCAATGAAGCCCAAAACAGACGATTCAAACGACTAACCGAAACATCGACAAGGAGAACAACATGTCAAGTCCAGCAGCAATCTATTTGCAAGACGCACATCCCATTGCAGAGGGAATGGAGTACACAAAGTACGCAGAAGAAAAAGGTTTCGAAGCGGTGTGGCAGGCAGACAGTCGCCTTGTTCGCGACGCCATTGTTCCAATGTCGGCATTTGCCGCAGTGACAGACACCATCAAGATTGGTTCTGGAGTTGTCGATTGTTGGACACGTAACCCAGCTCGCCTTGCAGCAACATTCTCCACGCTTGACGACCTCGCACCAGGCCGAGTGATTTTGGGAATTGGTGCATGGTGGGACCCCTTGGCAGCAAAGGTAGGCGTGTCACGGGCAAAGCCACTACGCGCCATGCGCGAAATCATCACTGCTGTTCGTGGACTTCTGGCCAATGAGACAGTCACCATGAATGGTGAATTCGTACAACTGGACGGCGTGGAACTTGACTACGTGTATCAAGAGCGTCGTCCGAAAGATGTGCCCATCTATTTGGGCGCTACAGGAATGCAAATGATGGAACTTGCCGGCGAGATTGCCGACGGTGTTGTTCTCAACTATCTCGTGTCACCTGATTACAACAAGACTGCAATTGAAGCTCTCGCAAAGGGTGCAGATAAGGCTGGCCGCAAGTGGGAAGACATCGATCGTCCACAGTTGGTGGTGTGCAGTGTTCACGAAGATCGCAAAAAAGCCCTAGACATGGCTCGCCTCATGGTGACTCAATATTTGGGCCAGCAACCACACATCATGAAGGCTTCCGGTGTCCCCCAGTCACTGCTGGACAAAGTGGGCGAAGTTCTCACATGGCCCGCCACCCATGAGCAAGTTGTAGCGGCTTCAAAATTGGTACCAGACGAGATTGTTCAAATGCTCACAGCATCCGGAACACCAGACGATGCTCGCGCAAAAGTGCGTGAGTACATGAAAGACGGAGCAACTTGCCCCATCTTGTATCCACTGGGTGACGTGAAGGCAATGATTGACGCGTTCTCTGGCTGGACTGCCTAACAACATCTCTTCAACGCATACTCTGTGATGGTGTCCATCGGAGAACCACTCACGCAGCGACTACGCGGATTTGGTGCGTCCATCTTTGCTGAAATGACCGCGCTTGCAGTTGAAACAGGTGCCATCAACCTTGGACAAGGATTCCCCGATTACAACGGACCTCAAGAAGTTCTCAACATTGCCCAACGCAATATTGAGCAAGGTGCCAATCAATATCCACCCGGCATCGGTTTACCTGATTTACGTCAGGCCATTTCCGAACACCAGAAAAGATTCTGGAATCTCTCCTACGACCCAGATAGCGAAGTACTCGTCACCATGGGCGCTACGGAAGCGCTTGCGGGTGCACTTCTTGGAATTCTGAATGAGGGCGACGAGGTCATTGTCTTTGAGCCATTATTCGACACCTACGCGGGGTGTGTGGCGTTAGCGGGGGCTGTTCTCTCCCCTGTCACATTGCGTCCACAAGACAACGGACGCTACGGGTTCGACCCAGAAGAACTTCGACGGTCGGTCAACAAGAGAACTCGAATGATCTTGTTGAATTCGCCGCACAACCCCACCGGGATGGTGTTCACTCGCGATGAACTTGAACTAGTGGCAGATATTGCGAGAGAAAACGATCTCATCGTTATCTCGGACGAAGTGTACGAACATCTCACGTTTAACAATGCAGTACACATTCCAATCGCCAGTCTTAGCGACATGCACGAGCGCACCATCACCATTTCGTCTGGTGGAAAATCATTTAACACCACGGGGTGGAAAATTGGATGGGCGTGCGGACCGTCGTCACTCATTTCAGCAACTCGCATGGCAAAACAGCTATTTACATTTGCGGGTGGAACTCCATTCCAATCCGCAATCGCAGCAGGGCTACGGTTGCCAGACTCCTACTTTTTGCAACTCGCACGCGACTTGCAGAACAAACGCGACATCCTCATGTCGGCGCTTCGTGATTGCGGATTGAGTCCAATCTCGCCTGAAGGTACGTACTTCATTACTGCCGACATTCGACATCGTCTTCCCAATACGGACAGTTTGACGTTTTGTCGAACTCTTCCATATGACTGCGGAGTTGTGGCTATTCCGGGTGGCGTGCTGTACGACCCGCGGCATAGCGACGAAGGAAAATATTTAGTGCGCTTTGCGTTCTGCAAACAGGAAGCAACCCTCTTTGAGGCAGCCGAGCGACTCCGAGCTTGGGCATAAGGTGTTGACGTGAAAGTTGCTGCAATTCAACACGACATTGTGTGGGCAGACCGCCGCTCAAATTTTCAACATCTTGAAGTACTCATTCGCGACGCTCACGCACGCGGCGCAGAGTTTGTTGTCCTCAGCGAGATGTTTTCAACTGGTTTTGTTGTTGACAGAGATGACATCGGGGAACCAGTAGGTGGACCATCGTCTGAATTTCTGTCGGGATTGGCAACAGAGCTTGGTATTTGGTTGTGCGGCAGTTGCCCCGAAACTCAAGAAGACGACAGCAGACCGTTCAATTCATTGGTGCTTGCACATCCAAATGGAACTATCAGTCGATACAGCAAGATTCACCCGTTTACGTACGGCGGAGAAGACAAGCATTTTCGTGCGGGTAAAGAATTTCTCACGGTTCTCGTGGGAGATCTTCGCGTGTCATTCTTTGTGTGTTACGACTTGCGCTTTGCAGACGAGTTCTGGGCCTTAGCCCACGACACCGACCTATATGTCATCGCTGCTAACTGGCCCGAGTCACGCAGAGAACACTGGATGGCCCTGCTACGTGCGCGCGCAATTGAAAATCAGGCATACGTCATTGGATGCAACCGAGTGGGCGACGGTGGAGGCCTTCACTATGTTGGCGACTCAATGATTGTTGATCCCCTTGGCGTGGTTCTGGCACAAGGGAACGATTCCGAAATGATTCTGATGTCGGAAATCAGTGCCACAAAAGTGGAAGAGACAAGAACTCGTTTCCCGTTCCTACAAGACCGCCGCTAGGCGTTACGGACGCGGATTTATTGGTGTTTCTAGCCCAAGTGCAGCTTCAATTTGTTCTGCAAGCGACAAACACCGAAGGTCTGTGTAGCGGCCACCCATTACTTGAACACCAACAGGAAGATTGTCTGCCATTCCTCCCGGCGTCACCACACAAGGAAGACCCAACAAGTTTCCAGGCAAGATGGGGCGCATCAACTCGAGTGTTCCAATAGAACCTTCCACGGTCTTGATGTCGTAGTCAGCAACAAAAGCTGGCTGACTCCATGTAGGAAGCACGACAGCCTGATGGTCTTCAAACCACAGCGACCACTTGCGTGCAAGCGCGTCGCGTTGCGTATGCATGAGGTAGACGTCCATGGTGGACATTTTCGGGAACATGTCGAGCGCGTTGGCAATCAACGTGAGACCACCCTCACCCATCACTAGTTCCACTTGATCACGGATGTCGTGCAATTCCGAGAACAACATTTGTGCCCACACCAAGTAGGTCAACTCCATGTCTGGCGGCGTCGCCTCCACCACATTGTGACCCTCGTCGGCAAGAACATCTGCTGCTCGTCGTATGACGTCTGAGATACCAGGATGCGTAGAACCGCCAGGAGGATTTGTGACAACCGCAATGGTTACCTTTTCACCTGGCGCTAATCCGGTGAGCGAAACAGGAAGACTCAGCGGGTCTCGGGCATCTGGGCCTGCCACCACTGAAAAGCCATGCCGCACATCGGCAACTGTGCGAGCCATGACACCCTGGTTCAACATTGTTTGCGACGCCAGTGAGCGGTCTGGAGCTGGGTATGTGTTCGTATGAGGGATCACTCCGAACGACGGCTTGATGGCCGAAATACCGCAAGCATGGGCTGGGTTTCTGAGAGAGCCACCAATGTCGTTACCTAAACCAATCGGTGACATCCCTGTTGCTAATGCAGCGCCTTCGCCACCGCTTGAACCTCCTGCAGTGCGTTCAGACATCCATGGATTCTTCGTCCGGCCATGCAACGAAGAATCGGTATGGATACGCAAACCCATGTCGGGAAGATTGGTTCGTGCCAGCGGAATACCACCTGCTGCCTTCATACGTTCAACAGTTGGTGCATCGGTTGGCGCAATTGCTTCAGCAAAGAGCGGAACGCCGTGTGTGGTGGGCAACCCAGCCACGTCGATGTTCTCCTTAATAGTGAACGGAACACCATGTAGTGGCCCCAATTCGACACCGCTTTTCACAGCGCGGTCCGCGTCGTCGGCCATACGAAGAGCATCTTCTGCCATCACTCGCACAATTGCATTCACGTGCGAATTAACTTCTGAAATTCGATCGAGATGCGCTTGCACTACTTCGCGACTGCTCACGCTTCCATCGGCAATGTCGGCAGCTAATTCAATAGCGCCCTTTTTCCAAAGTTCAGATGCCATTGTTAATCCATTTCATATCGAATAGGTAGGTGCTTTAATCCGCCAACAAAGAGTGTTTTCATTAGTGCGGGATCTCCGGCCATTTCAACTGACTTCAATCGAGGAATCAACTCAGTAAACAATGCCTTTATCTCCATTCGAGCCAGCATGGCGCCGAGGCAATAATGAACGCCGAACCCAAAAGCGAGATGCTTGTTTGGCGATCGAGTGATGTCGAACTCATGCGGGCGATCGAACACATCTTCGTCTCGATTAGCCGACGGATACGCCAATAGAACAGATTCACCCTTCTTGATAGTGACGCCACTGATGGTGTAGTCCTCTGTAGCTGTTCGCATGAAGTGTTTCACCGGCGTCACCCAGCGAATGATTTCATCAGCAGCTGTGGACACCAAGGTTGGGTCTTTGCGCAATTTTTCCAATTGCTCCGGGTTCTCAATAAGAGCCTGTAGTCCGCCAGCAATTGCAGACGCAGTTGTGTCGTGCCCAGCAGTTGCTGCGATGACGTAATACGAAATTGTCTGCATCATGGTGAGTTCTTCACCATTGATTTTCCCGTTTGCCACTGCCGACGCCAGATCGGCTGTTGGATTCGCCCGTCGCTCTTCCGTGACCTGCGTGAAGTAGGCAAAGAAGTCTTGAATAACCGCAATGAGATCTTCAGGTGATGACCCACGACGTAATTCCTCGTCGGAACTACCAAACAGTTCCTGAGTCAACTTCAACATGCGGGGATAATCAGACTCGGGTAATCCCAAGATGTCCAGAATGACATTCAACGGCATTTGCATGGCGATGTCTTGCGCGAAATCGCACTCCCCGCCCATGGACGCCATTTTGTCTACATAGCGCTTCGCCAATTC
>CAZRHK010000056.1:1166-10305 GCA_964599815.1 uncultured Bifidobacterium sp. | reverse complement strand
GCAGTGCCTGGAAGATCTGAACGACCCACATCCATGTCTGCAATGTTCACATTGTGTGTGCCCAACAAAGTTCCCACTAAACCAATCACACCTGGGCGGTCGTCGTTGCGAACCACCAACATGTGCTCCGACGGTGGAACGTCGGTCATGTGGTCGTCCACCATCACAATGCGTGCTTGACGGCGCGGGCCAACAAGTGTTGCAGCAATGCTGTGTGACCCCGCGCGCAAGGTAATGAGGTTGACGTAATCGCTGTTGGCGCCAGCTCCGGACACCAATGTTTCCTTAATGGAAACATTCTGCGCCGCGGCGATTTGCGGTGCATTGACGTATGTAACTGCATCGGCATGGCGTGCCGAGAAGAAACCCTTCAATACAGACAGTGTGAGAATACGAGTGTCATAGCCAGCAATTTCACCTGTTGCGATGATTTCAAGTTCAGAGATATCGGACGCAGCAGCAGACGAGAACAAACGCCCCAAGCGCTCGGCCAATGGCAGGTACGGCTTCAATGTTTCGTTGGCGTCTGCCGCGGAAATATTGACGGCGTACGGAACAAAGTCCCCAGCCAATGCCAATGTGATTTGATCTGCAATGTCGAGGCCTGCGCGATCTTGCGCTTCGGTAGTACTTGCACCGAGGTGAGGAGTAACAACAATTCCTGGCACGTCAAACAAAGGCGATTCGGTTGTTGGTTCTTTATCGAAAACGTCTAGCGCCGCGCCAGCGATGACACCACCCTTTACTGCTTCAGCAAGGTCTGCTTCATTAATGATTCCGCCACGGGCAACGTTGATAATACGAAGTGACGACTTTGCACGCTTGAACATCTCGGCATTAAACAAGTTGACGGTGTCTTTGTTCTTCGGCAAGTGAATGGTGATGAAGTCTGCACGCTCTACCAATGTATGAAGATCCAACAGTTCAATGTTCATTGCACGTGCGCGCTCTTCAGACACAAACGGGTCAAAAGCGACAATGCGCATTCCAAAAGCAGCAGCACGTTGAGCAACAAGTTTCCCAATACGTCCAAGACCCACAACGCCAAGAACCTTGTCGAAAAGTTCGACACCTTCCCACTTGCTGCGTTCCCAACGACCTTGGGTTAACGCGGTGTGAGCTTGTGGAACATTTCGAGCCACGGCCAACAACATGGCCATGGTGTGTTCTGCAGCAGACACAATGTTTGACTCTGGTGCATTTGCAACCATGACGCCACGACGAGTTGCAGATTCAACATCAACGTTGTCCAAGCCAACTCCGGCACGACCCACCACCATTAAGGAATCGGCGGCCGCAAGAAGCGCATCGTCCACTTGTGTGGCAGAACGAACAATGAGGGCGTGAGCGCCTTTGATGGCTGAATGCAACTGCTCGGGAGACAGCCCAGTCTGAACATCTACCTCGTGCCCAGCTGCTCTCAACTTGTTGAGACCACCCTCGGCGAGTTCTTCAGAAACCAGAATTCGTGCCATTAGTCAATTCTTGCGGTTTACCTCCTAGATTGCGACATAGTTTGACAATCCGTAAAGCGCCGTTCACAAAGGGACCCCATGAGTCACGCATTTCTCTCCGATCAGTGGATTACAGCAGCCCGCGACATCCGTCACAGGTATGCATCTGATGTTCCACGTATCGACGCGGTGGTACGAATCAACGTCGTTACAACAAAGGTTCCATTTGGTGATGGAACTGTGAAGGCGTACATCGACACCTCTTCGGGGACCCTGGATATGGAGTTAGGCGAATTGGATTCTGCCGATCTCACCGTGACCACGGATTACGACACCGCGCGCCAACTATTCGTTGACCAAGATCCCACTGCCAGCATGCAAGCATTCATGCAAGGCCGAATCAAAGTTGAGGGCGACATCACACGCCTCATGATGATGCAAACTGCAATTCCTCAAACAGATGTTGCAGTACAAGTTGCAGAAGAAATTAAAAGCATTACTGCTTAGTTCGAAAGCGGCACGCTGCGATCTGTTGGCGTCAGCTTCATAGCCAACAACACGCCAACAATTGCAGTCACTGCGCCAGCCATCAAGCCGTATGCATAACTTTCAATCAATCCACTCTTCGATGTCATTTCTTGAATTGAAATCATCACCGTTGAGCCAAGCACTGCGCCCATTTGGCTAAGAAGCTGTTGCATTGCGCCGGCTACTCCAACAGAGTCGTCATCAACTGCGTTTGACACCAGCGCCGACAATGCAGGTCCGGCAATTCCAAACCCAAGTCCCGACAGTCCAAGTCCAAGAACTACCAGAAGATCTGACGCGTCGGTGCGAATACTGCTGAGCAGCACCATGGACGCGAGAATGCCAGTTGCGCCCAGCACACCTGACACTCGCTCCCCCACACGCATAGTGAAGAAACTTGCAAGAGGCGCAACGATGGAGAAGGTCAACGGTCGAGCAATGACCAACAAACCAATATGTGCGGCGGTCATGCCCAAGCCTTTTTCCAACATCTGTGGAACAACAATGAATCCACCCATGTACGCAAAGTTGAGCAACGACTGAATAACCATGGGCAACACAATGTTGCCGTTACGCAACCATGACAGTGGAAGTAACGGCGCTTCAACGCGTTGCTCAACACGAACAAATGTCCACAACGCAATCACCGATGCGATAGCAAACGAAACAATTGCCGGCGAGGTCCAGCCCCAGGAATGTCCGCGGTTAATGGTGAGAAGCAACAAGGTGGCGCCAAGCCCCAATGTGACCGAACCCCAAATATCGAACTTCACATTCTTCATGCGACTTGTTTGCGGCAACAATCGCCATGCAACAATTGATGCGCCAATGAGAAGTGGTGCTTGGATGACGAAAATCATTCGCCATCCGATGCTTTCCACCAACGGACCACCAAGCACCACACCAAGCACTGGTGCACCAGCTGTTGTAAAACTCCACAACCCCATGGGGCGAACTCGTTCTTGCGGATCAAACAGTCGATTGATGTAGGCCATTGCAGCGGGACCAGTTGCAGAACCGCAGACAGCAGACATCAAGCGGAAGAACACCATGCTGGGTGCATTCCACGCGAACACTGTGGCAAGCGCAAACAACCCAGCAAAGAAGAGCCCATAGACATAGACCTTCTTGTGTCCGTACAGGTCGCCCATCTTGCCGTAGGCCGGCCCAACAACACCGAAGGCCAACATTGGACCGGTGATGGACCAGTTCAAGACACTGACTGACGAATTCAAATCGCGTGCGATGGTTTCCAAGGAAACAACCAACACCGTGATGGTGGAGCTAGTTGTGAACAATCCCGCAAGAACCACAATCAACGTGGCCCACTTTCGGGTGAGGCCAACTTTGCGCGCAATGCGACGCGGAATCATCTGCGTCCAAGGGACAACAGAGATTTCGTCTACGCCAGCTTGTTCCACCGCAATGGTGGACCTGCCGTGAGGAGTGAGCTCCTCGTTATTGCGTGGTTGGGGGTTCATGGGGCGACTACCGAGGGTAGTGCCCTATTTGTTGACCTTGGCGGCCATTTCCTTCATAGCGGCTGTGAGTTCAGACACTTTCCAACGATCGTTTTGTTCAACGGTCTCTGCGCGTTCCCAACTCTTCACGCGAGTGACTTCTCCGCCCTTGACGAAGAATGTTTCGCCAGTGAAGTGACAATCTGCCGACGCGAGGTACGCAACCAATGGCGAAATGTTTGCTGGATCCCAATCGTCAAACTGCGCTGCGTTTGTTGGTGCAGCAATTCGATCGCCAAGACCTGGTGTTGCTTCGGTGAGTCGTGTACGAGCCGCAGGCGCAATGGAGTTGCTCTTCACGTTGTAGCGAGAAAGCTCTTTCGCAAGAATTTGACTGAACGTTGCGATTCCTGTTTTGGCAGCTCCGTAATTTGACTGACCAGGGTTTGCAAACAGTCCCGATGTTGACGACGTGTGCACAATGTTGCGCGGGCGAGTACTACCGGCCTTGTGCTGTTCACGCCAATATGCAGCAGCCCAACGTGATGGTGCGAAGTGTCCCTTTAAGTGAACAGCAATAACCGCGTCCCATTCAGACTCCGACATGTTGACAAGAACTCTGTCGCGAAGGATGCCGGCGTTGTTCACCAAAATGTCGAGATCGCCGAATGCTTCAACAGCAGCATTAATCATGCGCTGTGCACCTTCCCAGTCTGCAACGTTGTCGTAGTTGGCAACAGCCTCGCCGCCCATAGCGACAATCTCGTTGACAACTTGCTGTGCTGGCGTCGCATCTTCACCCGTTCCGTCGTTTGCGCCACCCAAATCGTTAACAACAACCTTGGCACCCTCTGCAGCGAACAACAATGCGTGTTCGCGACCAATTCCTCGGCCTGCGCCCGTAATGATGGCAACGCGTCCGTCTAATGCACCCATGATGAATCCCCTCTCAATGTGCGGCAACACCGCTCTGTATTGAGATTAGGGGAACGTCAAGTCCACCGTCTTACCGACGACGACTCGCGTGTAATTTCGCACAACTTTGCCGTCAATTGACGCCGATTTCAGTCCGCGATTCTTATTTCCAGTGACTTTTCCAATCACCATGCCGGCACCTTCAAGGCGTTGTTTCACCGTGGCGAAATCCTTGCCGTAGATGGTGGGAATCAACGTAGTTATTTGACCCTTCGACACCGTGATCGTGACAGTGCCACCTTTCGCGAGTTTTTCTCCCGCAGCAGGCACCTGAACAGAAATCTTTCCAGCAGCAATCTCTGGATGGCCTGCAGACGGAGCCTCAACAACCAACAATCCCATTTCGGTGAGTTTGGCTGTTGCTTCAGCAAGTGTGAGCTCTACAAGATTTGGAACATCTCGAAGTGCAGGGCCGCTAGACACGTTCACCGCAATGGACGTTCCCTTCACAACAGAATCGCCAACTTTCAATGTGGGCTGATCTGGAACGCTCCACGACACAACAACACCAACAGGAATGGTTTCATCGGGCACATCTGCACGCGCAATGGTGAGGCCAAGTTCAGCAAGCTTTGCTGTTGCAGCATCTACGGTGAGCCCATTCAACTCTGCAAGCACAGACAATGTTGGACCTTCGGAGACAACCAAGGTGAGCGACGAACGCTTTGCCAAATTTGCACCAAGAACCGGATTTGTGCGAATTACTTGGCCAGCTGCAACTTCATCACTTCGTTCTTTTTCAATGATGACTCCCCAACCAAACTGTGAAATCTGGTTACGAGCTTCTGCTTCGGTGAGACCAATGAGCTGTGGAACCGGATTCTTCGGGTTCAACACAGTGAAGTACGCGCCTGCGCCACCGCCAGCCAACAACACTGCAATCGCAACAAGAATTGCAATGCGACGACCCCAACGCTTCTTGGGGCGAACGACTTGAGTGGTGACATCATCGGCTGCCATTTCGCGCAATGTGTCTGCATCGATAGTGATGGGGCCAGTGTCATCTCCACCAATAGTGAGCGGAGTTCCCGTGGGGTCTGTTGGATCAATGATTGGCGACACAACTACTTGACCAGTTGTATCGGTCTTCGGCGTGGTGCGAATAAGAATCGGTTCATCTGGTGCAGTGTTTTGAATTGGTTCAACATCTGCAACAACAGGTTGCGGCGTTGGCGCCGACGCATCGGACACTGCTTCATCAAACAAACCACCGCCAACAATGTCGATTGGTGTTGGACGAGCCATGGTCTCTGCAGCTTGAACAAGTGCTGATCCCATTTCACGCGGTGAGTAACGCTCCGTTGCATCGGGACGACCTGCACGTTCAAGAACTTGTGCAAGCCCGCCAAACTCAGCACTCACTGGCAACAACTTTCCAGAGCGATTTGCAAAACATGCAGCAACGGTGTCGCCAGCAAATGGAACATCGCCGGTCATGGCTTCAATCAGGATGAGCGATAACGAATAAATGTCAGACGATGCGCCACGTGCGCCACCTTCTGCCAACTCGGGTGCGGCGTACAACGCTTGGTCGAGACCCAGTGAGTCAAGCGGCCGAAGCGGCGCACCAAAGCCCACCACCCGGACGCGACGATCAAGACCGAACACCAATCTCGACGGACGTAGGTCCCCATGGGTGATTCCCTGCTTGGCGGCGGCGTCGAGAGCCCGACACACATCGACACCCACAATGAGCGCCTGCGATGGGGTGAGTCGACGACCACGGTCGAGGAATTCGCGTAGTGACCCACCGGCCAGACGCTCGCCTACCGAATAGACGTACTTTTCGCCATCAAGCACAGCGTCACCGTGGTCGAGAACTGTCTCAATGCACGGATGGCGCAAGCTTGCCGCTACGTCCACCTGGCGCTCAAAGGCATCCTGAGCGTCTGAGGCGGTGGTGGAACCAAGTGTGGGGTCCACCAAGCGTTCAACGGGAACGATGCGAACCGCAACTTCTTGCTGCGAGGAGAGGTCTGTTGCGTCGAACAACATGGCACCAGACATCGACGATGAGGCCTCGAGCCGAAGCTGGTCGAGTTGGTAACGGCCCCCAAGGACCGTGCCGGGCATGTTCTCTGGGTCTCGCATGACCCCTGAGAACCTAGCGTGTGACGCCTGCTGGTGTGTATCGAGAGCCATTTTCGGCAAGAATGAGCCCGTGAAACGCCCAATAAATAAGCAAAATCTCCTTGTCAGCGCCGGAGTGGCTGTGGGCCTCACCATCGTCGTTTTGGGCTTTCGAACGGGCATCACGGGCCGAGAAGCCCAACGCCTCCCCGCCTCCATCGAGCAGATGAAGCCAGGGCCTGGCGACCAAGTTCTTCAACAGAGCCAGGTCTTCGTTGACTTCATTGACGGCTACGAAGCCAGCCTCACCATCGATGGAGTGGACCTGGAAACAACTCGTCTCGACGAACTCACCTCACAAGGCAACGCATTGAAGCCGGGTCAACAGGTGGAGATCCCTGCAACCGCCATTTATGACCCGGGCAACTTCACCATCAGTTTCACACCACAAGTAGGTGCACCCATTGAGTCGTTCTCCCAAGGCGAACATTCGGCCATGGTGACGTATTGGAAAATTGAAGACGGCCCCAACAAGGCCCGCACCTTTAAGTGGACGTTCCAAGCCGACTAGCTAGTCGGTAATTCGCCAGTTTCCAGCAGCACTTCAAAACCAGCTTCATCGAGAACTGGAATTCCAAGTTGTTCGGCCTTTGTGACTTTGCTGGCGCCTGGTGATTCACCAAGAACAACTGCAAACGTTTTTGCACTGACACTTCCGGGGCTCTTGCCGCCGCGAGACTTAATTGCGGCTTCTGCACCTTCGCGCGAATAGTTGGCAAGTGTTCCCGTAACAACAACTGCTTTGCCCACAAGCGTTTGCGGAGCGTCACTTTTTTCAACACGTCCGAATTCAACACCTGCTGCGCGCATTTTTTCAATAATTGCTTTGTTCTCTTCTTTCGAGAACCATGATGCGATTGACTCTGCAATAACTCCTCCGACACCATCAACGGATGACAATTCTTCGGGAGTTGCCGACGCAATGACATCGAGTGTTCCGAATGCACTTGACAGTGATTCTGATGCCGCTGGTCCGAGATGTTTAATTCCTAATGCGGTGAGAAGTTTTGGAAGTGGACGCTGGCGCGATGCCTGAATTGCAGAAACAAGATTCTGCGCACTCATTTCTGCAAAACCTTCCAATGTGAGAAGTTGTTCAACAGTGAGTGAATACAAATCGCCAACGTCTGCGACAAAGCCCGCATCTGACAGTGCGAAAACGGTGCGTTCACCGAGACCTTCAATGTCCATGCCGCCGCGCGATGCGAAATAGATAATTCGTTGATCACGTTGGAATGGACAAGATGGCTCAACGCAGCGTGTATCTGCTTGGTCGTCACTCTTGACTAATTGTGAGCCGACCGGACATGGACACGTTGTTGGGAACACCCATGGTTGCGAGTTCTTAGGACGCTTCGACAACACCGGCCCAACTACTTCAGGAATGACATCGCCGGCTTTTCGCACTACAACAGTGTCTCCGGGGCGAACATCTTTTGCCGCCACTTGATCGCGGTTATGCAACGTGGCCATACCCACCGTTGAACCACCAACAAAGACAGGCTCTAACTCAGCAAATGGAGTAACGCGCCCTGTTCGCCCCACCGACACCTTGATGTCTTTCAAGATGGTGTGTTTCTCTTCTGGCGGAAACTTGAAGGCAATGGCCCACCGTGGTGCGCGCGATGTAAAGCCCAATTGTTCGCGTTGTGCAAGATTGTCAACCTTGACAACGGCACCATCGATTTCGTATCCCAATTCGTGACGGCGTTCTTTCCACGAGCGACAGAAGTTCAAGACGTCGTCCAATGAATGAACCAGCGTGATTTCTGGATTCACAGGAAACCCAAGTGACGACAAGTACTCCAAGGTGCTGTGATGGCTTTCAAAATCTGGACCGCCCACAACTTCGCCGAGTTGATACGACCACAACGACAAATCGCGTTGAGCGGTGATAGAGGGATCTTTTTGGCGAAGACTTCCTGCACCCGCATTACGAGGATTTACGGGAACTGCAAGTGGTGCGCGACCGTTCGCAACACGCTGCAAGTTTTCGGCCTCACGATCTGCCTTCAATTTTTCGAAGGCGGCAATAGACATGTAAATCTCGCCACGCACTTCCAATACCGGTGGGAATTTTCCCTTCAACTTTTTTGGCAACGACGAGATGGTGGCCACATTCTTTGTGACGTCTTCACCCACCTTGCCGTCACCTCGCGTTGCTGCCTGCACCATGACGCCGTTCTCGTAGCGAATACTGATGGCAAGTCCGTCAATCTTTAATTCGCATACATATGCAACGGGAACGTCTCCGAGACCTTTGAGGACACGTTCTCCCCACGCATGTAGTTCGTCTTCGTCCATTGCGTTATCGAGGCTGGTCATGGGAACTGCATGCACCACGGGGTCAAACGTGGTGATGTCTGATGAACCAACTGCCTCACTTGGAGACTCAGCATCGGCTAACTCGGGGTGTGCAGCTTCTAAATCTCGCAGTTCGCGAACCAAGAGGTCGTATTCGGCATCGCTGATTT
Source organism: uncultured Bifidobacterium sp. (assembly GCA_964599815.1). Classification (GTDB taxonomy): domain Bacteria; phylum Actinomycetota; class Acidimicrobiia; order Acidimicrobiales; family Ilumatobacteraceae; genus UBA2093. The sequence goes on along the minus strand of CAZRHK010000056.1, from coordinate 1,284 downwards.
CCGGAGAATCTTTGCCGTAATACAAGTTGTTGTGTTCGCGAATTTGGGCACGCAATTCTTCCACTCGTTTTTTGGGTGAGGGTGTGCGAGCCATGCTCTACAAACTAGTCAAGGGGTG
>CAZRHK010000056.1:0-1066 GCA_964599815.1 uncultured Bifidobacterium sp. | reverse complement strand
ATGGCGATGGGGCCATCTGTTCGCACCGCACCCCATGCAATGCGCCCACCATGTTCCAGATGATCTGAAATTCGACTTGCAGCGACCAACATTTCGGCCATCGCAACATCGTCGTTCACAGATGGGACTGGAACCGACAATACGCGTGCTCCGGTGGACAGCAACACACCCCAGTCAATGTGTGCACATGAATGAACACCGCTGATATGCCGTTGTTCCACCGCAGCTAACGCACCAGAGATGAGGTCGATGACTGACTCCCCGTCAATTGCAAAACCAGGTTCTAAGGCCTCTGCAAGAGATGGTTCATCCAACATGATGATTTGAGTGATGTCACCGCAATGCTCGGCGATTGCGTTCTCTAATGACAGAACATGAGACCTCACCGCTTGCAATGCGAGAGGGAATGCAATGTTTGCATCTAGACCCAAACGCAAGAGCTGTGCCCCCAATGTGACGGGCCCAACAAATTGCCACTTCACAACATCTGCCCCACGATTTCGTTGGTGAAATGTTGCAAGGAATTGCTCGAATGCGCCATAGGCATCTGACGACAAATCTGTTGTTACAAATTGGCCGACATCAAGTTGAGAAACATCCACACTGATGCCGCCGTACTGACCAACAGACACACCTTCAATACCCACCAGTGCCTGGGCAATCATTCCCTCTGCAGGACTACGGCGAGGAAGCGACGGAATGGTGGGGATGTCGGTCGACGACCACACAAAATCCAGAGCGTCGGACACACTGCGATGAGGAAGACTTCCGATTCCAAAGGTGGCACCTGGCCTAATCAGACTCATGGTTTCTTCTGGCATCTCGTCACCCCCTCCCAGTGGTTGCCCTCATTGGTAGCAGCCTGCAGACCAGTGTCACGAACCGAGGATTAACGAAAATGTCCTTCTCTCGGGCAGGCTATAAACATGGCTCGCGCATCTCAGATCACACCACCGCGCATCATGTTGGGTGTTGTGCTGGCGGCATGGATTGTGCTGGCTGTGGCGTCACCCTGGCAGGTCCTTGCCGATGATGAATCCACCGCTACGTCAATTGCATTTTTGTC